>JBCCFK010000274.1:0-5859 GCA_039029775.1 Actinomycetota bacterium | reverse complement strand
TTCTTTTGTAACCCTAGTGTCACATACCGAATCACCAAGTATTTTTGGCAAGCATCCTGTTGTAACTTTCTCATTTTGACCGCCAAAACCATAGATTATGCGTTGAGGCCGACAGCGGCGTAGGTGGCTTCCTTGGCGGTGTCGAGAACGGACGGCATGGGGGTCTTCCTTGCTTCTGCTGAGCGACTCAGCTGGGGTGAACAATGATCACCCTAGGGAGTTGTGCAAACTATTTCAAGCGTTTGCTAAGTGGCGTGCGTCACATGACGCGACGAGGCCAGGGCGCACGGCCCTGGCCTCGTCGGGATCCGCCGGGTGGGACATGCCCGGCCGATCCGGTAAACGCTGGTCCGGCCCTACTGCTCCGGCTCGGACGAGGGCTCGGGCGTGGGTGCCACCTCGGGCTCGGTTGTGGGTTCGGCGGGGTCGGATCCGAGGTCCGCCTCGGGCAGCTTCACCAGGGTCACGCTGTCGAAGTCGACACCGCTGTGCGAGGCCACCAGACCGACGTAGCCGCGTGGGTTGAAGGTGTCCATGAGCCCCATCTGGACGCCGTTCATGAAGACCAGCGCCTTGTCCTCGTGAACCTGGACCCGCAGCGAGACCGACTGCCCGACGCTGACGGTCGGGATCGCGAGGCCGCCCTGGTACGTGTAGTAGCCCTGCACGTCGTAGTGACCCCAGCGGAGGAAGCTGCCCTGGTCCACGATCTCGACGATGCTGGCGCCGCTCCGGGTGCTGCCCGAACTCTGGTTGAACAGGAGGCCACCCTGGAGATCCGCCGTACGGAATCGCATGGTCGCCTCCCACGAGAAGTGCTCGACGGGTGCGCTCTGCAACAGGACGGCGAGGTCGTCGCCGCAGTCCTCGATCTGGGACAGACTGCCGTCCCGAATCAGCCAGCTGCCCGACCGGATCGTCCAGTCGGCGCTCTGCTGGTCGAAGCCCGTGTCATAGATCACCGTCGCCTCGTCGACCGAGGTGACCTCGCCCACCGAGACGGGCGGCGCTCGCACGACATCGGGGCTCAGCGGACAGCTCGGTCCCTCACCGAGGCCCGCATCGGGAATCTCGTAGGACTCGCCGCCGGCCGGCTCGGGGGTCGGGGCCGGCGTCGGGATGGGCGTCGGCGTCGGCTCGGGCACGGTCGGGTCCTCGATCACGGTGACCCCCTCGGGGGCAGGTGCATTCGGACACGAAGCGCCGTCGTTGCTGTTGGTCGCCGGATGATCGGCGATCTCCGTCGCGAGCGGCGAAGCCGTCAGGTAGCCCGTGATCTGGTAGAGGAAACCGCTGTTGCGGCTGACGTAGAGCTGCCCCTCGTTTGCCGTCCATGCGGCACCGAAGTACCCGGTGGTCGGCTCCAGACCGTCCACGACGCCGGTGGTGACCGACTGCGTCTGGGTTCCTGGGTCGAACGACCACAGGCGCCCGCTCGCCGAGACACCCCAGAAGACGCCGCCGATCAGGACGACGTCGGCGACCGCCTCGCTCGCACCGAAGTACGGAATCGGCTCGGCCTCGAGCGTGTCCACGTCGATCGCGTACCAGTTGGCTCCGCCCCGAGAGACCCAGAGCCGGCCGTCGGGACCGAAGTCCCCGGTGTACGGGCTGGTCGCCGACATCGCGACCTGACCCATGTCGACCACGGTGCCGTCCGCCGAGATCCTCAGCAGGTCGGTCCCGCCGCGTTCGAATGCGTAGAGATAGTCATCGGCGATTCGGTAACCCATCGCGTTGTACCGATCACCATGGGCCGGACCCATGGGGTCGAACGTGCCCGCTCCCGGGTTGAAGTCACGCAGCTGGCCACTGATGACCTGATAGAGGCCGGGCTGACAGTCGAAGCCGCCACCGGTATCCGCCGCGGCCGGGCTGCCGGCGACGACCAGAGCCGCGGCCACGAGCGCCAGGACGACGGAGGTCCGGCGTACGCCCTTGTCGATCATCGGCATCTCTCGCATTCCGAACTCCTGCTCGGCAGGTCGCGCACACCGTCGTGCGAACCGCATGCGAGCAACTTAGGAAGCGGTGCTCTACCCGAGTTCGGCGGAGGATCAAGGCTTGTTCAAGCCGCTCGGATGGTGCCACGAGACCCAGCCGCCGGCGCGAGCCGTTGGGTCGGCTCACCCAGCCGCGGTGGCGTCTCCTGGGCCCTTCGACACAGCCGCCGCGGCTGCGATCGCAGCCAACGCGTCACGGGGCGTGGCGGCCGCGCCGATCAACGTCCGGTTGTCGGGCTTCACGAAGGCGGACTCCACCGCGCCGTCCAGAAAGGTGATGAGCGGGCCCCAGTATCCGTCGACGTCGAGCAGGACCACCGGTTTGACCCTGGCCTCTGCATGCAGTCCGAGCTGGCTCCAGGTCACGGCCTCGAACACCTCGTCGAGCGTTCCGTAGCCGCCGGGCAGGGCACAGAAGCCGTCGGAGAGGTCGTACATCCTGCGCTTGCGCTGGTGCATGTCGTCGACGACGTGCAGTTCGCTCAAGCCGGGGTGCGCGATCTCGCGGTCGCGGAGCGCCGCCGGGATGACGCCGATCACCTCACCACCGCCGGCCAGCGCCTCGTCCGCGACGACGCCCATCAGGCCGACGCTCGCGCCGCCGTAGACGAGGCCGATCCCCGCCTGGGCCAGCTGTCGTCCGACGTCGCGAGCGACGGACTCGTACCGCGGCGACGATCCCATGGCGGAACCGCAGAAGACACAGACTCGAGAGACCACGGACGACATCGCCGCAAGGTAGCGGAGCCCGGTGCGCCGATCGCTGCGATTCGGCCCCCACCGGGATCCGGCCGGGCCACGACGGGTCTGGCACAGTGGTGCCGATGCCCGAGCTGATCGCAGCAGACCTCCCTGCGGGACCGACGTTCGTCGACGTGTTGCGGAGCGCGTGGGATGCGGGGGACGCGGTGCTTCCGGTCGATCAACGCCTCCCACCCGCGGCCAAGGCCGAGCTCATCTCGGCTGCGGGCGCATCGGTCGTGATCGACGATGCGGGCGCCTCGCCCCGGGCCGGCGGGTGGCCGACCGAGCCGGGGGACGCCGTGGTGGTTGCCACCAGCGGCACGACCGGCGTACCCAAGTTCGCGGTGCTGGACCACGACGCGATCGTGGCCTCGGCTCGCATCACCAGCAGCGCCATCGGAGCGGACCCGTCGCGCGACGGCTGGCTCTGTTGTCTGCCGGTCGCGCACATCGGCGGACTCAGCGTCGTCACCAGGGCGCTGCACACCGGAACACCGCTCACCGTCCTGGAGCGATTCGAGCCCGATCGGGTGATCGCGGCCGCTCGCCGCGGCGCGACGCTCGTGTCGCTCGTGGTCGCCGCCCTGGCGCGCGTCGATCCGGCCGAGTTCCGCGTGATCCTGTTGGGTGGATCAGCGATCCCTGCGGACCGTCCGGCCAACTCCGTCGCCACCTACGGCATGACCGAGACGGGAAGTGGCGTGGTCTACGAGGGGCGAGCGCTCGAGGGCGTCGAGTTGAGGGTCGACGACGGCGAGGTCGTCGTCCGCTCCCCCACCCTCCTGCGCTGCTACCGCGACGGCAGTGACCCGAAGGACGGCGACGGTTGGTACCGCACCGGCGATGCGGGAGCACTGAGCGAGGACGGCACCCTGACGGTGTCGGGACGGATCGGTGACGTGATCGTCACCGGCGGCGAGAAGGTCTGGCCCGTGATGGTCGAGCGAGCGATCGACGAGACGGGAGCCGTCGATCTCCCGAGCGTCGTGATCGGCCGCCCGGACCCGGAGTGGGGCCACGTGGTCACGCTGGTCTGCGAGACCTCCGGTCCGCCACCGGCCCTGGAAGAGATACGCGATCGTCTCCGGGATGCGCTGCCCGGCTATGCCCTCCCGCGGCGGATCGAGGTGGTGGCGTCATTCCCCCGCACCGGCATCGGCAAGGTCCGGAAGTCGCTGCTCTAGCGGCCTAGCGGAGTCTGATCCGACCCCGGCGAGGGACCAGGTGGCCGGCGCCGGCGTCGGCCAGCAGCGTCGCCGTGCCCAGTCCGTGGGCCCGGTCGCCGCCGAGCGCCGCGGCCAGGTGACACCAGGCGGCCAGCCCGACGGGACCGTCGTAGAGCGACGACAGCACCACGTCGAGGCCTCCCGCTGAGGTTCGGCTCGCCAACTCGAGGGTGTCGGTGATGCCGCCCACGAGCGCCGGTTTCACCACAACGACGTCCGCCAGGTCGTCTCGGGCGATCGCGTCGACGTCGGTCGGTCGTCGAACCAGCTCGTCGACCGCCAACGGGGCGGGTACCGAACTCCGCACCTCGGCCAGATCGGCGAGATCGGCGACCGGATCCTCCACGTACTCCAGCCGGTCGCCGAGCATTCGGTGTGCGGCTCCGATCCGGTCGACCGCCTCCGCCGCACCCCATGCCGCGTTGGCATCCAGCCGAACGAGGACGTCGTCCCGGAGAGCGCCGCCGATCGCTTCCAGGCGGTCGGCATCGTCGCCCATGCCGAGCTTGGTCTTGATGGTCGTCGTGCCGCCGTCGATCGCGACTCGCGCCGATGCGGCGAGATCCTCGGGTCGGGCCCCGACGACCAGCGCGTTGACCGCGACTTCGTCGTCGAGCCCGCCGAGGTGTCGCCACAGCGGTAGCTCGGCCCTGGCGGCATCCAGACTGAGCCGGGCCGTGTCGACCGCCGCCCTGATCTCGGGCGCCAGTCCGGCGGCGGCGGCAGAGAAACCGTCTCGCCGAATCCGGCCGACCGCGATCTCGATCTGGACCTGAGCCTCCTCGACCGAGATGGACGACCAACCCGGCAGCGGGGCCACCTCGCCGCGGCCCCAGTGCCCGGCGTCGTCGTGGACGACCACGATCCAGCCCTCGCGCTCGAAGATCGTGCCGCGAGCGGTCTCGATCGGCTCGGTCAGCCCGATCCGGAAGGAGTCGAGCCGCACATCGAACATCATGCGCCGATGCCCGCCTCGCCACCGAGGGCTGCCCTGACCACCGAGCGGCAGGCCTCGGGAGCCTCGAGGTGGGCGGCGTGGCCGGCGCCGGGCACGATGCGCAAGGACGCGTGCGGCAGCTTCTCCACCATCCGTGCCGCGATGTCGACGAACTTCTCGTCGAGCTCACCCGCCACCACGGTCGTCGCGACGGTCAGTGCGGGCAGCGCGTCCCACAGGGGCGGCATCGCGCCGGTCCCGGCACCGCGGAGACTGTTGGCGAGCCCCACCGTCCGGTTGGCCAGCCGACCTCGACGGATCGCGACGCGGACCGGATCGGGCAAGCGGTGTTGGCTGGCGAAGATCGGCGCTTGCTCCCAACGGTCGACGAACGCTGGGACGCCTTCCTCTTCGATGAGCTGCGCCAGACCTTCGTCTGCGGCGCGCCTCGCGCCGGCTTCGGCGGGATCGGCGATACCCGCCGTGCCGCCGATGGTGACGAGGTGCCGCACCCGCTCGGGCCGGGCGACCGCGTAGGACAACCCGATGCGGGCGCCGAACGAGTACCCGACGATCGCCACCTGCTCGAGCCCACATCGGTCGATCAACGAGTCGACCTGCGTCACCAAGGCCTCCATCGTGTAGTAACCGACGTCGTCCGGAGCAGTGCTGGAGCCGTGTCCGACAAGGTCTGGAATGACCAGACGGAACCCGGCCAGGCCGTCGACGAGCGGGCCCATCGCGGCGGCGGACCCCGTGAAACCGTGGAGGACGACGCATGGTGGCCCGACGCCTCGATCGGGATCCCGGCGTAGGCCGGGGCGGCGATGGCCGACGTGATGCCCGGCACGATCTCGAAGGGCACGTCGGCCGCGATCAGGGCCGCCGCCTCCTCCCCGCCTCTGGCGAAGACGCAGGGATCGCCCCCCTTGAGTCGCACCACGTGCTG
>JBCCFK010000273.1:0-5890 GCA_039029775.1 Actinomycetota bacterium | reverse complement strand
GAGCCCGAGCCCGAGCCCGTCGCGCCGGAGCCCGAGCCCGTCGCGCCGGAGCCCGCCGCGGCAGCCGAGCCGGAGCCGGCGCCCGCGCCACCCACCGCGGCGTCGCCGCCGACCGGTTTGTCGCTCGAATCGCTCGAGGCCGCATGGGACGAGATCAAGGCCGGTCTGCCGGGCCGGGCCAAGTCCCGGTTCAGCGGCGGACGGTTCATCAGCGTCGACGGCGCCAGCATCGTGTTCGGTCTCCCGAACCCCATCCATCGCGACCGCTGCCAGGAGTGCGTCGACGACGTTCGAGCCGCCATCTCCTCCCACGTCGGCAGCGATGTCGCGCTGGAACTGGTGGTCGACGGCGACGCTCCGCCGCCCACGGCCCGAGCGGTCGACCGACCCGTGGCGAAGGTCGAGGACCCGGTCGAGGACGAGGTGATCGACCTCGACTCACTGACCGACGCGTCGGCCGACGCAGCCGGTGGAATCGACCTGTTGACCGAGGCGTTTCCCGGTGCCGAGCTGATCGAACCGGACCCGGAACCGGGCGCCTGATCCAGGTCGACACTGGCGCGGAAGTGTCGGTGTCGTCTGCCAGACTGACAGGACGAACCCCGCCGTCTCGAGGTCCCGCATGAGCGATCAGAACCCACCCCTCGACATGAACGCCATCCTCCAGCAGGCCCAGCAGATGGGTGAGCAGTTGATGGCCGCCCAGCAGGAGGCCGCGGCCCAGGTCTACGAGGGCCAGTCCGGCGGCGGCGCGGTCAAGATCACCATGTCCGGCGGTTTCGAGTTCGAGTCGGTCACGATCGCGCCCGGCGCCGTCGATCCGGACGACGTCGACATGCTCCAGGACCTGGTTCTGGCCGCGCTGAACGACGTCGTGGCCCAGGCCGGCGCTGGACAGGGCGGCGGCATGGATCTGGGCGGCCTGGACCTGGGCGGGCTGCTGGGCGGCGGCCTGGGCGGCCTGCTGGGCCCGGGCGAGTGACCACGTGGTCTCGGTCTACACCCCTGCCGTCCAGACGATGATCGACGAGCTGGGCAAGCTGCCCGGCGTGGGCCCGAAGTCGGCCCAACGCATCGCCTTCCATCTGGTGAAGCTCCCCGAGGCCGACGCGCTCCGGCTGTCCGACGCGATCAGGGACGCCAAGGCCAAGGTGCGGTTCTGCGAGGTCTGTTTCAACATCAGCGACGAGATCAGGTGCGAGATCTGCGCTGACGATCGACGTGACCAGAGCCTGATCTGTGTCGTCGAGGAGCCCCGGGACATCGTCGCCGTCGAGCGGACCCGTGAGTTCAACGGCCGCTACCACGTGCTCCAGGGCGCCATCAATCCCATCGACGGGATCGGGCCGGACCAGCTGCGCGTCAAGGAGCTGCTCGACCGGCTCCGCGACGAGAGCGTGACCGAGATCATCCTGTGCACGAACCCCAACATCGAGGGCGAGGCGACGGCGATGTATCTGGCCCGCCTCCTCGAGCCGCTCGGCATCACCGTGACCCGCATCGCTTCGGGTCTGCCGGTCGGCGGAGACCTCGAGTACGCGGACGAGCTCACGCTCGGGCGCGCTCTGGAGGGGCGCCGAGCCGTCGACGCCGGCAGCTGATCGGCTCGTCAGTCGAGCGCCACGGTGCGCGTGATCCGCAGCGCATCCAACAACGCTCGATCGTGGGAGACCAACAGCAGCGTGCCGTCGTAGGCCTCCAACGCCTGCTCCAGCTGTTCGATGGCAGCCAGGTCCAGGTGGTTCGAGGGCTCGTCGAGGACCAGGAAGTTGACGCCGCGCGCCTGGAACAGCGCGAGCTGGGCTCTGGTGCGCTCACCTGGGGACAGCGTGCCCACGGGCCGGGTGACGGCGTCGGCGTCGATGCCGAACTTGGCCAGCACCGATCGGGATTCGGTCTGGTCGAGGTCTGCTCGGACCGGGAACGCGTCGAGGAGCGACCGCTCGCCTGACCCGAGGTCGCCCCGGTCCTGGCCCAGCACGCCAGGGATCACCGATGGACCGAGTCGCACCCGCCCCTCGCTCGGATCGAGATCGCCGAGGAGCGCGGCGATCAAGGTCGACTTTCCCGTGCCGTTGCGGCCGGCGAGATGGACGCGCTCACCCCAGTCGATGCGTTCGTCGACGGGCCCGAGCACGAAGTCGCCGCGGCGCACGACCACGCCCTCGAGCTCAGCGACCACCGTGCCGCTTCGCTCGGTCGTGGCCACGGTGAAGCGGAGGTCCCATCCCTCCCAGGGCTTGTCGACCACCTCGAGCCGATCCGCCGCCCGAGCGCTCGCTCGGGCGCGCCCCGCGAGCTGCTCGGTCTGATCCAGCGCCCACCGGCGGCGGAACTTGTCACCGTCAGCGGGCTTCTTGCGGGCGCGGCTGACCCCGCGGTCGACCCACTCGCGCTGGCGCTGTGCCGCGGTCTCGAGACGGTCTCGCTCCGTCACGTACCGCTGGTGATCGGCACGGGCGCGTGCCAGCGTCGCCGCGCGTTCCTCCAGGTAGCTCGCCCATCCACCGCCGAACTGGGCGGCCGTGTGGTGCTGTTCGTGGATCTCGACGACCGACGTGACCCAGCGTTCGAGGAATCGACGGTCGTGGCTCACGACGACCAGACCACCCGTCAGGCCCTCCACCCAGCTCTCCAGTACGGCGAGTCCATCGCCGTCGAGGTCGTTGGTCGGCTCGTCGAGCAGGGTGACGTCGAACCGGCTGAGGAGCAGGGCGGCCAGGCCGACCCGAGCGGCTTCGCCACCCGAGAGCGACGAGGTCGCCTGGTCTGCGATGCGTCTCGGCAGGCCCAGCTGATCGAACACCAGCTCGAGCCGTGCGTCGAAGTCGACGGCGCCCGTCTCCATCCATCCGCGGAACGCCCGGTCGTAGACCTCGTCGGCACCGGCCCGGCCTGCGGCAACGGCACGGGTTGCGGCGTCGAAGCGGGCCTGGGCCTCGGCAACACCGGTGGCCTGCCCGAGATGGTCGCGGACCGGCACGGGGGAGCGCGCGATCTCCTGGTCGAGCAGGCCGACACGCAGGTCCTCGGGATCGCGACTCACGACCCCGGTATCGGGCTCGAGCCGGCCGGCAAGCGTGCGCAGCAGGCTGGATTTCCCCACGCCGTTCGGGCCCACGACCGCCATCCGCGTCGTGGGGCCGATGGCCAGGCCGACCTCGCTCAGGACGGGTCGATCACCGCGGTGCAGGGAGATGCGCTCGGCGCGCAGTGCGAACGTGGGTCGGGACACGGGTCACCTCCGGCTCTCGACGCGGGCCCGGTGGCGCCGCGACGGATGGGTGTTCCGGTCTCACTTCACATCCGACACCGTAGTGTGCGCCCGTCCCGCAGTCGTCGGGATTCGCGCTCTCGCGTCGCTGCATTCTCGCTTCGGCCGAAAACGGCCGCTGCATTCTCGCTTCGGCCGAAAACGGCCGCTGCATTCTCGCTTCGGCCGAAAACGGCCGAAGTGCCACCTCACTGAGTCGGGCGCGGGCGGACAAGACCGACAGGACAGCAAGATGGCACCTCGACGTTTTCACAGGGAACGAGCGGGAAGCGATGCGGCGAACATCGCCTTGAGGGAACTCGTTCCCTGTTCGAACGTTACGGTCACATTACGATGTAACGCCGACGTCGTCAAGAGGGAATCGCAACATTTGTAACAAAGGGCGCTGAGCAGGCAGAATGCGCCTCAGGAGGCGCGTTTTCGGCTCATTCCGGCATTGTGACGACCTGTCCTCAAATGTGACAGCGCATCGCCTGTGACGGCCGCATCGCCACACCCGTATCGAACGACGGTGCGCCCGGCCGATCGCCCGCAGGCGCGGTGTGGTCGGCGGTGATCAGCCGGCGACACGAAGCAGCAGCGCGTCGCCCTGGCCTCCGCCACCGCACAAGGCCGCGGCACCGGTCCCGCCTCCCCGGCGTCGCAGTTCGTGCGCCAACGTCAGCGCCAGCCTGTTGCCCGACGCGCCGATCGGATGCCCGAGGGCGATGGCGCCGCCGTTGACGTTCACCACGTCGTCGCCGATTCCCAGGTCGTCCATGGACGCGGCCGAGACGGCTGCGAACGCCTCGTTGATCTCGAACAGGTCGATCGCGCCGAGGTCCATCGAACTCCGCTCCAGCGCCTGGGCGATCGCCCTCTACGGCTGCGTGAGCAGGCTCGTGTCCGGGCCGGCGACCTGGCCGTAGCCGACGAGTTCGGCGAGGGGTGCGACGCCGAGGCGTTCCGCCACCTCGTGCGTGGTGATGATCGTCGCTGACGCGCCGTCGGAGATCTGTGACGCGTTCCCCGCGGTGATGTTGCCCGCCTCCGCGAACGCGGGCCGCAGCGCGCCCAGCGAGTCCATGTCGGTCGCCGCCCGGATTCCCTCGTCCTTGTCGACGACGATCGGGTCGCCCCGCCGCTGCGGGATCTCGACCGGCACGATCTCGTCGGCGAGGAGTCCGTCCTTGGTGGCGCGAGCCGCACGATCGTGGCTGGCCGCCGCGATCCGGTCCTGTGCCTCGCGATCGATCGACGCCGATGCCGCGTACCGCTCGGTGCTCTCGCCCATCAGTTCGCACTCGAGGGCGCAGAACAGGCCGTCGTGCTGGATCGCGTCGAGAATCTCGTTGTTGCCGTAGCGATACCCGCCGCGGGCTCCGGGGAGCAGGAACGGGGCCCCAGTCATGGACTCCATGCCGCCGGCGACGACGATCTCGGCCTCACCGGCCTGGATCATCTGATCGGCGAGATGGATCGCGTTCAGCCCGGACAAGCACACCTTGTTGATGGTCGTCGCCGGGACCGACATCGGGATGTCGGCGCGCCGCGCGGCCTGCCTCGCCGTCAGCTGACCGGTCCCCGCCTGGAGCACCTGGCCCATGACGACGTAGTCGACCTGGTCGGGCGCCACGCCGGCGCGCTCGAGGGCAGCCCGAATGGCGATGCCACCCAGATCGCTGCCGCTCAGGGACGCGAACGAGCCGCTCAGCTTGCCGATCGGCGTACGTGCGCCCGAAAGGATGACCGTGCCCATGGAAGACCCCCTGGAGAACGTCGGTGTCCCCTCAGGTTACGGCAGGACGGACGCGAACGACCCGGCCGAGTGGCCGGGTCGTCGATGTGATCTCTCGTGGAGCGCCTCTTCGGCGCTCGATCAGTTGGAGCCGTCGCCGTCGGTGACCCGCTCAACGGCCTCTCGGACCATTGCGGCGAGCGGGTCGTCACCCATGTCGGCCTCGGCCTCGCCGTCGGCGGTGTCCTCGAAGAAGGAGGAGCCCTCCTCGGCCTGGACCTCGGCGCTCGTGACGAGGCTTCCGGTCGAACCGTCGGCCGGCTCGGCCGCCCACGGATCGGTCGTCGTCGACGGCGCCCAGCCGCTTTCGCCGCCCGACCAGGAGTCCTCGCCCGAACCCCAGCCCTGCTCACCGGACGACTCCTCGTCGGAACCCCACGAGGAGGTGGTGGCTTCGTCATCGGAGCCCCAGGAAGCGGTGGCGGCCGGCGTGTCGTCGTCGGCGGCCTCCCAGGAGGTCGTCGTCTCGTCGTCGGAGCCCCACGAGGAGGTGGTGGCGTCGTCCTGGTCGTCGGAGCCCCAGGAGGTCGTGGCCTCGTCGTCGCTCCAGGAACCGGTCGGCTCGTCGGTCGAGTCGGACCAGGCATCGGTGCTCTCGTCGGAGCTCCAGCTGCTGGGGGTCTCGTCGGTCGAACCCCAGGCGTCCGTGCTCTCGCCGGCGTCCCAGGAGGTCGTGGTCCCGGCCTCGTCGTCGCCGGCCCAGGCCGTGGGGGCCTCGGTCGCGTCCTCGACATCGTCGTCCTCGTCGTCCTGCTGCCCCCGGTGGGTGCGCGGCGAGTCATGGGTGGGGGCGGGCGGTGGAGGCGGCGGGGGTGCCATGACGGAGGCATCGACCTCGG
>JBCCFK010000272.1:0-6047 GCA_039029775.1 Actinomycetota bacterium | reverse complement strand
GGGAATCCGAGGACGAGCTCGTGGTCACTGCGCCGCTCCAGGACCTGGCCAGAGACGCGCTGGGTCTCGAGGTCGGCGTCGTGGGTGCCCTGGTCGACATCGGCGGCGCCATGGTGGCCGTCGCCAACGTCGCCCCCGACTGGTGCGCCACGTCGGACCTGTCCTTTCAGCGCAGCGGCGGGCTGACCGAGGGCCCCGTGGTGGTCTCGACCCGGCTGCTGCGTGCCGGCAGCCGGGTGGTCACGGTGAGGTCCGAGGTGTTCGACGGGCGGGGCGAGGAGCGACCCGCCCGCCACGCGGGAACCGCCGTGATGACCTTCAGTCGGATCCCTCGAGATGCCTCCGGTGTCGCGGTCGACGAGGCGGTCGACCCACGGCCGCCGGTGGGGGAGCGACGGGAGCTCACCGATGCGTCCGCGGGGTTCGGCGACGCGCCCGCGACCGCGATGGGCCTGCGCCACATCGAGCCCGGTGTCGTCGAGCTGGACAAGACGCCCTACGTGCTCAACTCCTTCGGGACCGTGAACGGCGGCGCCACTGCGATCACGCTCGCGGCGGCGGCGCAGTCGGCGGTCGAGGACGCGGTCGCCGTCGACCTGTCGATCCGCTACGTCGGTCAGGCCGGCATCGGGCCGGTGCGGACCGTCGCCCGGGAGTTGGCCGACTACGACTCCTACGCGTCGGTCGACGTCGAACTGGTCGACACGTCCGCCGACGACCGGCTGATAGCGCTGGGGACCGTGGGCCTGGTCCGTGAGTGACCTCGGCTCGGGGCCGGCGAATCCGCCACCGGTGGCCGATAGCGTCGGCACGTGATCCTGATCGACGTCGCCGGCGTGACAATTACCCGCCCCGACCGAGACCTGCTCCGAGACGTATCGCTCACGGTGAGCGCAGGTGACCGGATCGGCATCGTCGGCATCAACGGCACCGGGAAGTCGACGCTCCTGCGCGTGATGTCCGGGGAGGTGACGCCCGAGGCAGGCACCGTCCGGCGCGGCGGCGGGGCATCGGTGGCGATCCTCGACCAGGATGCACCGCTGCCCGAGGGCACCGTGCGCGAGGTCGCCGGTGACAGCTGGGAGGTCGAGTCGATCCTCGACCGCCTCGGCATGGGCCCCAAGCTCGAGGCGCGGACCTCGGAGCTGTCGGGCGGCGAGGCCCGGCGGGTCGCCCTGGCTCGGGTCCTGGTGGCCGAGGCGGATCTTCTGATCCTCGACGAACCGACGAACCATCTCGACATCGGCGCCATCCACTGGCTGGAGGAGCGGCTGGCGGCCCACAAGGGTGGCATCGTCATGGTCGCCCACGACCGGCACCTGCTCGACGCCGTGGTGACCAGGGTGCTCGAGCTCGATCGCGGGAAGGCCTACCTTCACGACGGCGGCTACGACGGGTTCCTCGAGGGGCGCGATCTCAGGGAAGCGCACGAGGCACGCGCCGACGAGATTCGCCGCAACCTGGCGAAGCGGGAGCTGGCCTGGTTGCGTCGGGGCGCCCCTGCGCGCACCAGCAAGAACAAGGCGCACATCGCGCGCGCCAAGGCGGTGGTCGAGCACAAGAGCGAGGCGGCCGCCCGCGAGGGCTCGCTGAACCTGCACGTCGACGTGCCGCGGCTCGGCGACAAGGTGGTCGAACTGCACAAGGTCGGCCATCGCCACGACGACCGGTGGCTGTTCCGGAACCTCACACTGCTGCTGGGTCCCGACGAGCGGCTCGGCATCGTCGGCTTGAACGGGTCGGGGAAGTCCACGCTGCTCGACGCGATCGCCCGGCGGCTGGTGCCCGAGGAGGGTGTCGTCGAATACGGCCCGACCGTTCGTCTCGGCTACCACGACCAGATCGGCGCCGCGCTCGACCCGAAGCAGCGCGTCTGGGAGGCGGTCACCGGTGGCAAGTCGGAGGCGGACTGGAAGGACAAGGCGCTGATGGAGAGCTTCTGGTTCGACTCCGACGTCCAGTGGGCGCCGATCGAGCTGCTCTCGGGTGGAGAGCGTCGCCGCCTCCAGCTGGTCCTGACGCTGGCGCAGCGCCCGAATGTGCTCCTCCTCGACGAGCCGACCAACGACCTCGACCTCGACACCTTGCGCGCGCTGGAGAACTTCCTCGAGGACTGGCCGGGCGCGCTCGTGGTCGTGAGTCACGACCGTGCGTTCCTCGAGCGCACGGTCGACGATGTCCTCGTCCTCGACGGGCAGGGACGGGCGGCCCGCCACCCGGGCGGCTTCGCCGCCTGGGAGGACGACCAGCGCGTCCGCACGTCGAAGCGTCGGGCCGAGTCCGCGTCGGCGGTCGCCGCGGGTTCGGCCAAGGCCCCGAAGGGGGCGAAGGCGCCGCGTGCCAAGCCGGCGTCGGGACGGTCGGTCAGCACCATCCGTCACGACCTCAAGGAGACCGACAAGGCGATGAATCGACTCCAGAAACGCATCGACGGGCTCAACCAGGAGCTCGTCGACCACGCGTCGGACCACGAGCAGCTCCGCGTCCTGGGCGATGATCTCTCGGCGGCGCAGGCCGAACTCGCCCGGGCAGAGGACCGATGGCTGGAGCTGAGCGAGGAGTTGGAGGACCGGTGAGCGCCCCACTCAGGGCAGCGATCTTCGACAAGGACGGCACGCTGGTCGACTTCCACGCCACGTGGGATCCGGCGACCGGTGCGGGGTTGCGGGCGGCGACGTCCGACGAGGCCACACTGCAGGCCGCTGCCGACGCGATCGGCTACGACCTCGTCACCGACACGATCCGACCCGACTCGATCTTCGTGGCCGAGACCAACGACGTGATCTTCGCGGCGCTCGAGCCACATGTGGACATCGAGGAGTTCGGCGCCGCGTGCATGGTCGCGGCGAACGATTCGACGGTCCCGGCCGACGGTCTCCCGGATCTCCTCACCTCCCTGCGGGGCCGAGGCGTCGGGCTGGCGGTGGCCACCAACGACTGGGAGCAGATCGCCATCGATCAGCTCGAGATCCTCGGGTGGGCCGACCTGTTCGACGTGGTCATGGGTTCCGACTCCGGGCACGGGGCCAAGCCCGAGCCGGGCATGGTCCTCGAGGCAGCACGCCGCCTGGGCGTCGAGCCGTCCGAGGCGATCATGATCGGCGACACGGCCCACGACCTGCACGCCGGTCGTGCGGCAGGGATGGAGACCGTGCTCGTCACCGGGGCCGGCTCGACGGCCGCGGTCACACCGGAGACCACCGACCTCGCGGATGTCGTGGTGTCCTCGCTGGCCGAGCTGGAGGCCGTGCTCGTCGAGCGAGGACGCCTCGCCTCCTGAGGTTCACAGGGCGATCGAGTAGCGGGTGTGGGGATCTCCAGCCCGAACAGCTCCTCGTTCTTCGTGATGCCGTCCTCGACCCACCCGCCGCGTTCGTAGAACCGCTTCGCCCGCTCGTTGGTGGGCAGGACCCACAGCACCGCCGAGGCGAAGTCGGCCGAGCGCAGGAAGTCCAGGGCCGCGACCATGAGCACCCGGCCGGCGCCGGAGTCCCAGTGGTCGGGATGGACGTAGATGGCGTACACCTCGCCGACGTCGGCCGGCGCCTCGTCGAACGCGGCCGGGCCACAGATGCAGAAACCCGAGATGTCGCCGTCGGCGTCGGTGACGAGCCGCTTCCGGCGCGGCAGCGGCCCGTTCTCGATCGCCTCCCGCCACTGCCGGCCGCGCTCGGCGGCGGACATCGAGTCCAGGAACTCGTCGGGCATGTCGCCGCGATACGCGGCCTGCCAGGTCTCGACGTGCACACGGCCGATCCCCATCGCATCGTCGGCCGTGGGCTCTCTCGCCACCGGTGCCATGTCCCGACAGTAGGTGGCGTCAGCGCCGCATCGGGCCGATTTCGTCCGGCGTCAACCGAGGAAGAGCTTGTAGGCGGGGTTGTCGGTCTCGTTCCAGTGGCGGTAGCCGAGTTCCGCCAGGAAGCGGTCGAAGTCTCCGTGGTCGCCGTTGGGGACCTGCATGCCCACGAGCACCCGCCCGACGTCGGCGCCGTGGTTCCGGTAGTGGAAGAGCGAGATGTTCCAGCTGGGGTTCATGGTCTCGAGGAACCGCAACAGCGCTCCAGGGCGCTCGGGGAACTCGAAGCGGTAGAGGACCTCGTCCGACGCCAGCGCCGACTTGCCGCCGACGAGGTGGCGCAGGTGCAGTTTCGCGAGTTCGTCGTCGGTGAGGTCGAGGGTGGTGAACCCGGCGCTCTCGAAGGAGGCCGCGATCTCGGTCACCTCGTCGCTGCCGCTGATCTCGACGCCGACGAACACGTGGGCTTCGGCGGCGTCGCCGATGCGGTAGTTGAACTCGGTGACCGAGCGGTCGCCGATCTGGGCGCAGAAGCGGCGGAACGAACCCCGCTCCTCGGGGATGGTCACGGCGAAGACCGCCTCGTGGTGCTCGCCGATCTCGGCTCGTTCGGACACGAAGCGCAGGCGGTCGAAGTTCATGTTGGCGCCGCAGGCCACGGCGACGAGTGTCTGACCGGTGACGCCGGTGCGTTCGACGTACTGCTTGAGTCCGGCGATCGCCAGCGCTCCGGCCGGCTCGAGGATCGCACGGGTGTCGGTGAACACGTCCTTGATCGCCGCACAGGCGGCGTCGGTGTCGACCCGGATGATCTCGTCGACGTGGGTGGACACCAGGCGGAGCGTCTCCTCGCCGACCTTGCGGACCGCGGTGCCGTCGCTGAACAGGCCGACGTCGGCGAGTTCGACCAGCTCGCCGGCCTCGACCGAGCGGGCCATCGCGTCCGAGTCCTCGGTCTGCACGCCGATCACCTTGATTTCGGGCTTCAGCTGCTTCAGGTAGGTGGCGATCCCCGAGATCAGGCCGCCGCCGCCGATGGCGACGAACACCGCATCGATCGCCCCGGTGTGTTGGCGCAGGATCTCCATGGCGATCGTGCCCTGGCCGGCGATGACGTCGGGGTCGTCGAAGGGATGCACGAACGTCAGGCCGCGCTCGTCCATCAACGTTCGCGCATGGTCCTGCGCGTCGCTGTAGGTCTCGCCGTGGAGAACGACCTCCGCCCCGCGGTCGCGGACGGCCTCGATCTTCACCCGTGGGGCGGTCTCGGGCATCACGATCACGGCGTGGCACCCGAGCTGCGCTGCGGCGAGCGCCACACCCTGGGCGTGATTGCCGGCCGACGAGGCGATCACGCCGCGCGCTCGCTGGTCGGCCGACAGCTTGGCCATCTTGTTGTACGCACCCCGGAGTTTGAAGGAGAAGACCGGCTGTAGGTCCTCGCGCTTCAACAGGACGGTGTTGCCGGTCCGATCTGACAGTTGAGGGGCCGGATCGAGCGGGCTCTCGATGGCGACGTCGTAGACCTCGGCGGTCAGGATTCGACGGAGATAGTCGGTGTCGGAGGGACCCGGCGCAGGCGTGTTCACCCCGCCAGTCAACCAGCTGGGACCACCCGCGATGCGGGACGGGTCACTCGAAGAACGGGTTCTCGCCGGCTTCGTGATCGGTGACGTCGACGATCTCGGTGATCTCGGGGATCGCCTCCGCGATCATCACCTCGATGCCCTGGCGCAGCGTGGCGGCCGACATGGCGCAGCCCTGGCAGCCGCCACCCATGAGGATGTGGGCCACCGTGTCCTCCATCTTCACCAGTTCGGCGTAGCCGCCGTGGGCGGCGAGGGACGGATTGATGTGCCGGTCCAGGAGCTGCTGGAGCTTCTCGCCAGGCGTGCCGGTGAGTTCGATGTCCTGGCCCTCGAGCGGGTTCGGACGATTGGGGTTGCGGATGACCAGCCCACCCTGCATCGGGTTGGACGGCAGGTCGAGCGTGGCCCCGGTCAGGTTGATGATGCTGTCTCCGGGCACCATCACCATCAGCCCCTCGCCGACCTCGTAGACCAGCTCGCCCTCTTCGGCGTCGCTGAGGCTCTCGAAGGCGAGGTCGTAGGCGAACTCCGGACCGCTGACACCGACGATCTTGACGCGCAGACCGAGCGTTTCCGGGTCGTCCTCGGCGTCGCGGACCTCGAGGACCTTCTCGATGGCGGCCTCGGTGACCTCGAGCGCGATCGCCTCGGAATCGGTG
>JBCCFK010000271.1:0-6060 GCA_039029775.1 Actinomycetota bacterium | reverse complement strand
GGCGTTGCCTTTGGGACGTCGGGCTGGGTGCTTCAAGAAGCTGGTGGTGGTGGGTGACCGCGAGCCATTCGGCGAGCGACACGGCCGCCCCCTTGGTGACGGAGTACGCGAGCGACCCGATCTGGGTCAGCAGGCCGGCCGCGGACGCGGTGTTGAGCAGGTAGCCACCGCCGTTCGCGACCATTTGCGGGATCACCGCACGGGCCGCATAGACGTGGGACATCACATGGACCTCCCACATCGCCTGGATGCGCTCGTTGGCGTCCTCGAGGCCCGCGGTGGTGACGAATCCCGCGTTGGACGCGAAGACGCCGATCGGTCCATGGGCCTCTTCGGTCCGGGCGACGAGATCGACGATGGCGTCCTCGTCGCGCACATCGAGCTGCGCTCCGGTGCCGCCGACCTCGGCGGCCACTCGAGCCGCGTTGTCTCCGTCCAGATCGGCGGCCACGACGTGGGCCGCACCGGCCGCGGCGCAGGCCTTCACCAGCGCCTCGCCGATGCCGGAGCCTCCGCCGGTCACGATCACGTTCCTGTCACGTACGTCCATGGCGGGCGAGCGTACCGTCGGCGGTGCGGGAGCGCGGGATGGCCGAATCGGGATGACGACCCGCTACACTGCGGTCATCGTCCGGTGGGGGGTTCCGCCGGACACCGCGCTTTCCCGGTCCGATAGGCCCGGTGCGCGAGGCCGAATCTCCGGGTTCGGCGTCGATGCGGTCGGAGCCCGGCCGCCAAGACACGGTGATCGGGTCAGCCGACACCGTCGATCCCCGAGGAGAACGCCGTTTCCATCACCAGCCCACCGACAGCGCTCATGTCGGCTGAGTTCGACCGAGTCGTGCACGCACATCTCGACGGCCGCGCGTCCGCCGACGACGTGTCCTTCCTCGAGGCGAACCGATCCGCGTGGGTGATGGCCCTGTTCCGTCTGCTCGACGACAACGACGAGGCGTTCAACCGGGCGAAACGCCGCTACCGCGGTCCGACCCGCAGCGTCGTCCTCGACGACCTCGAGGCCGAGAGCGATCGCATCGATCAGGTCCTCACCGAGCTGATCGGTCCGCCACCCGAGCCGAAGAAGAAGCAGGCGCAGCAGCGCAAGCCCGAGGAGCCGACCGTCGTCGGCACGGTGCAGCTGCAGCTGTCGTGGCAGGAAGGTCGCCTCGTCGCGTGGGCGGCGGGCCACAACACCGAAGCGCTGGCTCACGAGGATCTGCTCGAACGGCTCGCCGATGCCGGTGCCGGCAACATCGCCTGGTCCCAGCGCGATGATCTCAAGCTCCCGGGCGGCCGCAGCGCCCCGACCGTGGCAGCACCGCTCGAGTCCACCCTCGGTTGGCTGGTCGATCTCGGCTCGCACGTTCACGACGAGCGCCTGGGGGTCTCGGTGGTCTGGATGGGGCTCGCCACCGCGATGGCGGTCGAGATGGTCGCCATCGGCCGGGTCGTGCCTCAGCTGGTCCAGTTCCGTGGTGCACGGCGCAACCAGGGCGACGATGGCACGTACTCCGTCCGCTGGCAGCCGGTCCTGATCGACACCGACCGGCTGACGCAGCTCGTCGACGGCGTCCCCGGCACGTCCATGGCGTGCCAGCAGGATCAGGACCGACGCAAGTTCGCCGGCCAGGTCCTGGCGGATCTGGCCGACTCGATCGTACGAACCGCCGCCGGTCAGCTGGAGACCCCCGCGGCACCCCCGGAAACGCGCACGAGAGCCGACGTCGGCGAGACGATCCTCTGCCGCCTCGACGGGACGGCGTTCAAGGCGCCCAACCTGCTCGCGGCCGAGGTCGTCCGCAAGCTGAACCAGTGGTCCGAGCCGGTCCGCGGCACCAACGACATGCGCCTGGTCATCCAGCTCGACCCGCCAGACGATGCCGGCGCGTGGCACGCCGCGGTCCTGGTGCCCGCCGACAAAGGCGCGCTCGAGCCCGTGGAGGTGACGCTCGCGACGCGCTCGGGTTCGCGGGCCAAGTCGGTGCGCGCACAGCTGTCGCGTATCGAGCGCCTGTTCCCCGAGCTCCTGCGACCCGGTGGTCGGCGCCGAGGCGAGGTCATTCTGAGCCAGGACGAGGCTTGGGAGCTGATGACCAGGGGCGGCCCGCTGCTCACACGAGCGGGCTTCGACGTCCGTGTCCCGCCACTCTCCAAGCGCAAGGCGACGCCGTCGCTGCGCCTCACGTCCGACGAGGCCCAGGACACCGTCGTCGGTGCGCAGCAGTTGGCGAACGTGCGGTGGTCGGCCGTCTTCGACGACGTCGAGCTCACGGCCGCGGACATCACCAGGCTGGCCTCAGAGGCTCGCCCACTCGTGAAGAGCCGCGGTCAGTGGATCGAACTCGACAAGGTCGACCTGGCCCAGGCCGCGGCGGCGCTCGCCGAACGCGCCGACCAGACCCAGCTGACCGGCGCGGACATGCTGCGCCATGCGCTCGGACTCGAAGGTGACCCGTTCGGCGCCGGCATCTCGATCATGGGCGAGGGCTGGGCAGCGGAACTGCTCCGCAGCGTCGGCGACCTTCCCGAGGACCCGGACACCGCCCCTGAGGGCTTCGAAGGTGAGCTCCGCAGCTACCAGGCCGATGCCCTCGCCTGGCTGGAGTTCCTCGACGCGGCGGGCCTTGGTGGATGCCTTGCGCTCGACATGGGCCTCGGCAAGACGCCGACGACCCTGGCTGCGTTGCGCACGTCGGCCCGGCACGGCACCGGTCTCGTGGTCGCCCCGCCCGCGGTGGTCGGGAACTGGGCGGCGGAGGCCCGCCGGTTCGTTCCCGACGTGGACGTGATCGTGCATCACGGGCCGAACCGTCAGAAGGGCGTCCGTCTCCGCAACGCGTTCGAGAAGGCCGACCTGGTCATCACGACCTACGGCACGGCCGTTCGCGACATGGACCAGCTCGCCGAGATCACGTGGGGCAAGGTGGTGCTCGACGAGGCCCAGGCGATCAAGAACCCGCTGGCCGAGACCTCCCAGCAACTCAGACGTCTGAATGCCCGCACCCGCCTGGCCCTCACCGGCACCCCGATCGAGAACGGCCTCGGCGACCTCTGGTCGATCATGGACTGGGCCAACCCCGGCCTGCTCGGGCCTCGGGCGCAGTTCGTCTCCCAGCTCACACCGGACGCGAAGTCCAAGTTCGGCAACGAGGACGCGCTGAAGGCACTGAACGGCATCCTCGTCTACCGCCGCACGAAGGCCGAACCCGCCATCGCCGCCGAGCTCCCCGACCGCATCGACGAGCTCGACCACTGCGCGATGACGCCGGAACAGATCGGGCTCTACCAGGCCGTGGTCGACAGCCTCGTCGTCGACACTACGGCGAACGACGAGGGCTCGCCGGAGCGGAAGGGCGCGGTCCTTGCGGCCATCACGGCGCTGAAGCAGATCTGCAACCACCCGGTCAACTACGAGGACGACGGCGGCGAGCTCGACGACCGTTCGGGCAAGCTCGCGCGGCTCAACGAGATCCTCGAGAACGTCTTCGCCGCGGACGAGAAGGTCCTGATCTTCACCCACTTCGCGACCTGGGGCGAACGACTCGCCACGTACCTGTCCGAGCGCTACGAGAAGGAGATCCGCTGCTACCACGGCGGTCTCGGCCGCGGCGCACGGGATCGGATGGTCGACGAGTTCCAGGCCTCCGAGGGTGCAGGGGCCATGGTCCTGTCGCTCAAGGCCGGCGGCACGGGCCTCAACCTCACCGCCGCGAACCACGTCGTCCTGTACGACCGCTGGTGGAACCCGGCCGTCGAGGACCAGGCCCGCGACCGTGTGTGGCGGATCGGGCAGAAGAACACCGTCATCTGCCACCGACTCGTGTGCCCGGGCACCGTCGACGAACGGGTGGAGGAAGTCGTGGCGGGCAAGCGCCAGATCGCCAACCTCGTGCTGCCGAAGTCCAGCTCGATCGGCGATCTCGACGCCGATCAGCTCCAGCAGGTCCTCGGGATCGACTCGACCCAGCTGATGACCGCCGAGCCGTCCGACGACGGCGAGAGCGAGCAGGTTCGGGCATGAGCGAGCGCAACGGATCCTCGAACAACAAACGCGGCGGGTCGAAGCAGCAGGCCAAGAAGCGCAAGAGCCGGGGGCGCGGCCGATCCAAACGGGTGGACCCGCTCAAGTACTGGGGTGACCGCGACCAGCTCGTGATCCCCGAGAGCTTCGACCTCGACACGCCCGACACCGCCGCGGTGGCCACGTCGCTCGGCCGCGCGCCGATTCCCGGCCAGGAGAACGCGTCCCGTCACTACTTCAGCCTCGTGTACGACCGTGCGGCTCTGCTCGCCGGGGCGCTCGCCGCCGCCGGTGACCTCGACAACATGGCGGCGAACGCCGAACGCATCCGCGAAGAGCTGGAGGCAGAGGCAGAAGAGGCCGCCGAGGACGAGGCCGACGACGACCTCGATGTCGACGAGGACGAGCGCGAGGTCGACGGGGAAGCCGATGATCTCGACGCGGACGACGTCGAGCCCGGGCCAGAGGCCGACGACGCAGACGCGGACGACTGAGCCGAGCTAGCGACGGCCGGGGATCGGAAGCGTCCCGGCCGGCCAACTGATGACGCCGTGCTCTGCCTTCGGATCGGCATCTGCGTAGTCCGGGTCGGCCGGGAACGCGATCCGGTGCGGGCCGTCGTCGTCGAAGCGAATGCGGATCGCCTCGTCGTGCTCGGGGCCCGCCGCGGACGCACTCGACATCGCTTCGTCCACGGAACCGAAGGTCGCCAAGCGCTGCAGCATGGCGACCGTCGGGGTCATCATCACCATCTCGTCGCGCACGTTGGCCTCGATCGCGTCCGCAGGGCTCACCCACTCGTGGTGCACCGCCTCGTCGTCGTCGTGGAGCGGCACTTGCGTCTGGGGTCGCTCGGTGACGAAGAAGCGGGTGTCGTAACGCCGCGGGGGTCCGAGCGGCGTGATCCACTGGGAGACGTAGTGCATGTCGGCGGCGCGCATCGTCAGGCCCTCGGTCCTCAGGATCGACGCGAAGTCCGCCTGACCGGCATTCAGACTGTCCCGATGGCGGTCGAACCGAGCGTCGCCCGACGCGATCGCCACCACGTGGCCGCCGTCGCGTTCGCCCGCCAGCAACAGGCCGGCCTCCTCGAACGTCTCGCGCAGCGCAGCCACCCAGAACCCCAGGCCGCCCGCCGGACGTGCGATGCGCCGGCTGGCGCTGTCGTCGCTCCAGCCCTCGACCAGGTCCTCGACGTCCGGGTGACGATCCGCCTCGTCGACCGCACCACCGGGGAACACCCACATGTCCCCGACGAAGATCGACCGGGCGTTGCGTTTGAGCATCAGGACCTGCAGGTCGGGCCGTTCGTCGATGATCAGGACGGTGGCCGCCTCGCGCACCGGAATCGCGTCGGGGTCGTAGTCGCCGCCGGTCCCTGGTGCCTGCGCGCCGGTGCCGGCGCGCCTGTCCTGCTGGTCGGTCACCCCGGGGACCGTATCCCGAGTGGCCGTCGACGTCGGATTCGGGCGCGGCGGCCACCACAATGACGGTGCCTCTCGCATCCCGACGGCCCCGACCCGCGAGGTTCGCCAGTGACCACCGAGCTCCGATTCGTCGCCCTCGTCGGCAGCCTCCGCGCCGACTCCTTCAATCGCCAGGTCATGGAGTCGGCCCAGTCGCTGCTTCCGGACTCGGTGACCCTCGAGGAGGTCCCGCTCCGCGAGGTGCCGATGTACGACGGCGACGTCGAGGCCGCCGGTGACCCCGACGCCGTGGTCGCCCTGAAGCGGTCCGTCTCGGTGTCCGACGGCCTGATCATCTTCACGCCCGAGTACAACATCAGCGTGCCGGCACTGGTGAAGAACGCGATCGACTGGCTGTCGCGTCCCCATGGCTCCGGAGCCATCTCGGCGGTCCCGACCGGCGTCGTCGCCGCCTCCCCCGGTGGCCGGGGTGGTGTCGGGGTCCGCAACCACCTCAGCGACACGCTCGGGCTCATCTGTCCCGCCTTCCATCCCGAGACGCTGGGACTCGGGCGCGTGACCCAGTCCCTCGAGGCCCGCCGTCTCCACGGCGAGGCCGCCGACGAGCTGGAG
>JBCCFK010000270.1:0-6102 GCA_039029775.1 Actinomycetota bacterium | reverse complement strand
GAGTCATCGTCGCCAGCAAGGGTCGCTTCGACCGGGCGGTCTCGAAGGGCCGCGAGGAGAAGGGCCTGCCCTACAAGTCGACGCTGAGCGCCGACGACTTCATGGAGGCGACCCTCGACGTCTGGAAGATCGCGCCCGAGTCGGCCCGGCGCGTGCAGCATCCGGCCCCGTTCCCGCTCGAGCTGCCGCGGCGGCTGATCGACCTGTACACCTACCGGGGAGACGTCGTCCTGGACCCGTTCCTCGGCTCCGGCACCACGCTGGTCGCGGCGGAACGGACGGAACGCCGGGGGATCGGATTCGACCTCGACGGCGACTACGCCGAGATCGCCCGCCAGCGCCTGGAGGCGGAACGCCAACGGCCGAAGGTCGGCTACTACGAGGTCGAGGGGGCCGACGCCCTGCCGATCGACTTCGAGCTGCCCGACGACGGACAGGACCGCATCGAGCACTTCCAGGCACGGGCGACGAGCGAGGGCAAGAAGGCCGCCGACATCGCCGAACAGGTCCTCGTCGACGCCGGCTTCGAGATCGTCAAGGAGAAGCCGAAGATCGCGAAGCTCGGCCTGCAGTTCAACTTCCTCGTGGCCTCCCAGGACGGCACGCAGTACTACGTCGACGTGTCGGGCGCCTTCACCACGGTGCGGCCGGGCCTCATGCGCACCGACACCTTGTGGAAGCTCCTGGGTCGGGTGCACGTGCTCAAGGCGCAGGAGGACCCCAAGGACCGCAGCCGGGTGCTGGTGCTGACCTCGAACCTCCCGAACGCGGGGTCCGAGGGTGACAAGGCCTTGCGGGCCATCGGGCCCAACGGTGTGTTCGACGCCATCGAGATGTTCGACGACGCCGGCGGGGTCCAGCGCCTCGCCGCCTACGCCGCCGGCGCCGACGTGCCGATCGAGGGGTACTGGAGCGAGGCCGACATCGCGAGCTTCGAGATGTTCGAGGCAGAGCGACTGGCCTGATGCCCGCCGTCGCCACCGCCGTCGTTCACACCGAGCCCGCCTCGGTCTACCTGGCGGACGACATCGACGTCCTGCACCGCGTCCTCGCCCTCGAGGTCGTGGCCCGGACCGACCCCTCGCTGCTGAACGGCCGCTCGGACGAGATCCGCGACGCGCTCCTCGAGGAGCGGTGGGGCGATGCCGTGGTTGTGTGGATCCGCGAGACCGGCACCGGCATCGACGTGTACACGAACTCGAGCGTCTACTCCGACGACGACGTGCCGGCCGACCTCATCGGGGCCCAACTCCAGTTCTCCGCCCTGTTCCGGGCCGCAGGCGCACCGCACTGATGCCGGCCATCCGGACCGAGATCACCGAGATCGTGACCGGTCTGGGCATGCTCGGCTACCGCGACCTCAAGCAGGCCTTGGAGGTCCGCCCCGGGCACATCCTCAACGTCGAGGGTGAACACTTCGATCGGCTCGACGAGGCGTATCGGACCGGTACGCACGAGCACGAGTTCGAGACGGCGTGGGAGAACGGGGTGGCCTTCGCCCGCGCCACCGACGGCCTCCGCGGACGCCCACCCTGGAGCATCGAATGGAAGGGCCCACACCGCCCGCCGGGCTACGAGCAGATCCCGGCGGACCTGCGCGTGGACCACGTGTACCTGGTGAGCTGCAAGTACGGATCGTCGATCCTGCACAACGTCAGCCCGGGCCACCTGCTCGACCGTGGCCTCGCCGAGCGTCGGGTGGAGCGCGGCGTGGACTGGTTCTCCGAAGTCGCCCCCGAGGCCTACGGTGCGCTCTGGACCGCATACCGCGATGCGCTCGCCCTCGACGAGCTGCCGCCCGAGGTCGACGCCCTCAGCGCGGACGATCGGCGCGTGATCAAGGCCGCGAGCAGCCGAGGCGCCTGGCCTGGACGGTCCGAGGCCGCCTACCGCGAGTTCGTGCTCGCCGTGGCCCAGGCCAGCGCGGAACGGTGGCTGCGGTCGCTGGACACGCCGGCCCGGCGGGAGGAGATGCTGTGGCGGCTCCTGCGCCTCCAGGCCGCGCCGTACTTCGTGCTCGGCGCCGATCTGGCTCGGAGCCCGCTGCGGTATCGCGTGGGCACGCCGTGGGACTTCCGGGAGTGGTGGAAGCTGCGGGCATTCGATGTCTGGCCCGACCCCGCCGGTCAGCCCCTGCTGCGGTGGCGAGCCGAGGTCACCGCTCGCCGGACGGCTCGACGCCGTGCCGTCGAAGGTCATGTCGAGATCCGGTGGAGCCACGGACGATTCTCGGGCGCGCCGGAGGCGAAGGTCCACCTCGACACCCCGGCGCACGACGTCGCCGGTTACGTGCCGCTCGACGGCCTCGACCCGGCGGTTGCCGATCCCGTGGCCGTGGACTGAACTCTGCCCGTGCCCGCCTGCATCTTCTGTTCGATCGTGGCCGGCGACGCCCCCGCGCACCGGGTGCTCGACGACGAGGTCGCCGTCGCGTTCCTCGACACGAAGCCGCTCTTCCCCGGGCACACCCTCCTGGTCCCGAGAGACCATCACGAGACGTTGGGCGAGCTCCCGCCCGGGCTGATCGAGCCGCTGTTCGCGCGCGCCCGACGGCTCTCACAGATCATGGAGGCGGACTTCGGCGCCATGGGCTCGTTCGTGGCGATGAACAATCGGGTCAGCCAGAGCGTGCCGCACCTTCACGTGCACGTCGTCCCCCGGAATCGCAAAGACGGACTCCGCGGGTTCTTCTGGCCCCGGACCGGCTATGACTCAGCGGAGCACGCGGTCGAGGTCGCGGCGCAGCTCGCCGCCGCGTACGACTCGGATCCGGTCGCGTGAGCCCGGTCGTCGCCGGGGTCGACGGAGCCAAGGGTCAATGGCTCGTGGCCACGGTCGCAGTCGGGTCCGTCGAACTCCGGCTCGTCCCGACCTTCGCCCAGGTGGTCGAGCTCGCCGACGCATCAGGGGTCGGATGCATGGGGGTCGACATGCCGATCGCGCTGCCCGAGTCCGGGCCCCGGGATGCCGACCTGGAGGCCCGGCGCCGACTCGGGTCTCGGCGGGCGACGCTGTTCCCGACCCCGGTCCGGGCGACGCTCGACGCCCTCACGTATGCGGACGCCTGCGAGCGGAGCCGCGCGGTCAGCGGGAAGGCCCTGTCCAAGCAGGCCTGGAACCTCATGCCGATGGTCCGCGACCTCCGTGGTGCGATCGCAGGGCAACCGGCCGACCGCTTCATCGAGGTCCACCCCGAGTCGACCTTCTGTGCCCTCGCCGGGGTCCCGTTGCCGTCGAAGAAGACCGCGGCGGGGGTCGGGGCCCGGCTCCAGGTGCTGCGAGGTCATGTCGACGGCCTCGACTCGGTGCTCACCGAGGCGCCGGCCGATGTCGCCATCGACGACGCCCTCGACGCACTCGCGGCGATGATCAGCGCGGCACGATTCGTCTCCGGCGAAGCCGACGTCCTCGGTGCGGGACACGACGGCGACGGTCACCCGCTGCGCCTGGTGATCTGAGGCCGGTGAAACGCGGGCCGGCGCCTCAGCCCGCGACCAGGCTGATCTCGGCCATCGCCGGCCAGTACTTGCCGGTCAGCACCACGACGTCGCGGGTGGCGTCGTAGGCGATGCCGTTGAGGACGTCCTCCTGGCCGGTCGGCCCGAGTTGGCCGAGCAGACCCGCCGCGTCGATGGTGGCGACGACCGACCCCGAGCCCGGGTCGATGACGACGATCAGATCGGTCAACCACACGTTGGCCCAGATGAGCCCCTCGATGCACTCCAGCTCGTTCAGCCGGACCACCGGTTGGCCGTCGAGGACGACATCGATGAGCTCGAGCGGCGCGAAGTCGATCGGGTCTCGCCGGGTCAGGGTGGCCGAGCCGTTGGACATCCACAGGTCGGTGCCGTCGTGGCACAGCCCCCAGCCTTCACCGTCATAGGTGAACTCGCCGAGCGGTGCGAAGCTGTCGGCGTCCCACACGAACGCGCGCTGTTCCTGCCACGTCAGCTGGATCAGCCTGCCGTCGACCAGCGCGAGACCTTCGGCGAAGAACTCGTCGGCCAGATCGACGCGCCGGAGAACCGCACCGGTGTCGGGGTCGATCTCGGTCAACGCCGACTCGCCGTACTGCCCGCGGCTCTCGAACATGCGGGAGCCGTCGAACAGGAGTCCCTGACTGAACGCCGCGGTGTCGTGCCCGAGCGTCCTGTCCACGATCACGCGGTAGTCGCCGGCGAGGTCCGCATACACCGACGTGGGCGGCGGTGGTTCCTGCTCGCCCTCAGGTGTGGGCGCTGCCAGATCGTCGGGTGCCGCGGTGGGCGTTGCGACCTCGTCTTCTCCCGCCGCGCCGCCTTCCACCTGGGCTTCCGCCGTGACATCGACGGCCTGGGCCACGTCGCCCTGGCTGGGGTCGATGGAAACGCTGCAGGCGGTCACGCTGGTCGCGAGCACGGCCACCCACGCAGCGACGCGGACGAGGGTCATGGCCTCACTGTGCCACCGAACGCCGTCAAAGCCGTGCCGCGCGTTCAGCCGGCGCGTTCGCTCCGCTGGGGATCACGGAGGTCGATGACCCGGTCGTCGCCGGTGAGGTCGTCGAGCCGCCGCTGCAGCTCGGGGACTCGGGCCGCGATGACGCGGAGCGAAGCGATCTCGTTCTCGAGCCCGACGATGTCCGAGAACCTCGCTCGGAACTCGTCCGCGTGCCGCTCGGCGACCGCGATGCGGTCTTCGTCACGAACCTGGCGCTGCTCGGCCTCGTGCAGGTCGGCTCGGAGCTCCTCGATCTCTTCTCGCGCGTCGTCGCGTTCCACGCGGAGTCTGTTCGACCGTTGCAGCTCGCGGCGGCTGCGGTGGATCGCGTCGTCGAGCTCGAGCTCGATCGCGCCGAGGCGGTCCTCGGTTCGCGCCTCGTCGAGTCGGCGTCGTCGGGAGCGGAGCCTGTGCAGCACGTGAGCGACGCCGAATCCGACGATGGCTGCTCCGACCAGGCAGAGCACCAACACCGCGACCGACAACTCCATGACGTCACCCTAGAGCCACGCTCCGGCCCCAGTCCGATATCCGGCCCCGAATTCGGGTCGTGAGACCCATGCCGGCCTTGAGAAGCCGCGGTGCGGCGTCGATGGGCCAACGTGGAGATCCTGGCAGCAGCTCTCGGTGTGGTCGCACTCGTCGGCGTGTGGGTCTGGTGGACGTTCCTCGGCCGGAAGCGACTGATCGAAGACCTGCCCACCAGCGCGACCACGGGCGTGGCGTTGGGTCTCAACGAGCTCGTCGGCCGCGTGGGGAGCCCACTGGCCGAGGCGTCGCCTCAGAGCGGCACGCCGTGCGTCTGGTGGCAGAACGTGTTCTACGTCAGCGACGGTGAGGGCGGCTGGAAGCGCACCGGTGACAAACAGGGTGGCCCGGTCCAGTTCGAACTCGTGGACGCCGAAGGGGCGATCGGCGTCCGACCGAGGAAGGCCGAGGTGTCGGCCCCGGAGGTCTACGACGGTCCGCCGCTGGACCTGGGCGTCCCCCGGGATGCCGACGCGTCGCTCGTGAGCCGCTACATCGCGCAGCGATCGACCGGCACCAAGAAGCGACGCGTCGTCGAGAAGGCGATCGTCCCGGGCGACGAGGTCTACGTGCTCGGCACCGCGCAGCTGCCGTACGAGTCGCTCGACGTGTACATCGGCCCGGACCGCGACACGGGCACCGACCCGTTCCTGGTGCGGGTCGGGACCGAGGCCGATGCCGTGTTCACCGAGAGGATCGGCACCGTTGTCGGGGCCATGGTGGCGTTCATCGCGGCTGCGGCGTCGGGCATCGCGCTGGCGGACGGCCAGGCGCTCGCCGACGACCGGATCCGGTGGTCCGAGGTCGGCTTGCGGATGCCGCTGGCCTTCATCGTCGCGGTGCTCGCGGTGATGAGCCTGGCCTCGTTCGCCTTCTCGTACAACGCCCTGCGCGTCCTGCGTCAGCGGGCCGAGAAGGCGTGGAGCCTGATCGACGTGCAGCTCCGCCGTCGCCACGACCTGATACCGCAGCTCGTGCGGGTGACCAGCGCGCATGCCGGACACGAGCGTCAGGTGCAGACCGCGATCGCCGAGCTGCGAACCAGCCTGGCTGCCGACCTGCCGGCGACACCGACCGACGACGCCGTCACCGACG
>JBCCFK010000269.1:0-6197 GCA_039029775.1 Actinomycetota bacterium | reverse complement strand
GTCGACCTCGTTCCAGTAGCTCGGCGCGCGCCAGCCGTCGGCATTGACCGTGTGCCAGCCCTCGGACAGCCACAGCTCGTGACGCCGGTAGCCGCCGTCGGCCATGAACTCCAGCCACTCACCGCATGTGACGAGGCGGTCGGCGAGCGCGTAGCTGGGGACGAGCGCGCCGTGGCGAGGGCCTTCGCAGTCGAAGGCGAACCCGGCGCCGTCGTGGCCGACCTCGACCTCGCCACCGGCGAAGGACGTCCACGCCACCGGAGTCAGGTCCGCGACCGGCTCTGCGACCTGTCGCTCCCGGTAGACGGGGAAGGTCGGGTTCACGGACAGGACGTGCTTGATGTCCATCAGCAACAACTCCTGATGCTGCTGCTCGTGGTGCAGCCCCAGCTCGACCAGGTCCAGCAGTGGGCCGTTCTCGTCGACCAGGGTGGCCAGGAACTCGGCCATCGCCGCATCGACGTGGCGCCGGTACTCGCCGACCTCGGCGGCCGACGGCCGTGAGACGAGACCCCGCTGCGCTCGAGGGTGCCGGTCCCCCACCGCTTCGTAGTAGGAGTTGAAGAGGTAGTCGAAGGCCGGATCGGGACTCAGATAGCCGGGGACGTACTCCTTGAGAAGGAACGTCTCGAAGAACCAGGTGGTGTGAGCCCGATGCCACTTGGTCGGGCTCACGTCGGGCATGGACTGGACGGTCTGATCCTCCGCGCTGAGCGGCGACGCGAGCTCTTCGGTGAAGGCGCGTACGTCCTCGTAAGCGGCGGTCAGGGTGGCAGCGCGCGATGACGTGCGCAGCATCTGATGGTCTCCCCAGGGTTGAGTTGTCTCCGTCGCCCCGGGCGGCCAGTGTCCAGAACCCCGGCGTGTCTGCTCCAGGCGACGACTGCAGGGTCGGCTGACCCCGCACAGGCAGCAACTCGCCCGCCCGCCCGATCATTCCCCGACCGCCGAAAAAACCTGCGACGGGTCGGTCGCGGTGCTCCCCACTGTCATCCAGCCGACAGCGGCCCTGGCCGACGTGGGCCATGATGACCGCACTGCCAGATCGACGGGGGGTCGGATGCTGCGGCGAATCACGGACGCGATGATGCGGCGCCGCAGGGTCGTGTTAGTGGTGGCGGCGCTCCTGGTGCCGATACTGGGCATCTTCGGCGGCGGGGTCGAGGAGGAACTCTCGGCGGGAGGGTTCGTCGTCGAGGACAGCGAGTCCGCTCGAGCCGAGCGCCTGCTGGAGGAGGAGTTCGGCGCGGGCCCCACCGACTGGGTTCTCGTGTTGTCGCTGACCGGCGACCATCGTGTCGACGACGACGACGTCGTGGCAGCGGGACTCGCGCTCAGCGACGAGGTCGCGGCCGTCCCCGGCGTGACCGACACGATCTCCTTCTGGACCTTCGGTGACGTCCCGCCCCCGGCGCTCAGTCCGCTGCGCAGCGTGGACGGCCGATTCGCGATCGTGGCCGCCTCGCTCACCGGCGACGAGGACAGCCAGCGCGACACGGCGCTGCGCCTCGAGGAGTTCGCCGAGGAGACCGACCTGTGGACCGCCACCACGACCGGATCGGCCGAGGTCAGCCGCCAGGCCCGCGAGCAGGCCGAGAGCGACCTCGTGCGATCCGAGCTGATCGCCGCGCCCCTGACGCTGATCGCGCTCCTCCTGGTCTTCCGAGGGCTGCGGCCCGCACTGCTCCCCCTCGTCGTCGCCATCTTCGCCGTTCTCGGGACGTTCTCGGTCCTCCGGGTGATCGCCAGCCTGACCACCGTGTCGGTGTTCGCGCTGAACCTGACCACCGCCCTCGGACTGGGCCTCGCGATCGACTACAGCCTCCTCATCGTGGCGCGCTTCAGAGAGGAGCTCGCCGCCGGACACGGCACCGAGCTGGCGCTGAGACGGACGGTCCAGACCGCGGGCCGGACCGTGATGTTCAGCGGCGCCACCGTCGCCGCCTCGCTGACTGCGCTCCTGGTCGTCCCGGCCCCATACCTCCGATCCTTCGCCTTCGCCGGCGTCGCCGTCGTCACCGTCGCGGTTGCGGCATCGCTGCTGCTCCTGCCCGCCCTGTTGATGGGCCTCGGCGACCGGATCGGCAGCCAGGAGCGTCACGGGGGCGGCTTCTGGCGCGCACAGACCGAGCGGGTCATCAAGCGCCCGGCGCTCTGGGCCACGGCCGTGACGGTGATCCTCGTCGTCGTCGGCCTTCCGTTCCTCGGGTTCGACGCCGGGCGCATCGACGACCGCGTCCTGCCTGAGGACAACCCGGCCAGGGTGGGTGCCGACCTCGTGCGTCAAGAGTTCGCGTTCCGCGAGTTCAACGGCATCGGCGTGGTCCTGCCCGGAATGGATCCCACCGAGCAGGGCCTGACCGAGGTCAAGGACGAACTGCTGGCGCTCCCGAACGTCTCGCGGGTGGACAGCCCGCTCGGCTTCTTCCGCCAGGACAGCACGAGCGCGCCGAAGGAGTTCAACGAGCGGTTCCAATCCGACGCAGGGGTCTGGTTTCGGGTGATCAGCGACTCCGACCCCGATCACCCTCGGACTGCTGAACTCCTCGATGCCCTGCGCGACTACGACACCGATCTCGCGGACGAGGTCCTGTTGACGGGGACCTCGGCGTCGGTGGACGACACGGTTGACGCGGTGATCGATCGCCTGCCCCTGGCGCTGGCGATCATCGCGGCCATCACCCTGCTGGTGCTCTACCTCATGACGGGAAGCGTGGTCGTGCCCGTCAAGGCGGTGGTGCTGAACCTCCTGAGCCTGACCGCCACCTTCGGCGCGCTCGTCTGGATCTTCCAGGACGGCAATCTCGCGGACGCACTGGGCGTCACCGCGACCGGCACGATCGACGTCTACACACCGGTCCTCATGTTCTGTGTCGCGTTCGGCCTGTCGATGGACTACGAGGTCTTCCTCATCTCGCGCATCAAGGAGGAGTACGACCTCTCCGGCGACAACGACCGAGCGGTCGTGGACGGCATCGCGTCCACGGGCCACATCGTGACCGCCGCCGCGGTGCTCCTCGCGATCGTGTTCGTCTCGATCGCCACGTCCGGCGTCGCGATAGTGAAGATGTTCGGCGTCGGACTGACGATCGCCGTCATCGTCGACGCCTTCCTCGTGCGGGCGACGCTGACACCCGCGCTCATGAAGGCGGCCGGCCGGCTCAACTGGTGGGCGCCGGCACCGCTGCGCCGATTCCACCTCCGCTGGGGCATCTGGGAGAACGAACCGATCACGCTCCCCGCCCACGACGACGACACACCGGCGCCGGCTGAGGCCGCCGCGACACCACGGGAGAACTGATGGCCACCAACAAACAGATCGTCGCCGCGCTCGAAGGCGTGCCGCTGTTCTCCCGCTGCTCCGCACGCGACCTGAAGGCGGTGGCTCGCCACGTCGAGACGATCGAGATCGCCGGCGATCGCGACGTGGTCAGGCAGGGCGACGACGGGGACGCGCTCTTCGTGGTCCTCGGAGGTGCCCTGAAGGTCACCCGCGACGGCAAGACGGTGCGCTCGCTGGGCCCCGGCGACTACTTCGGCGAGTTGGCCCTGCTCGATCCCGCCCCAAGGGCGGCAACGGTCACCGCCCTCGAGGACACCGAGCTCGCCGCGGTCTCGGTCCGGATGTTCCGGGTGTTGCTGCGCGAGATCCCCGGCCTGGGGGCGAAGCTTCTGGCAGACCTGGCCGCCCGCGTACGCGACGGCGGCTGAGTTCGGTCAGGAGTCTTCGCTGCGGCCCTTGCGGTACACCACGACGTCCTGGCGAAGCGGCACCAGTGCGTTGGAGGTCCTGATCTCGGTGAGCTCGGCCTCCAGCTCGGCGACCCGGGCCTCGAGGGCCAGGACACGCTTGACGCCTGCGAGATTGAGGCCGTCGTTGGTGAGCTCCTGGATCTTGCGCAGGCGTTCGATGTCGGCGTCGCTGTAGCGGCGGCTGCCACCGCCGGTCCGCGCCGGGTCGACCAGACCCTTTCGCTCGTAGATGCGCAGCGTCTGGGGATGCACGCCGGCGAGTTCGGCGGCGACCGAGATGATGTAGACGGCCCGGTGACGTCCTCGGAGGTCCATGGTCAGCTCTCCAGGTGCGCTCGGGGCGACTCGCCCGAGGCCTCGGCGAAGGCGGCGAGCGCCTCCTTCTGCTGCTTGTTCAGCTTGGCGGGCACGGCGATGTCGACGGTGACCAGGAGGTCCCCGGCTCGTCCACCGGCATCGATGCCGTGGCCCTTCACGCGGAAGGTTCGCCCCTGCTGGGTACCCGACGGCAGTCGGAGCTTCACGGACTCGCCGCCGTAGGTCGGGACCTTGATGTCCGCGCCGAGCGCGGCCTCGTCGAAGGTCACCGGCAGGGTCAGGGTGAGATTCTTGCCGTCTCGACCGAAGATCGGGTGGTCGTTGACGAGGACCTCGACGTAGAGGTCTCCGGACGGGCCCCCGGCGTTGCCGGCACCGCCCTTGCCCTTCAACCTGATGCGCTGACCGTCTTCGACGCCTGCCGGGATCCGGACCTTGATGGCGCGGGTGCCACCATCGACCCCGCCGCTGATGGTCACCGAGGTGGTGACCCCGACGACCGACTCGTCGAACGACAGCCGGAGCTGCGCTTCCTGGTCTCGACCGCGCTGGGGCCTTGGCGACCCGCCGCGACCGAACGGACCGGCACCTCCGCCGAACATGCCGCCCAGCAGGTCGCTGAGGTCGCCCATGTCGCCGACGTCGAAGGTGAAGCCACCGGGACCGCCACCGAAGCCGCCGCCTCCCATGGCTCCGGGTCCCATCTGCCGGACCTGGTCGTACTGGGCCCGGGTCTCGGGGTCGCCGACGACGTCGTAGGCCGCCGACACCTCTTTGAACCGCTCCTCGGCAGCTTCATCACCGGGATTGGCATCGGGATGCAGCTCACGCGCGAGCTTGCGATACGCGCTCTGGATCTCCTTCTCCGACGCCGTTGAGGAGACCCCCAACACGTCGTAGTAGTCCTTGTCGAACCACTCACGCTTCACGTCCATGGGGGTACCTCCTCTCCGGTCGTCGTCGAATGGTCTGGTGTGTTCAGCTCCAGTGCCTCAGCCCTGCACTCGCACCATGGCCGGGCGGAGCACCCGCCCGTTCCACACGTACCCGGTGCGCATGACCTCGGCAACCGTCGGTTCGGCGCTGTCGCCGTCCTCGTGCATGACCGCTTCGTGGCGTTCGGGGTCGAAGACCTCGCCGGCCTCGGTCACCAATTCCAGGCCTTCTTTCCGGAGCGTCTCGATCAGTGCCGCCTGGATCGGCTCCACGTCGCTGGCGCCCTGAAGGAGCGCAGCGTCGCACGCATCCAGGATCGGCAGCAGCTTCCCGGCCAGGCCGCTGGCTGCGTGTTCGATCGTGTCGGTCTGACGCTTGGTCGCCTGCCGACGGAAGTTGGAGAACTCGGCCGTGATGCGCTGCAGGTCGGCGAGGTGGCTGTCCCGCTCTGCGGTGACGGTCTCGAGCGTGGCGACCAGGGTCTCCACGTCGAGATCGTCCACCGGGGGCACCTCGGTGACCTGGGGTTCGCCTCCGACCGGTTCGGCCCCCGCCGCCGGCTCGTCCGCCGGCGTGGAGGCAGCCTCGGTGGTGTCGCTCACGACTCCTCGTCCTCGTCGATGATCTCGGCGTCGACGATCTCGTCGTCCTCGTCCATGGCACCCTCGGCGTCGGCGGTGTCCTGTGCAGCCGCCTCGTACATCCGCTGGGCGTAGCCCTGGCTGGCCGTCATGAGCGCCTCGGTGGCGCCCTTCAGGGCCTCGAGGTCATCGCCGGACAGCTGCTCCTTCAGGGAGGCCAACTTGGACTCGACGTCGTTCTTCTCGTCGTCGGTCAGCTGGTCGCCGTACTCACGGAGCTGCTTCTCGGTCTGGTAGACGAGCGTGTCAGCGGTGTTGCGGACCTCGGCCTCTTCCTTGCGGAGCTTGTCCTCCGCGGCGTGGGCCTCGGCGTCCTTGATCATCTGGTCGATCTTGTCCTTGTCGAGCGAGGACTGACCGGTGATCGTGATCGACTGCTCCTTGCCGGTCGCCCGGTCCTTGGCGGACACGTGGACGATGCCGTTGGCGTCGATGTCGAAGGTGACCTCGATCTGGGGCACGCCCCGCGGCGCCGGGGGCAGGTCGACGAGCTGGAACTTGCCGAGCGTCTTGTTGAACTGCGACATCTCACGCTCGCCCTGAAGCACG
>JBCCFK010000268.1:0-6288 GCA_039029775.1 Actinomycetota bacterium | reverse complement strand
CCTTCTCCTCGGCCTGGCGTCGGCGTCGGCGATCACCCTCGGCGGCGAGGGCGGCCGGGTCGTCGACGGCCATGAACCGGTCGCGCCAGCCGTCGTCGTCGGACGACCACACCACCGGGTTCTGCACGGTGGTCCTGGGCGCGATGGCGGTCTCGAGCACGCGGAAGGCGAGCTCCAACGTGTCGGACTGCATCCCGACGTCATCTGGTCTGCCGAGTGGGTTGCCGAGCGGGAAGTCGGTGAACACGAAGCGGGCCACCCCGCACTCCTCGACGATGTCCCGGGCGGAGCCCACGATCACGGTTGGAATCCCCTGGGATTCGAGATGTCGTGCGACCAGACCGATCGACTGATGGCAGACCGGTCAAAGGGGTACGAGCACCGCCACGTCGACCTCGTCCTCGACCATCCACGCTGCGATGTCCGCCGCGTCCTCGCGTGTCCGGCGCTGGGAGTAGTCCGTGGGAACCCCGTAGAAGCGCGGTGAGGCCGACGCGACGCGGCCCTCGGCGACCGCCTCGTCGAGCCGGTTGATCGGGAGGTAGGTGTCGAGGTCGCCGGTGTGGGTCTCGTCCTTCGCCCAGGACAGGTCGGCGGTGTAGGTGCAGCCGGGTGCCGCCTCGATCGGCGCGGCGTAGGGACGTTTCGGTGGCGTGGTCGGTACGCCGTGCGGCTCGGTGCCGCGGGGGAAGTAGACGGTGGTGACCAGCCCGACCCGCGACGCCGAGAGCGGCTTCTGCAGCGGGGCGAACGGCACGTCGGTGTGGGCCGCCCATCGGTAGGGGCGGTCGTATCCGTGGGCGGCGTAGTACTCGCGCGACTTGTCGATGTAGCTGACGAACGACCGGTGACTGCGGGTGGTGCTCACCCGGCCATCATCGCGCAGAGTCCGATACCCGACCGACGCCGGATCAGGCGGCGCTCGCCGACACCGTCGCCTCGACGATCTCCTTGAGCTTCTTCAGGTTGCGTCGCCAGATCGCCTCGAGGATCCGACCTCCGACGGGGTCGCGCAGGGGCCCGCCCATCCAGAGCGGGAAGTCCAGGGACTCCTCCCACCTGAACTCGGTCCGACCGGGGCCTGCGGGGGTGAGTGTGAAGCGGCCGCTGCCCGTCACGATTCCCGTGTGCTTGACGCCCATCACCTCGGTGTCGACCCACTCGGTGATCTCCATGATGTCGGTGAGACGAGCGGGGCCCACCTTGGTGTCGCACTCGAACGAGGTGCCCACCCCCTGGCGCTGATCGCTCAGGAACCGGATGGCCTCGGCGTCGGCCATCCAGTCGACGTGGTCTTCGACCCGCTCGACCACGGACCAGACCTGCTCCGGCGAGGCGTCGATGACGATTGAGACTCGGATGTCTGCCATGCGAAAAGGGTAGGGCTCGGTCCCGCCCGGGGCGGTGTCCAGTGGCGGTTTCAGCGGAGGGCGTAGGCGGACACGTGACGCGGTGACGTGTCCCGTGACTCGGCGCCGGTCCAGTCCGCCCACCGACCGACCAGCCGCAGTCCCGCCTGTGCGCAGAGGTCGTCCAGTTGGTCGATGTGCAGGTAGCGGATCCTCCACGCACGCCGGTGCTCGGAGCCGTCGGCGCCACGGTGGATGTGCTCGCCGTCGACGACCTGGGTGGCCGGGTCGCGGTGTGTCCTGGTGACGACGGTGCCGCCGTCCCCGTCGCTCCGCTGCTCCTCGCCGGTCTCGGGACCCTCCGGGTCCGGCGACGGGACGAACGCCTCGATCACGAACCGCCCGAGTGGTGCCAGCTCGTCGGCGACGCGGCGCAGGCACGAGATCTGGGCGGCCTCGGTGGTAAGGTTGAAGAGGGTGTTGAACGTGACCAGGACGATGTCGAACGGGCCCTCGACGCCGTCCAGCGTCGCCATGTCGGTCAGCCGTGCGTCGATCGCGTCGGAGCCGGGCTTCGTCCTCAGGGCATCGAGCATCGCCTGCGACGCGTCGATGCCCGTGATCGTGAAGCCCGCCTCGGCGAGCGGGAGCGCGATCCGGCCCGTCCCCACGCCGAGCTCGAGCAACCGTCGACCCGGTGTCAGGTCGCGCAGCGCGGCGACGGTGGCCGCGACGTCGGAGATCTCGCTGTACCAGTCGTCGTACACGTCGGCGTAGGCATCGCCGTAGGCGGCCGGGTCCTGCTCGTGAGCGGATGGGGCGGTCGCAGCCTCCGAGTTCGCCCCAGCCGCTTCGCGCATCACAGTCCTCCGGACGGGTTCAGGCGCCACGCAGGCTTGCTCAGCGCGACCGAGGCCCACTCGAAGGGTACGACGAGTCGTCTCTCGGCGCTGCGGCGGAGGGCAGTGGCGGGAGGGGTGCCAGTAGCCTGGGAGGGTGAGCACACCGGTCGTCTACCTCGACAACGCCGCCTCCGCGCCGACGCGGCCCGAGGCCATCGAAGCGATGATGCCGATGCTCACCGACTGCTACGCGAATCCCTCCGGTGCCCACCGGATGGCGCGGGATGCGCGCCGAGCGCTCGACGACGCGCGGGACGTGTTGGCCGAGGGTCTCGGCTGTCGACCGGGCGAGATCGTCTACACCGCGGGTGGCACCGAGGCCGACAACCTCGCGGTGTTCGGCGTGCACGCCCGGCGTGGCGGCGTCGTCGCCTGCACGGCCACCGAACATCACGCCGTGCTGGTGCCGGTCGAGAAGCTCGGTGGGCGGGTGATCGGTGTCCTCCACTCGGGCCTGATCGACCTCGACGACCTGGCGGCCAAGCTCGACCACGACGTCTCGGTGGTCTCGGTCGGCCTGGTCAACGGCGAGACCGGCGTCATCCAGGACCTGGCCGCGGTGGCCGAGGTCGTGCATGAGCACGCCCCCAACGCCGTGCTCCACACCGATGCGGTCCAGGCATTCCCGTGGCTCGACGTCGCCGCCGCTGCCGCACCCGCCGACTTGATCTCGATCGCCGGGCACAAGTTCGGTGCCCCCAAGGGCGTGGGCGCGATCGTCATCCGAGAGGGTGTCGAGATCGACCCGCAGCTGCTCGGCGGGGGCCACGAGCGCGGCCATCGCAGCGGCACCCACAACTCGCCCGGCATCGTGGCGATGGCTGCCGCGGCGCAAGCGACGATGGCCGGCCGTGACCGCGTGGTCGCGGAGGTCGGCGCCCTGCGCGACCAGCTCGCCGACGGCATCAGGGCTGCGGTGGCCGGCACGCACGAGACGGGCGTGACGACCGCCGCCGACGGGTCGGTCGATCGCAGCGACAAGGTCGCCGGCTCGTGCCACCTCTGTTTCGAGGGCATCGAGAGCGAGGCGCTGCTCTTTCTGCTCGAGCGCGAGGACATCCTGGCCTCCGCCGCATCGTCGTGCTCCAGCGGCGCCCAGGACCCGTCGCACGTGCTGGCCGCCATGGGCTACTCCCGAGAGCTGGCCGGCGGATCGCTGCGCCTCTCGCTCGGCCACGCCAGCACCCAGGCCGACGTCGACGCCGCGCTGCGCGTCGTCCCCGACGCCGTGGCCGGCCTGCGAAAGACCGGCTCATGACCGGGGCCCCCGTCCTGGTGGCGATGTCGGGTGGCGTCGACTCCTCGGTCGCCGCTGCGCTCCTGCAGCAGCAGGGCTACGACGTCACCGGCGTGACCATGAAGCTCTGGGGCGGCGTCCAGGACTCGGGCTGCTGCTCGGTGTCCGATGTGGAGGACGCCCGCCTTGTCGCCGACGAGCTCGGCATCCCGCATCACGTGTTCAACTTCGGCGACGAGTTCGAGGACCACGTCGTCGCCCCCTATGTGGAGGCCCACCGTGAGGGCCGGACACCCAACCCGTGCATCGAGTGCAACCGCCATCTCAAGTTCGACAAGCTCCTGCGTCGGGCGACGGCCCTGGGCTTCGACCTGGTCGCCACCGGCCACCACGCGCAGATCGTGGAGCACGACGGCAGCCGATTCGTCGCCCGCGGCGCGGACGACGCCAAGGACCAGTCCTATGTGCTCCACATGCTCACCCAGGATCAGCTGGCGCAGACCCTGCTGCCACTGGGCGGCATGACCAAGGACCGCGTGCGTGAGCTGGCCGCCGAGCTCGGCCTGCGCACCGCCGACAAGCCCGACAGCCAGGACGTCTGCTTCATCGCCCACACCTCCGGCGGGCGGGAGCGCTTCCTGTCCGAGCGGGTCGAGCTGACCCCTGGCCGTGTCGTCGACGCCGCCGGCGACGAGGTCGGCCGTATCGACGCCGTCGAGCTCGTCACCATCGGTCAGCGCAAGGGCCTCGGCGTCTCCGGCAACGCCGAGCCGGTGTTCGCCACCGCCGTCGACACCGCCACGGCGACGGTCACCATCGGCCCCCGCCGCGACCTGCTCACCGACACCTCGGCCATCGTCGACCTCGATTGGGTCGCCGGCCCGGTCACGGGCTCCGTCGACGTCCAGGTCAGCGCGCACGGCCGCACCGCGCCGGCCACCGTGACGCTCACCGATGTGGCGTGGGTCGAACCCCACCGCCGTGTGGCCCCGGGCCAGTCCGTCGTGTTCTACGCCGGCGACCGCGTGGTAGGGAGCGCCATCGCTGGGTAGGGGCGCTACCAGATCCCCGGAACGAGCCGCTTGGTGCGGGCCTGGTAGGCCACGTACCCGGCGCCCAGGTGGCTCTCCAACATCGACTCCTCGACGCCGATCCGACGCACGAGGGCGGCTGTCGGAAGTCCGGCCGTGGCGATGCTGACCCAGTTGCCGAGCACGGCGCCGGTGCCGATGAGGGCGGACGCCGTGGCCGAGTAGAGCGGGTGTCGGACGGACTGGTACGGGCCTGTGTCGACGAGCGAGTGGTCGTCGTGCACGGTGAGGTCGTCTCGATGGAACCGACCGAGGTGGCGGCGGGCCGAGGTGCTGAGTGCGCCTGCTCCGATCAGCAGGGTCACGCCGAGGGCGAACACGCTCCGCCGCGCTCGTATCGACCCTGAGGGCAGGAAGCGGGACGCGAAGAGCCCGGCCAGGAGGTGGAAGAGAGCCGTCATGTCGAAGACACGGCCGGTGGCTGTGTCGACGACGGTCTCGCCAGTGTTGTCGTGCGCTGCGGCGTTCTTCGACGCCGTGCGCGAACTGCCCAGCTCGATCGAGACCAACCACGCGAACACGAGCAGGACGACACCGCGAGCGAGGCGACTCGACCAGATGAGCGGCTGCATCGCCGGAGTCTCGCATGGAAGGCGGCCATGACGTGCTCCTCGACCAGTGAGGGGGTCCGCCCCGTGGCACGCTCGAGATCACCGAACCGACCGCTCCGCATCCCCTAGCCGGCGCTCGGGGACACCCGTCCGTTCTTCGTCGGTTCGCTCGGGATCAACGGTTTGAGTGTCGTCAGATCTCATTGGAGTCTGGTGGTCAGCGCCGCCCCATGGCGACCGAGCCAGGTCCGAATGTGCCTCAGGTGGCTGTCATCTCCCCGATCCTTGAGTACTTGGTGTCGAACCGAGCCCAGGTGCGCGTGACGCACGATGTCATCGATGCATCGGTCGATCTTCGCCAAGGAAGCGGCCACGATCTCGCTTCGATCGATGGGACCGTAGCCCTCGAGTACCCGTCGCCACCGCCAAGCAACCACCGCGACAGACTCGTCCGCGAGCGGGCCAGTGAAGGACCAGCACAACTGCGCGACGTCCTCGACTCGGCTGCCCGGTCGGAGCTGTTCCCAGTCGATCAGGCCCAAGAAATCACCGTCGACAACAACATTCCGAGGTTGCAGATCATCATGCACCAGGCACTGGTGGCCTGGTGCCATGCCGGTGGAAAGATCGTGGAGCTGACGGACGATACGAGCCAGCTCCACCAGCCGTCGTGGCTCGGAGCGCCAATCGTCGATCGTCTCGCCGCGCAGCCAGGAAAGCACTTCCTCGTCGCCGTCGACACGGAGAAATCGGGGAGCCCAGGCAACGCCCTCTTCGTCCAGGCGGTCAAGGAGCAGTCGGACCAAACCAGTGTTCTCACGAATCGGGCGGCGGTTTGTCGTCCGGCCCTGGCTCACCCACCCGATGGTACGTGACGGCTCGGGTCGCTCGAGAACCGCGCGCGTGGGCCATCCCCGAAGTGCCGTTCTGGGCGCGGCGAAGCGGCGCTTTGAAGGCGGCTTCGTGCGCTCGCTGATCGCTACGGGTCGATGGTGGTGCCGTCGGGGCGGGTGGTGGTCCAGGTGCCGTCGGGCCATCGGCGTACCTGGTAGCCCTTTTGTTTCCATCGGTTGTGTCTGCCACACAGTGGCGCCCCGTTGCCGGGGTTGGTTCTTCCGCCTGATCGGTGTTCTCGGAGGTGATCGGTTTCGCAGCGTG
>JBCCFK010000267.1:0-6303 GCA_039029775.1 Actinomycetota bacterium | reverse complement strand
CTCGGCGGCGGCATCGGCCGCCGCGGGCGGCGTTTCGGGGCTCGGTGCGGGCGCACTCGCCTGGTCGACGGGTGCCGCCACCGGCGGCTGGGATGCCGTCGGCTCTCCTGGCGCCACGGCGGGCTCGGCCGCGGGTTCAGGAGCCGCTGCAGGCGCAGCTTCCGGCGCCACCGCGGGCGCAGCCTCCGGCGCCACCGCGGGCGCAGCCTCCGGCGCCACCGCGGGCGCAGCCTCCGGCGCCACAGCGGGCGCAGCCTCCGGCGCCACGGCGGGTGTGGACTCGGTGACGGCGGCTGCAGCATCCCCCTGGGCGACGCTCGCCTCCTCGGCGGGATTCGGCTTCGGCCAATCCTTCGGGTAGAGCTCGGGCGGGTACCACTTCCCGTCCGACGCCTGCCACCACCCGGGGCCCTGCGAGGTGTCACTCATAGTCCACCCAGAGTAGTGCCCGCCCCACACAGGGGGGTAAACGCCAAACCGCACCACACGGGCGTGTGGTGCGGTCGAAGCGACCGCCGGGCGGGATTTGAACCCGCGATTGTACGGCTTTGCAGGCCGCTCCCTTGGTCCGCTCGGGCACCGGCGCCTGACGGTCACGACCGGCGTGACGCATCGGGGCGACATCGTACCGTCGAACCGGGCTGTTCCTGCCAACGAATCGACGCGACGACCCGGTTGACGCGGGACGCCCTGCCGGTGAGCATCGGGGACCGTGACCGACGCCGACAGCCCCCGCTCCCCCCTCGACATGGTCGCACCGCTCGCCGTCGACGAGGCGATCGGCGCGGACGGCAGCCGTCATGTCGAGATCTATTCGATGGAGGGGCTGCTGACCTTGCACTGGGCCGGCGACCCGGCCGCACGGGACGTCGTCATCGCCATGGGCGGGGCGATGGGAGGAGTCCTGGGGCCGGCGAGGCGGCTGTATCACGAGCTCGCGACGACGCTGCCCGATCAGGGGGTCGGCATGATGCGCGTCGGCTATCGCAAACCCGGTGACCTCAACCGGTGCCTCATCGACGTGGCGGCCGCGGCCGAGTCGGCCGCCAAGGTGGGCGCCGAGCGATTCGTGTTCCTCGGGCACTCCTTCGGCGGGGCCGTCGCCGTCCAGGCCGCGTTGACCATGCCTGCGCACACCGCGGGCGTGGCCACGTTCGCCACCCAGTCCGCAGGCTGTGAGGCCGCGGGCGAACTCCGCCAGGACATGCCGTTCGTCCTCTATCACGGCGACAGCGACCGCATCCTGCCGCCGGATGCGTCGTTCATGGTGCAGATGATCGCGGGCCGAGGCGACATCCGGATCCTCGAGGGCGCCGACCACCTGCTCAGCGAAGCCGCCGATGAGATCCGGGCCCACTTCCTACCGTGGCTCGACGCCTGTTTCTCGGGCGACTGACGGCGATCACCACGGCGGTGGCGCGGGCCGGGCATCGCCCCGCTCGGCCGTCGTCGAACGTGGCGACGCAGGTCCCGGGCCCCGAGTGGTCAGTCGTCGTCGCAGGCACGGGCGATGTCGTGGGTCATCGCCGGGAACGGCAGGTGGAAGCCGTTCGGGTCGAGGCCCCGATCGCGGCGGATCGCCCGGATGGCGTCCTTCACCGCGAAGTAGGCCGAGAAGCCGAGCTGGATGTTGGCCTCCCCCACCCCCTTGGAGTTGTGCAGACCCCGACGGCCGGGCGGGCCACCCGTCTCCTGCAGGATCTCGACCGTCCAGTCCCTGGGCATGTCGTCGATCGACGGGATCTTGTAGGACGACACGTTGTCGGTCAGCAGCGACCCGTCCGGCCGATAGATCGTCTTCTCCAGCAGTCCGTAGCCGAGGCCGAAGGCGAAACCACCCTCGATCTGGCCGACGTCGAGCATCGGGTTCAGGGACTGCCCACAGTCCTGGGTGATGTGGGTACGCAGCACCCGCCATGACCCGGTCCCGGCGTCCACTTCCACCTCCGACAGCGCCGCGCCCCACACGAAGAAGTAGGAGACGTCACCCTGCTGGCGTTCCCAGTCGAAACGCAGTCGCGGCTCCTGAGCCTCCCCCCGGGCCTGCAGCGGCAGCCCGTCTTCGTAACAGCGTCGGACCGCCTCGTCGAAGTCACCGTCACCACCGGGGTGGCCGTGTCGGCCCAGGGTGACCAGCAACTCGTCGCACGCGTCGAGGATCGACGCACCGATCATGTCGGTCGCAACCATCGTGGTCGGTGGTGTGTTGGGCAGGTCGGCGGTTCGGGTGGTGTCCACGGCGACCCGTTCGACCGGGATCGAGAGGGCCTGCGCGGTCACCTGACTCATACGGGTGTTGATGCCCTGACCCATCTCCACACCCGAATGCGACACCCGGACCGAGCCGTCGGAGTGGATACGTACGATCGCCGCACCGCGATTGATGTCAGCGGCCTCGAGGAATCCCATGTTGCCCTTCGACGGGACCGCTGCGATGCCCCGCTTCGTCAGCGCGTGGTCCTGGTTGAAGGCGTCGGTCTCGGCTCGCCAGCGGTCGTAGCGATCGCCGACCGCACGTTCCCAACACGCTCGCAACACATCGTCGTCGATCGGGGTGTCGGCGAGCGCGGTCTGACCCTTCCGGTACAGATTGCGGGACCGCAGCGTCTGGGGATCCATCCCGAGCTCGGTGGCGACCTCGTCCAGGATCGTCTCGATGATGGCACCGGTCTGCGGCTTGCCGTATCCCCGGGTCGCCGTGAATCCGGCCGGGAGGTTGCTGCGGCCGCACCGGGCTCGGATCGCGGCGTGCTCGAGGAAGTACGCGTTGTCGATCAGGAACACCGACGTCTCGGCAATCGAGGGCGAGTAGTCCTCACCGGCGCCGCCGTTGGTGGCCATGTCGATCTCGAGGCCGCGGATGGCACCGGTCTCACGCTCGACCGCGATCCGGTAGTCGGCGCGGAACGGGCTGCGCCCGGGTACGAGGGTCATGTCGGCCGAGCGGGAGAGCTCGATCTTGACCGGGCGACCGGTGGCGGCCGCCGCCACCGAGGCCATCGCCGCGAACGCGGCGCTGCGCGTCTGTTTGCCCCCGAAGCCGCCACCGACGAACCCGGCCTCGACATCCACTCGATGCTCGGCCACACCCAGTGCCGACGCGACGTATCGGGCGACGTGGGCCGGCGACTGGGTGGAGGACACCACCCGCATGCGGTCCTCGGTTCCCGGATACGCCACCGCGCTCTGCGGTTCGAGATAGAAGCACGACTGACCACCCACGTCGACGCGTCCAGCGAAGACGGCGAACCGGTCGGGATCGGTTTCGGCAGCGTCGAACACCGCGCCGGGTTCGCCACGCTGCAGGCGACGCTCGAGTGGCTCGCACCCTGGATCGTCCGGTCGGTGCTCGAAGCTGAACCAGCTGTCGGCGGCCTCGATGTCATCGATGGTCAGCACCGGTGGCTCCGAGGCGGCGTCCGCGATGACTCGAATCCTGCGCGCCGCGGTCTCGGCGGCGGCTCGGGTTCGAGCGAGCGCCAGCGCCACGGGTTGTCCGTGGTGGGTGATGGTCTGGCTGCAGAGGATCTCCTCCTCGGCGAGCGGATGCACCATGTGGCCCTGCCAGTTGCTGCCGGGAACGTCGGCGGCGGTGACCATGCCCACGTAGTCGCGGTCGCCCCGGCAGGCCTCGTCGTCGATGTCCAACAGGCGCCCGCGGGCCACCGGAGCGGGCACGACCGCAGCGTGGAGACCGCCGTCGGGCAGACGCTCGTCGACGGTGTAGCGCGTCTCACCGCGGACGTGCTGCGGGAGGTAGCGGTGGACGACGGCGCGGCCCACGATCGCCCCGCCGACGAGTTCCTCCTCGAAGTGCTGTCGACCCCGAATGGGCGGCTGCCGGAGCCGCCGCGCGTCCTCGAACCGATCGGGACCGGGCGTCGCCATGTGCACGAAGCGCCGCAGGAAGCCTGAGGCGACCCGGCGCTGGTACGCACGCATGTCGGGCGGCAGCTCGCGGACATTGATCGTGTCGATCTCGTCGCGGAGCACCTCCAGCACGGGCTCGAGGTCTGCTCCGAGGCGCCATCCCTCCAGGGCCGCCTCGGTGCGGCGGGCGCGGAGGCCCGGAGCGCCGAGCCCGCCGAAGGCCAGGCAGACCTCGTGGATCGCTCCGTGGTTGTCACGGCTCCCGGTCATCGCAGCACTCACCAGGGCCATCGAGTCGGTGCGTCGTATCGCCTGCTTGAAGGTCTCCGCGACGAATCGGGCGGAGTCGCGAGGCTGCAGGACGATCGCGACCACGATCTCGTCTGATCTCAGATCGAGGCGGCCCTCCACAGCGTCGATCAGCTCGCGAACCGGCGCCGTCCGCTGCCCCGCGGTGCGCGACTTCAGCTCGACCCGAGCGTCGAGAGCCACCCAGACCGGCACCATGTCGGACAGGTGGTGGCACGACACGAGGCCGCCGGCGACGGATCCGGTGTGGCGCACGTTCTCGTTGGCGAAGTACCGCGCCTGGGTCGCCAAGGCATCGAGTGCGGTCGCGTGACCGACCCCGCCGTCGCGCTCCGCCAACTCGGCCGCCATCCCGGCGAGCGCCCCGATCGGGGTCGCCGCCCGGATCGCCAGCGAGCCGTCGCTGCGAAGCTCCCAGCCTCTGAGCTCGGGAACATCGCGGACCGAGATCGTGTGGTGATACTGGCGACCGGCCTCGTCCTCCTCGTACGCAGCGTCGGTGAACCCGGCGGTGAGAACCTGGCGCTGCTCCCAGTTCGCAGCTCCACCGGCCGCTTCGAGCTGCGCGCCGTCCGCGGAGTCGGCGTAGAGCTCGACCAGCGCGCGCAGCGACGCCGGCCTGACGTGTGAGTAGAGAACGTCTCCGCGCCCAGGCCGCTCGGCACCGACGTCGGCGGCCAGAGCCTCCGAGACCTCGACCAGCTCGACGCCGTCGACTCCTGCGGTGCGGAAGTACCTCTCGTACGCGTTGCGAAGCGACGCCGGGAACCGTTCGGGGTCGTCCATCTCCGCCCGGTACTCCCTGGCCCGCCACCGGATCCCGACCGCCGTCTCGGCGAGGGCGCCGTCGTAGTCGTCGCAGAGCATCTGAGCGGCTTCGGAGATCGATCGATAGCCGGTGCACCGACACAGGTTCCCGTCGAGAAGAGACTCGACATCGTCGACGGATCGACCCCGGCCGGCGCACGCACTGTCGAGCACGCTGACGATGCCGCCGGTGCAGAACCCGCACTGGGCTCCGTTGGTGGCGGTCAGCGCCTCCTGTGCCGGCGTCGGCGTCGCACCGCCGCCGTGGGGGGTCGTGACGGACGCGAACGCGACGTCGCCGACCGGTGTCACACACGACGCGACCGAGTAGCTCTCGAGGGCCCACTCGCCGTGGTCTGCCACTGCGGGCCGGGTGACGATGACGGCGCAGGCACCACAGCCACCCTCGCCACACGCTTCACGCCCAGCTCCGCCCACGCGATCCTGGAGGAACCCGGCGAGGGTGTGCGACCTCGACAGGTCCCTCGCCGTGAGCTCGTACTCCACGCCGTCGACGAACAGCGGCAGCCGATCGCGGCGGAGAACGTTCGGCGGCCTGGTCGGTGACATGCTTCATCCCCGGATTCCGGTGCGGATCTATGGTCACCGTAGGGAGTTCAGGGCGGGCTGTTCGGGGCCAAAGGTCCCGGCTTCTCGGATTCGCTGCGGTTGGTCCGTCCACTCGGCCGAAAAGCACGAGGTCCCGCCGCGGAAACCGGGCGGGACCTGCACGTCTGTCTGGAGCGGATGACCGGCCTCGAACCGGCGACCTCAACCTTGGCAAGGTTGCGCTCTACCAACTGAGCTACATCCGCAGGGACCTGCGAGTGTAGCAAGCAGAGCCCGGATTCCTCCATGTGAGGAGATCGACTCAGCGGGCCCTGAGCGCGGTCGTGAACGTCTCCGCCACGGACGTGTCGTTGATCCGGTCGATGACGTGGGCCATGGTCCCGTCGGTCAGCCGGAGCGTGGCGGCTCGTCGCTCGATCCACCCCTCGACCTCGAGGCCCGAGAGGTTCTCGACGGACACGATCTCCGGGTCCCATTCGCGCGAGTTGGCCAGGAGGACGCGGCGGTCTGTGAGGATCGCGACGGCCTCGTGACCGCGGAACCGACCGACGAGCACGATCTCGACCTGCTCGCCATCGGCCAGCGCGGTCAGCGCGGCCATGGCCGGCACCTTGGCGGCCCTCCTCGACCCCCCGAGCAGCTGTCCGAGCGCGGCCGAGAGGTTGTGAGGATCGGCGGGGGTCGGCGACACGACCTCGGCCGTCGGCGTGGGCTCGACCTCGGGCACCGCCGGCGCGGGCGCGGGTG
>JBCCFK010000266.1:0-6326 GCA_039029775.1 Actinomycetota bacterium | reverse complement strand
GGTGAGCTCGGCGACCGTCGCGAAGACGGGAGCCGAGGTCGTCACGTCGACCGGCTCCGGATCGTCGTCGGGCCAGACGAGCACGGCGGCGACGACGCCGACCGCGACGAGCAGGGCCGGCGCGCCCCAGCGCCACAGGCGTCCGACTCGTCGCTCGGTCACGGACCCGGAAGGATCCATCCGGCCGGAACCTCGCCTCTCGGGTGTGCGGCGAGGTCGACGGCCGGGTCGATGATCCGCCGAGCGGGCTCCCCGTTCATCGAGACCCACGCCTGGACGCGCACCTGGACATCGCGTCCGGGTTCGTCGTAACGCTCGGCGATCAGGTGTGCGGTGCCATGGATCAGGTCGGGTCGGGTGACCGCAGTGGCCGCCTGCCAGTCCTCCAGTACTTCGCCCGGATCGACGAGCCACGACCTGCCCGAGTTCGGGTCGGTCACCTCGAACTCGGCGGTCCCCGCCTTCTCGGTCAACATCACCCGCCATGACAGCAGGTAGCCCTCCTCGGACCACCGCACGTTGCTGTCCTCGGCGTAGTGCCGCAGCGGGAGCGCCAGTTGGAGCACCGCGAACAGCCCCAACGCGACAACGGCACCGCGCCCGGCCACGGCGACCGACGACTGGCGGGGCGCGGGGGCGGGCCGTCCGACGAGTCGGCGCGGCCAATCCGGATCGAAGAAGATCAGCGCGCTGACGATCATCACCCACGGGAAGACCCCGATCGCGAAGAGCGCGCCGGTCGCCAGGTGGAACACGACGAGCCCGGCATAGGCCCAGGGCCGGCTCCGTCGCCAGAGCAGCCATCCGACGATGGTGCAGTCGAACAGCGCGCCGAACCACGAGGCGCCGTGTGCGGCCCCCGGGAGAGTGAGGAGCGGGCCCAGCACACCATCGGACCTGGCCGCGAACCAGATCGACAGGGGTTGGGCCTCGAACAGCCAATCCGGGTTGAGCTTGGCGATTCCGGCGAACACGTAGACCGATCCGACCTGTGCCCGAAGCACCCAGACCACCCATGCCGGAACGTGCGAGATCCCGGCGACACGGCCGGCCGCGGCGTCCGCCGACCACAGTCCACCGACCGGAAGCAGGAGCAGCGTGACGGCCGCGAGGGTCATGAACCAGTAGTGGTTCAGATACAACGCGGCGTCGATGAGTTCCGTGTAGCCGAACCCGACGATGAACAGGCCGAGGGCGAGCCGTGTGTGCCACCCCGCCGCGATGCACAGTCCGAGCACGGCGAGTCCCGCGAGCCACGCGTACTTGGCCGGTGCCGGCAGCGGCTCGACCCAGCCGAACCACCGGTAGGTCAGGTGCTGGTCGGGCGCCAGGTAGAGCGTCTCCACCCACCCCTTGGCGAGGAACCGGATCGAACTGAACGCCACCAGGAGGCCGAAGCCGATCCGAAACGCGGCGACCGAGTCCGCCGGCACGGCGCGCCCTGCCCGGCGCGCGAGCGATCGAGACCCCGCCAGTCCACCGGTGTGGGCTTCAGCCTCCGCTGTCGCCGTCAGCATCGCTGAAGCCGATCCGGATACCCAGCAGGCTCACGACCTCGGTGGCGACGGTGACCTGGACGGCCTTGATGGCGTCGCGCGTGGCCACCACCGCCGGGTCGGCGCGCTCGATGGCCTCCCGCAGCGGGCCCTCGATGCCGGCGACGGCGGCATCCGCGGCATCGAGTTGCGTTCCGATTCGGTCGGCCAGGTCGTCGCCGAGGAGCGGGCCGAGCCCACCGTGCTCCGTGCCGCCGACCAGGGCCGTCCGGATGCCGGCCAGATGACCGCGAAGGTCGGCGGCCCCCAGACCTGCGGGACCCTCCTCGATGGCCTCGAGATCCGGTTCCCGCTCCATCAACCCGAGCGCCTGGCCGAGTTCGCGGTCGGTCATCGCCTCCATCAGGAAGAGCTGGTCGTTGACCAGATCGTTGAGCGCGTCGGAGTCCTCCTCGGCGAACAGTTCGACGAAGGGCGGGCCGTCCTCGAAGGACCCCGTCCAGTCACCGGGCAGCAACGATGCCTCGGCAGCGGCGACGGCGGCGACGCCGGTGACGTAGTCACACACGCGCGGGTCCGCGAGACGATCGAGCGCCGGGACCGGGTCCGCAGGCGAGCCCAGGAAGTACTCGACCACCTGGAGGCCGCGCTGGTCGGCGCCGATCCGATTCGCCAGCCGGTCCTCGTCCAACGTGATCGACGTGTCGGCCAGCAGCTCCTCGACCTCGTCCACCGCGATCGCCCAGTCGATGAACAGCCACGAACGCCGCTCCATGACCGGCCCCACCCAGAGCGGTTCACCCTCGGTCCAGCTGGCCCGCGCATCGGCGAGTGCCTCGTGTGCCGCGGCATGGAGCGCCGGCGACGGGTCTGCGCACAGGTCGCCGACGGCGGCGGCCAGTGCCGACATGTCGGCGTCCACTCGTTCGAACAGCGGGGCGATCCCCTGTTCCGCCAGGTCGGTCAACGCATCCCCACGGTCGTCGCCGCCACCACCGCACGCCGATGCCAGCATCGCGAAGAGGACGAGCCCGGCGATCACGAGCCGACGATGCCTCACAGAGCCTCCAGGAACGCCAGGAGGGCGTCTCGTTCGTCCGCGCTGAGCATCCGGAACGCCTCGCGGGAGGATTCGCCTTCACCGCCGTGCCACAGGATCGCCTCCGCGATCGTGCGGGCCCGACCGTCATGGAGCAGGAAGCGGGCCCCGTTCACGTCGTCGATCAACCCCAGCCCCCACAGCGGCGGGGTCCGCCACTCGGATCCCGAGGCGTCGAAGTCGGGACGGCCGTCGGCCAGCCCGGGCCCCATGTCGTGCAGGAGGAGGTCGGTGTAGGGGTGAATCGTCTGGTCCGCGAGCGTCGCCACGTCCGACGGGCCGGTCGTGTGGGTCGTCGTGTGGCAGGAGGCGCAGCCGATCTCGGTGAACAGCTCGGCACCGTCCTGGACGGCGTCGGTGTCGGTGTCCCGCATGGCCGGAACCGACAGGGTGCGGTTGTAGAACGTCACGGTCCCCAGCCGATCGTCGGTCAGCTCGGCCGGTGTGCCACCGTCTGGCGCGGCGGCGCAGTCGACCTGGACCGACGGGCAGTTCTCCTGCGGCTGCAGGACCGAGGTGATGCCGATGTCGCCGTGGAAGGCCCCCGCCACCTGCTGCTCGACCGTGGGCACGTTGGCCTTCCAGCCGAACCGGCCGATGGCCGGCCCCTCCAACCGCTGGTCCCAGACCATGTTCGGGCGACCGGAGATGCCGTCGCCGTCTTCGTCGTCGGGATCGGCCAGCGCCAGCAGGTCGTCGTCGGGGATGGCCTCGAGGAGACCCATGCCGATCACCTGAGAGGCGAGCCGTGGGCTCACCAGAATGTCGTCGGCGAGCGGGCCGAAGGCCAGATCGGCGATCGTGTACGTCGGGGCGCGCAGCTCGTAGGTCGTGCCGTCGCCGTAGGTGCCGGTGACCGTCTCATAGGTCACCACGACCCGACCTTCCGCCGGAACGCTCAGGATCGAGCGGTCCTGGAGTTGGCCTCCGTAGTTCGGGTCCGGCAACGGTGCCCCCGTCACCGGGTCGGCGCCCGGGATCGAGAGGCGGAGCAGCAGGCCGAGTCGGGCCCGTTCACCGGTGGGGTCGGGCGGCGACCCGCGTCCGTCCCTGATGTGACACGACGAGCAGGACTGGGCGTTGAAGGTGGGGCCCAGCCCGTCTCGGGCGTCGGTGGATGCGGGGGCGGTCACCCAGTTCTGGGTGAAGAAGCTGTCCCCTCGCTCGAAGATCCGCCGCTCCTCGTTGGTCAGCTGCGGCGCGGGCAGGCCGAACGAGTTCTGCGACGCGTCGAGACGGGTCGTGGCGCCGCCGAGGTTGGCGTCGAGCGCGGAGCCGCCGCCCCCACAAGCCACCCCCAGGAGGGCGAGCGTGACGAGGACGGCGGCGGCTCGCGACGTCAAAGTGTCCTAGCTGACGTTGATCGTGATTCCGAGCGCTTCGGCTGCGGACACGATGGTGTCGGTCTGATCCTCGAGGGCCTCGATGCCGGTCAGCACGGCCATGCGGCCGGGGTCGTCATCGGACACGCCGTCGATCAGGTGCTGATCGAACGGAGCGGGGATGGCCTCGACGGCGTCGAGGCTGACGGTGATCTCGCCGGTCAGCTGCTCCGCGAGGTCGCCGTCGGCCTTGTCGACCAGGTCCAGGATGCTGGTGCCGCTGACCCCACCGGGGTACGCACCACGCAGCACCATGTCGATGCCCTTGGCGTTGCCGACGATGTCGGCGGTGGTGTTGTCGCTGAAGCACGAGTGCTCGTCTTCCTGGGAGCGCTCGGAGTAGGCGACGTTCATGCGCTCGCCGGCGAGTTCGCCACGGGACAGCTCACCGATGCCGGTGATGATGCGACGCAGTGCCTCGTCGGTCTCGACGGACTCGAACTCGGCGCGGTAGTTGTCGGCGCCCGGAGCCCACGCGTCGACCAGCTCGGTCAGGTGCACGAGGAGCAGGTCGGAGGCCACGGCAAGATAGGTACCACGACGGTCGGCGTTGTCGGCAGTCGTGTAGTCCGAAACCGGACGATTGCCCGGTCCGTCGGTGCTGAGGTCCTGACCCCAGAGCAGGAACTCGATGGCATGCCAGCCGGTCGAGACGTTGGCCTCGCCGCCTTCTTCGTTCAACGAGACCAGGAGATCGGCGTCGATGTTCGGGAACGAGCCCGGATCGTTGATGATGCCGGCGCCGGCGTCACCCTCGACGTAGTCGATGTACGCCTCGTCGAGCGGCCAGGCGTTGATCAGGCCCTCGGTGCCAGTCTCCTCGTCGTCGATCGGACCGCCGTAGAAGCGGAAGGCCTCGGTGGGGCCATAGTCGTCGCGGGCCGCGAGCCACGCGTCCTTGGCGGCCTGGAGATTGCCATCGGTCGGGTCGGCGATGAACGCGTCGATCGCGTCGTCCATGGCGACCGCCGAAGCGAGGCTCGCCTCGTAGGAGGCGTGGACGCCCTCGGCGTAGGTGTCGACCGCCTGGGCGAGGTCGTCGTCGCTCGGGCCGTCGTCGCCACCACAGGCGGACAGGCCGAGCACGGCGACGATGCCGAGCGCGACGAAACGGAGAATTGCACTGGGGGAAAAGCTCATGGGGGCGTACGTTAGGACCCCTTAACGAGACGGAACAACCCCAGTGACGTCTGTTTGTAAAATATTCCGCACAGCTCCGGGGTCAGGATTCGGGCTCCCCGAGGCGGATGAGGGTCGTGATCAGGTCGTTCAACGGCGTGGCGATGCCGTGGCGGCGACCGATCCGGCCGACCGCGGCGTTGCGCACCTGCCACTCCGTCGGGTCGCCGTTGCGGCGGTCGACCACGATCGAACTCGCGTGGCCTCCGGCAGCGGCACGGACGCGATCGATCATCTGCGACGGCAGCTCGGCCGGGATGGTCGCCCCCTCGGCACGGCCGACCGCTGCGACCTCCTCCATCAGGGCTTCTCCCAGCACCCGAGCCTCATCGTCGGCGAAGACCCGATTGTCGCGCTGCGTGAGCACGCCGACGCCGCCCATGGCCGCGTTCATCATCAGCTTGATCCACGCCGGGGACTGCCAGTCGTCGACCACGTGAACACGGACGAAGCTGCCTTCCAACAGCGCGGCCAACACGTCGCCCTCGGTCCCCGGCACCGTGAGGTTGGCCCGGCCCGTCACGACGACGTGGCCGGGTCCAGGTCGGTGCGCGGGAAGGTTGACGACCGTGGGCAGCACCGGTGTCGCGGCGCCGACATACGGGCGCACCGTCGCTTCCTGTTCCACCCCGTTCTGGAGCACGTACACCGGCGCGCCGCCGGCGGACGCGGCCCGAATCCATGCTGCGGCGTCGGACGTCTGGTGGGCCTTCACCGCCACGACGACGGCCGCGGGATCGAGCGAGTCGTCCGGCTCGGCCGGACACCGGGCCGGCCCGACGATCTCGCCGTCGGGGTATTCGACCCGCAACTCGGCGAACGGCGTCCGCGCCGCGATGACGACGTCGTGGCCGTTGGCGGTCAGCGCCCCGGCGACCGCGCCCCCGATGGACCCGGGTCCGATGACGACGACGCGGCTCATGCCTCGCCGCCCGACACCACTTCGAGCCCGCCATCTCGCCAGGGCTGCACCATGATCTTCACGTGATCGTTGGGTCCGAACAGCGTCTCGAACGCGTCGGCCACCCCGTCGAGGCCCACGGTGCCGGTCACGAGCGGCCGCCACTCCAGTTCGTCGGCGGCCAGCGCTCTGAAGGCCTCGGCATACTCGTCGGGCGTGTAATAGAAGGTGAAACGGAGGTCGAGTTCCTTCGTCATCGCGAAGGCCGG
>JBCCFK010000265.1:0-6335 GCA_039029775.1 Actinomycetota bacterium | reverse complement strand
GGGAAGGTGAAATCCACCATTGTTTTCCGCTCGTTGGTCACCGTCAGGCTATAAGCGATTATGTCACCTACCTCCCTGCACTCCGCGACCTTCTGGGGGCGGACACGGTCACCACCACCATGGCGTGGGCTCTCCCGGTGGCCCTCGCCATCGACCGGGGACTCCGTGTCCGATACCTGGCGACGGGCCAGGTGCAGACGATCAACCCCGCGCTGTGGTTGCTCAACGGCCTCGCCGCTGCGGCGCTGAGCACCGCGTGGCTGGTGTCGGACGCGGCCCAGATCGGTGTGACCCTCGCCGTCATGTGGGGTTTCGCCGGGGTGCTGGCCATCCGCAAGTGGCCCCTGGGCTACATCAACATCGTGATCGCCGTCGCGACATGGCTCTACTTCGACGGCGACGAGGTCATCGGGCTCACCGTCGGCGCGGTGGCCGTCCTGGTGGCCACGACGATCGCCGTTCTCAGCACCACCAGCGACCGGCGCATACCGGAGAGCCTCTGGGTCACGGTCGCGGCCGCGATCACGGGTGCATCCGCCGGCGTCCTCCTCACCTCCGAGCGCGACCTCTGGACCGACCGCAGTTGGTGGCTCGGTGCCGCGGTGGTGCTGGTGTCGCTGTCTGGTTGGTGGGCCTCCGCGCGGATCACCCAACTCTGGGTCGAGCTGCCATCGCAGCTCGCGTCCGTCACGATCAGCGACGACCGAGGTCAGTGGGGCGGCCTGGTCGTCAGCTCCGCGGTCGCGGGCGCCCTCAGCCGCGTCGTGCTCCCGACCTACCTGCTGTTGCTCGGACTGGTCGTCATCGGCGAGACCGGCGCCGCGATCCTCGTGGGGGCCTTCGCCATGTTCTCGGTGTCGATGCTGCTGCTGGGCCTCGTCGTCGCCACCAAGCACTGGTTCGAAGCCTCGGTGGCCTCCGTCCTCGCCGCGGTCGTCGCCGTGGTGATGCCCGGCGACGTCACCGGCCTGCCGATGCTCACCGGGGCCACCGTCGCCGTGTTGGGCTACGGCGCGATCGCAGCGATCGCGTTCCACAACGCGCCGAACGCGTTCGCCACGCGAATGATCATCCGCTGAACGCCGCGCTCAGAGGCCGGCGAACGACGCTCGCACCAACTCCTGGATCTCGGGTGCGGCCTTCTCGGGCGACCCGGCGTCCACCGGAGGCTGAGGGTCGTACTCGATGGCGAGTTGGATCGTCGCGGCCATGTCGGTCCCGAACATGTGCTCGACCAGGCACAACCCCATGTCGATGCCCGAGCTGACACCTGCCGAGGTGACGATGCGGTCGGCCTCGTGGATCACCACCCGTTCTCCGGTCGGGTCCGCCCCCAGCTCGGCGAGCTGATCCATCGCCAACCAGTGGCACGTGGCCGCCTTGCCGCTCAACAGCCCGGCGCCGGCGAGCAGCAACGAGCCCGTGCAGACCGACGTTGTCCACTGCGTGCGCTGATGCACGTCCGCGAGCCAGGGGATCACGGGGTGATCGGGAACGAGGAGTTCGGTGCCGATGCCGCCGGGCACCACGACCAGGTCCGGGTCGGTGACGTCGTCGAAGGCGGCGGTCGCGTTGATCTGCCCGAACCCCGTGTGGTCGGTGACCGGCCCGACCTCGGTGGCAACCCACTCGACCGTCGTGCCCGGAAGGGAGCTGAGCACCTGGAATGGGCCGACGATGTCGAGCATCGTGAACCGCTCGTAGAGAACACACGCGATCTGCATGCCCGCAGCATGACAGGCACGCCGACGCCCGGCCACCGACGTCGAGGCCTGCTCCCCCACGCATTCGGCCAGTCGGCCCGGGAAAGCAACCGGTCATCGCGATTACCGTCACACCATGGCAGGTCCACTCGAAGGCATCGTCGTGCTCGACCTCTCCGCCGTGATCTCGGGGCCCATGGCGGCCCAGTGGTTGGCGGACCAGGGGGCCGACGTCATCAAGATCGAGCCCACGTTGATGGGCGACATCACCCGGATCGGTGGATATCGGGTCGACGACATCTCGGCGATGTACGTCGCCGCGAACCGCGGCAAGAGATCGATCGCGCTCGACCTGACCCAGGAGGCCGGCGTGGAGGCCGTGCTCGACCTCGCGGAACACGCCGACGTGCTGATCCAGAACTTCCGACCCGGTGCGGTCGACCGGATGGGGATCGGGCCCGAGGCGATCCATGCCCGCAACCCCGACCTGATCTACGTCTCGATCTCGGGATTCGGGCCCAGCGGGCCGTACCACGACTGGCGGGTGTACGACCCGGTCGTGCAGGCCATCTCGGGCGTCGTCTCGATCCAGAAGAGCCAGGACATCCCGATTCCCGATCTGGTCAGGACGATCATCTGTGACAAGTCGACCGCGCTGACCGTTGCCGGCGCGGTGTCCTCAGCGTTGTACGCCCGCGCCACGGGCAAGGCGCGTGGCCAACACCTCGAAGTCCCGATGATCGACAGCACCCTCTACTTCCTGTGGCCCGACACCTTCATGGGGCACACGATGTACGGCGAGGAGGTCGCTCCCGGCGCCCTGCTCTACGACATCTACCGGCTCCAGCAGACCGCCGACGGCCACATCGTGTACTTCTCGGCCTCGGACAAGGAGTTCGCCGGGCTCGCCGAGGCGCTCGGCCATCCCGAGTGGGCCCAGGACGAACGTTTCGCCACGCCCGAGTCACGCTTCTCCCCGGAGAACTTCGAGACGCTCGGCGCGATGCTCCACAACGCGTTCCTCCAGTTCACGAGCGCCGAGATCATGGAGCGACTCCACGAACACGAAGTCCCGGGCGCACCGGTTCTCAGCCTCGAGGAGGTGTTCGACGATCCTCAGGTGCGGCACAACGATGCGATCCTCGAGTTCGATCACCCGAGCGCCGGGCCGGTGAAGGTGGCCAAACCACCTGTGCGGTGGAGCCACACCAGTCCGGAGATCAGGACGAGCGCCGACCACCTCGGCGAGAGCACCGACGAGATCCTGGCCGGCGCCGGCTACGACGCGGACGCCATCGCCGCTCTTCGCGAGGCCGGCGTCATCCTGGGCGACTAACCGCTGTCCTCGACCAGCGCGGTGGGCGGGCCCGCCCGCGTCTCGTCGTCATCGTCCTCGGCACCGACCCCCAGCACCGCCATGCACGCCACGTAGAGACCGAGCAGCAGGATGCCGTCGCGCCTGTCGACGAAGAGACCCTTCGCAGCCAGCCCGAACGCCACCATCGCCACGCCGAGCATGAGCGCCAGACCGACCCCCGTCAGCAGGTCGTCACCGATGTCGCCGGGACCCACCAGACCCATCGCGCCGCCGACCGCGAGCGAGTTGAATATGTTCGAGCCGAACAGGTTGCCGACGATCAGTTCGGTCTCCGATCGCCGCGCACACGCGACACAGGTCACCAGTTCCGGCAGCGACGTACCGAGGGCCACGAGCGAGAACCCGATGAACCCGCCCGACACGCCCCAGGCGTCGGCGACGCCGGTCGCGCCCGTCACCACGAGCTGTGCCCCGATGACCGTGCCGACCAGCCCGGCAGCTGCCCGCAGGATCTCCTTGCGGAGCTCGAGCGGCTCGTCGCCGTCGTCGTCGACGACATCGTCGGCCAGGCCCTGTCGCACCAGATAGCCGACGACCGCGACGAGGAGCGCAGCGAGCACCGCTCCCTCCGCGCGCGACAACGCGCCGTCGAGGACGAACAGCGCGAACACGACCGACGCGGCGATCGCCAGCGGGATCTCCCGCCGGACGGTGGTCCGGCTGATCGTCATCCTCGTCACGAATGCTGCCGTGCCGAGCACCAGCGTCAGGTTGGCGACGTTCGAGCCGACGATGTTGCCCACCCCGAGATCGCGGTCGCCGCCCGCCGCCGCGATGGCGCTGACCAGCATCTCGGGCGCCGACGTACCGAACCCCATGACGACCGCCCCGATGACCACGGGCGACATGTCGAGGAGCGTGGCCAGCCGGGCAGAACCGAGGACGAAGTTGTCCGCGGCGTACACGAGCAGTCCCAGGCCGACGACGAGAAAGATCAGATCGAGGATCACGGCGCACCCAGTGTGCCGACAACGCGGAGGGAACCGATGGTCAGACCAGCAGGGGGAACACGTCGGCCGCGATGCGCTCGATCACGGCCTCCTTCTCGGCCAACGGCGGCAGGATGACCAACTGGTCGAGCCCGGCGTCGTGCAATCCGACCACCTGCTCGGCCAACTCCTCCGCGGTGCCCACCAGACAGGTCCGCCGGATCAAGTCCTCGGTGACGAAGCGCTCCTCCTCCGGGATGACCCAGCAGTTGTGACCGAGGTGGATGCGCTGGTGCCGACGGTCCTCGGGGACCTCCGCGAGCATCGCGGTGTACTCGTCCCAGATCGGTTCGAGATGTGGTCCCGGAGGTCGTCCGAACTGGCTCCACTGCTCGTAGGTGTAGTGCAGCGCGGCGATCGCGAAGGCACCGGCCTGACGACGGCACCGTTCACTGCCGACCGACTCGCCCTCGTCCAACACCACCATCGTTGTCAGGCTCGCCATCGGAAACCGATCGCGGGCGGCGCCCGCGCCGCCGACGTCTTCGAGCCGACTGCGGAGCGCGGTGACCGCTCCGGGATCGGGCGGGACCGAGGTGATCAGCCCGTCGCCGAGCCGAGCGGCCAGCGCGAGCGCCCGAGGACCGAAGGCCGACACGTACACCGGGATACGTGGCTCGAAGCGGACGAACCCGTGGTCCGGCATCAGGTGCCGGACCGGCGAGCTTTCCCCCCGCCACTCGAAATCCGCCTCCTCGCCGCGCATCAGAGGCACGAGGGTGTCGAGGTAGCGCTCGAACTCGGCGATCCGCATCGGCTTGTGGCCCATGGTCCGCATCGCCGTGTTCCCGGTGCCGATGCCGCAGAAGGTCCGGCCCGGCGCCAGCTGGTTGATCGTCGCATGGGCGGCGGCAGTCACCGGCGCCGGCCGTGTCGGGGCGACGGCGACGCCGGTCCCGATGCGCATCCTCGTCGTCCGATCTGCCGCCAGCGCCAGCATGGCGTAGACGTCGGACCAGATCATCTGACTGTCGGCCATCCAACAGTGGGTGAATCCCAACTCCTCGGCGCGGACCACGTGGTCGAGGTCCTCCGGGCGCGATGCGAGACAGATGCCGAACTCCATCTCGAGATCATGCCAGTCCGACCCGGAGGGCGACGGGCCCGTCGCGTGGCCTCGTCCTGCGCGAACATCTCGCCATGGAGATCCCCACCACCCTGACGGCCGTGTCCACCGACTGGATGACCGAGGTCCTCCGTGGCTCCGGCGCGATCGCGGCCGACTCTGCCGTCACGGCCCTCGAGATGGCCGACATCGGCGAGGGCACCGGCATATTCGGTGAGATCGGCCGCGCGACGATCTCCACCTCCGCGTCGGACGGTCCGTCGACCGTCATCGTCAAGATGCCGTGCGTCGAACCCGAGAATCTCGCCGTCGCGCATGCGTTGGGGATCTATGAACGCGAGATCCGGTTCTTCGAGGACGTCGCTCCTGTCACCAGGCTGCGGATCCCGACCTGTCACCTCGCGCACCTCGGCGACGACGGCGGCTTCGTTCTGGTCCTCGAGGATCTCGCGCTCGACTACGAGATGGGAGACCAGGTCGTCGGGGCGACACTGGAGCAGGCGAACAACGTCGTCGACGCCCTGGTCGGGCTCCACGCACGCTGGTGGGAGTCCGACGCGATGGCCGATCTCGCCTGGCTGCCGGTACCCGATGCCCCCCAGTACATGGCGGCGGTGCCTGGCATCTACCGCACCGGCCTGCCGGTGCTGGTGTCCGACTGGGCCGATCGAGTCCCGGGGACGGCGATCGACCTCGCGCAGGCGCTCGATCCCAAGTTCGAGGCGCTCATGGTGGCGACCGGCGGCGCCCCACAGACGTTCGCCCACGCCGACACCCGACTCGACAACCTCTTCTTCGAGCGCGGCGGCGACGGTGTCGCCTTCATCGACTTCCAGCTGTCCCTGCGGGGTCGCGGGGTGACCGACCTCGCCTACTTCATCGGCACGAGCGTTCAGCAGGACGTGGCCGCCGCCAACTGGGAGACGCACCGCCGCGGCTGGCACACCCAACTCGCCGCCGCGGGCGGCGACTACTCGTGGGACGACGCGGTCGGCCACTACCAGGAGTGCGCCCTGTACTACCTGGTCGGGGCGATGTCGCTGATCGGCACGTTCGACAGCGGCAACGAGCGCGGCGCGGCGATGACGACCGCCTACACCACCCGTGTCTGCAACCACGTCGTCGACGCGGGGTGCGCTGCGGTCCTCGACCGGCTCTGAGCACCGACGGGACTTCGGTCCCGAGGCCCGCCGCTCGGC
>JBCCFK010000264.1:0-6346 GCA_039029775.1 Actinomycetota bacterium | reverse complement strand
CTGCGCAGCTGACTCACACGACACGGCGGAGCGATGCCGCGAGCTGCTCGTAGTGCGGGGATCGGGGGTCGCTGCGGCGCCACACCAGCGCGATCCCCCGGCGAGGGGCCGGCGCCTCGAACGGCCGGGTGACCAGTCCACTGCCGTCGCGGGCCTCGACCGGCAACGCCGATGCGGGCAGCAGGGTCACGCCGACCCCGGCGGCGACCATCTGGCTGAGGGTGGCCAGGCTGGCCGAGCGGACCTCGGCGTGGTCCGCGGCGCCGGCGAGACTGCACACGCTCATCGCGTGCTCCCGCAGACAGTGTCCCTCCTCCAACAGCAGCACCGGCAGGTCCGCCAACACGTCGATCGGTACCGCCCCGGCGCCGGCCAGCTCGTGGTGCTCGGGCAGCGTCAGTACGAACTCCTCGTCGCCGAGCTCGGCCACCTCCAGCCCGCCGGTGTCGTGGGGAGTCGCGAGGAGTCCGACATCGGTTGCGCCCTCCTGGATCGACTCGACCAGCGCGGCCGTCCGGGCCTCGCTGAGCTCCAGGGTCACCTCGGGCCAGTCGCGCCGGATCGCCCCGGTGATGGCCGGCAGCAGGTAGGGCGCCATGGTGGGAATCGACCCGAGCCGAAGCCTGCCGCGGATCACCCCGTCCTGAGCCGTCGTCGCCGCGACGAGATCGTCGACATCACGCAGGATCGTGCGGGCGCGTTCCACCACGTCGGCTCCCACGTCGGTGGGTCGGGTCGTCCGCCGGTCGCGTTCGAACAGGACGACACCCAGACGGTCCTCGAGCTCGCGCACCTGTGCGCTCAACGCCGGCTGTGACACGTGAACCGCTTCGGCTGCTCGGCCGAAGTGGGCGTGGTCGGCCAGCGCGACCACGTACTCGAGCTGCCGGAGGGTCGGGGTGGTCATAACTCCACCCTATCGAAAGGATCATCACGATCTGTTGGACTTCTGGACAAGGAGAGGGGACGATCAGAGCACGGCAATCCCACACGAAGGACGCTCCGATGAACGCACCCACCGCCCTCGACAACGACGCTCTCCGCCCCGACATCGGCATTCCGACGGCGGAACGGGAGGCCATCGTCGCCGGGCTCAGTCGGCTCCTGGCCGACACGTACACGCTCTATCTCAAGACGCACAACTACCACTGGAACGTGGTGGGGCCGATGTTCAACACCCTGCACCTCATGTTCGAGGAGCAGTACAGCGAGCTCGCCCTCGCCGTCGATCTCATCGCCGAGCGCATCCGCGCCCTGGGCGCGCCGGCACCGGGCAGCTACCGCGAGTTCGCCGAGCTCTCGATCATCAGCGAGGACACCGACCGACCCGACGCGACCGAGATGATCAGGCGGCTGGTCCTCGACCAGGAGGCCGTCGTCCGGACCGCGCGCTCGATCTTCCCCGTGGTCGACGACGCTCACGACGAGCCCACCGCGGATCTCCTCACCCAGCGCATGCAGGTCCACGAGAAGACGGCGTGGATGCTGCGCTCGATGCTGGCCTGAGGCCACGGGGTCAGGCGGTCGCGGTCACCGACCAGGCCGCCCCTTCGAGGGTCGCCTTGCCGTCGACGACCGGCAGTCCCGCAGCGACGTGTGCGGCCAGCGCGGCGGTGCGCTCGGGTCCGAGCTCGTCGAGGATCGGGCCCGTCGGCAGCATCGCCAGCAGGAATTCGGCGGTGCCCTGGGCATCGTCGTCGACCGTCATGGGGACCCTGATCTCCTCGATGCCGATGTCGGACCACCCGGTCGACTCGAGCAGCGACCGGATGGCGCCGGGGTCGGCCATCGAGAAGGGGCCGGGTCCGCCCGGCGGGGGCGGCTCGGGCATCTCGATGTGCTCGGACACGAGCGCCAACGGCGTGACGACCCACTGGTTCTCCGTCGGCGCCTGCCAGACCGCGATCGACAAGCGGCCGCCAGGTCGCAGCTGGGCCCGGAGGTGGGCGAAGGCCGCCGGCGGATCCGGGAAGAACATGACGCCGAACCGGCTGTGCATCGCGTCGTGTGGCCCGCCGAGATCGTCTGCGCCGGCATCGGCCACGACGAACCTCGCCCCCGATGCGCCGTGGTCGGCGGTGGCGGTCGCCACCAACGGGGCACTGATGTCGGCACCGACCACCGAGCCGCCGGCGCCGACGGCGGCGGCGATGGCGGCCGTGGTCCCGCCGGTTCCGCACCCGACATCGACGACGCTGGCGTCGGCGAGGTCCCCCAGCGCGGCCACCGAAGCCTCGCCGTAGGGCCGCAGGAGGCGATCCAGCGCACGATGGTTTGCGAGCCATCGCTCCCCCATCGCCCCGTTCCACATCGCCTCCTGGTCGGCGGTATTCGGATCGGCGTGGTCGGCCATGGTCTCTCCCTGCGTCGTGTCAGCTGACCGCCAATGCTGCCTCGATCCGATCCCTGGCCGCCAGCAGGCCGGCGGCGAGGTCGTCGGCCCGCTCGGCGAACCGGGTCGCCGGGACCGGCACCGAGAGCGCGGCCGGCAGGCCGTGGGGGTTGGCGATCGTCGTGCCGACCGCACAGATGCCGTCGTGATGCTCCTCGCGGTCGTAGGCCAACCCGGTCGCACGGGCCTCGGCGAGTTCGGCGAGGAGGCTGTCGAGGTCGGTGACGGTGCTTCGGGTCAGCGGGTCGAGCGCCGACCCGACCAGATCGGTGACCTCCGTGTCGTCGAGCTGGCTGAGCAGTGCCTTGCCGTTCGCCGTGCAGTGAAGCGGGAAGTGGAGCCCGACGGCGGAGATCGCCTGTAGGCGGTTCGCCCCGGCCACCTGGTCGATGAAGTACGCGCGGTCTCCCGACCGAACCGCGAGGTCGACGGTCTCGCCGAGGTCCTGGGCGAGCTCGACGATCATGGCGTGCGCGTGTTCCGCCAGCCACGAACTCGCCGACGACGCGAGGCGCATCAGCGCGGGCCCGAGGCGGAAGCCGCGTTCGTCGGAGACGGTGCTGACGAGGTGCTCGTTCTCGAGGGACTTCAGGATGCGGTGAACGCTGGAGCGGGGCAGACCGATGGCGCCCGCGATCTCGTTGACCGAGCGGCCCTCCGGGTGCCCTTCAAGCGCTCGCAGGATCGCTCCCGCCCTCTCGATGACCTGGACCACCACTGCCTCCTCAGGCGTACACGATCCCGCCATCGACGGCGATGCTCTGGCCGTTCATGCCGTCGGCTGCGGGTGAGGCGAGATACACCGCGAGTGCGGCGATCTCGTCGAGGTTCACGGTACGGCCGATCGTCGAGCTTCCCTCGATGTCGGCCCAGGCCTGGTCCCTGTCCTTCCCGTGCACGGCGGCGATCTCGTCCATGTCGATCAACTCCGTCATCGTGAAGCCGGGACACACCGCATTCACGCGAAGACCACTGGCTCCGTACTCGAGCGCGAGGCACCGCGTGAGTCCGATCTGTGCGTGCTTGGAGGCGTTGTACGCCGACTGGCCGAAGCTGCCCTTCTTGCCGGCGATCGATGCCAGCATGATCAGCCGCGACCGATCCATCTCGAGCATGGCCGGCAGGAAGGCCTTGGTGACGCGAACCGTCGACACCACGTTCACGTCGAGGATCCACGACCAGTCGTCGAGGTCGAGGTCGAGGAATCGACCCGGTTTGTACACGCCGGCGTTGTTGACGAGCGTGTCGGCGGGCCCGCCGAGCAATCGCTCGCTCTCCGCCGCCAGCCGGTCGACGGCCTCGTCCGAGGCGATGTCGCACGCGACCGCATCGGCGCGGCCGCCGCGCGAGCGGACCTCCTCCGCGACCGCCTGTATCTGATCTTCGCTTCTCGCGGTGACGACCACGTGCGCACCTTCGGCGGCCATCGCCAGGGCGATCTCCCGTCCGATGCCACGCCCCGAGCCCGTCACCACGACACGTCTTTTCTCGAGCACTGCCATGCACCTAGTATCCCATATAGCAAGACAACCTGTCCCACATTGTGGACAGCACGACACGGGGGAGCAACCACATGCCCATCGGCGATCGCATCTCGACCGACTACGACGACTTCACGTGGCCGGGGAACAACACGGGCCTCGAGTTCTACGACCTCAGCATCCCCTGGGGCCACGGCGTGGCCAACTGGCCCTACTTCGAGGACCCCGTCATCGAACGAGTCCACTACATGGCGAAGTCGCGGGTGCTGACCCAGAAGATCACCACGGTCATGCACTCGACCACCCACGTCGACGTGCCCGCCCACGTCGTCGAGAACACACCCTTCCTCGACGAGGTGCCCCTTCACTGCTTCTTCGGCACCGGGGTCGTGGTCTCGATCCCCAAGGGCAAGTGGGAGAAGATCATGCCCGAGGATCTCGAGGCCGCCGACCCCGAGATCCGGCCGGGCGACATCGTGATCATCAACACCGGCTGGCACCACACCTACGGCGACAACTCCGCGTACTACGCCTACTCCCCCGGCTTCTACGACGAGGCCGGCGAGTGGTTCGTGGAGCGTGGTGTGAAGGCGGTCGGCACCGACACCCAGGCACTCGACCATCCTCTGGCCACCGCCATCGCGCCACACGGTCCCGGCGCCCCCGAAGGCCTGCTGCCGTGGGCGTGCGAGGAGTACAAGGAGGAGACCGGGCGCGACGTCCTCGAGGACTTCCCGCTCTGGGAGCCCTGCCATCGGCACCTGCTGAGCAACGGCATCATCGGCTTCGAGAACGTCGGCGGCGACATCGACGCAGTCACCGGCAAGCGGGTGACCTTCGCCGCGTTCCCATGGCGCTGGAAGAAGGGCGACGGCTGCATCATCCGGCTCGTCGCCATGCTCGACCCGGGCGGCGACTTCCGCATCGAGCCCGGCAGCGCGGCGAGCTGAGGGGCCGAGCATGCAGGTCAACCGATTCCCCGACGTCCAGGCCTACGAGGCGCCCGGCCACTTCGGGTGCAGCTCGTTCCGCCTCCAGGGCTTTGACGCCTCCGATGTCGAGAACTTCTGGGTCGGCATGTCGCACTTCCTGCCCGGCGGCGGCTGCGACCACGAACCGACCCCGTTGGAGAAGGTCTACGTCGTGACCGCCGGTGAGATCACGGTCATCACCGACACCGACGAGGTCACCCTCGGCGTGAACGACTCGTGCCACATCCCCGCCAACGAAGCCCGCTCGGTCGCCAATCGCACCAACGCACCGGCGTCGATGATCGTCGTCATGCCCTACCCGGCGGCCGCATCATGAGCGCCCTCCCGACCCCGAACGACATCTTCGACCTGCGCGGCAAGTCCGCGGTCGTCACCGGGGCGACCGGCGCCTTCGGCGCCGAGGCCGCCTACGCGCTCGCCGGCGCGGGCGCGCACGTGACGCTGGCCGGCGGCAACGCCGACAAGCTCGACGACGTCGCCATCGCGATCACCGACGGCGGTGGCGCGGCGACCGCTGTCAACCTCCGTCCCAGCACCGAGGCCGACGTCGACGCCATCGTCGCCGCCGCGACCGAGGCCGGCGGGGGCCTCGACATCGTCGTGTCCGGATCGGGGACGAACATCGTCGCCCCGATCACCGAACAGCCGGCCGAGGACTGGGACGCCGTCATGGACGTCAACGTCCGCCAGTCCTGGCTGCTCTGTCGTGCTGCGGGCCGCGTGATGCTCGAGCAGGGCCGTGGTGGGAAGGTCATCTTGATGTCCTCGGCCCGCAGCACCCTCGGCATGGCCAACTACAGCGCCTATTGCCCGTCCAAGGCCGCGATCGACCTGCTGACCAAGTCGCTGGCCTGCGAGTGGGGTCCACACGGCATCAACGTGAACGCCATCGCACCGACGGTCTTCCGCTCGGACCTGACCGCGTGGATGTATGCCGACGAGGGCGACGGGCCCGCGGTCCGCGCGGGGATCCTCACCCGCATCCCCATCGGCCGACTCGGTGAGCCCGAGGACTTCCACGGCGCCGTGCAGCTGCTGGCGTCGAGCGGCTCGGACTTCATGACCGGCGCCGTCATCCACCTCGACGGCGGTTACACCGCCGGGTGAACCTCAGGCGACGAGGTCGTCGACGGGGTGCACGAGCTCACCGCGGTCGATCGGGACCAGGTCGGGCGGCATCTCGGCGACGATCTCGACGCCGCGCGCCTGGACCTCGTCCAGGAACCGCGGGAGATGATCCATCGCTCCCCCGCGGATGTCGTGCAGGACGAGCAGCGTCCAGTCGTGGCGCTCGATCTCCGCGAGGGCGAGCTCGACCCATGAGCCGTCCGGCCGAGCCCAGTCCTCACAGATCGCGTTCCAGAGGACGAGGGAGTAGCCCGCCGAGCACAGGTGCTCGACGGCCTCCCGATTGAGCACCCCAGGAGCCAACACGCCGCCCCCGGCGGACGGCCGGAAGTAGCGGTCGGCCGACTCCAGAT
>JBCCFK010000263.1:0-6440 GCA_039029775.1 Actinomycetota bacterium | reverse complement strand
CGGCTGGACACGGGACCCGTTCGGTGGCGAGCTCGTCGACGGTGAGGTCTGGGGGCGCGGCGCGGTCGACATGCTCAATCTCACGTCGTCGATGGCGGTCGCGTTCCGCCACCTGGTCGAGAGCGGCTTCCGGCCACGCGGTGACCTCCTGTTCATGGCCGTGGCCGACGAAGAGGCCGGGTCCGCGTACGGCGCCCGATGGATGGCCGAACATCACCCCGACCTGATCACCGTCGATTACGTCCTCACCGAGAACGGCGGGCTGCACGGCGGATCGTCCGAAGCGCCGACCGTCACGATGCGAGCCGGGGAGAAGGGCGTCGCCTGGCGGCGCCTCACGCTCCGCGGGACCCCCGGTCACGGCTCGATGCCGTTCAAGGCCGACAACGCGCTCGTCAAGGCCGCCGCCGTGGTGCAACGCATCGCCGAGTACCGCCCCGCGCCGCAGATCCACGAGCTCTGGCGCGACGAGGTCGACCAGATGTCACTGGACGACGAGTACAAGCAGATGCTGCTCGACCCCGACACCATCGACGACTTCCTGGGGACGATCCCGCGCGAGGCCGGCGCCGGGTACCTGCACGCCTGCACCCACACGACGTTCTCCAACAACGTCCTGGTGAGCCAGACCAAGACCAACGTCGTCCCCGATGCGATCACCCTGGAGGTCGACATCCGGACGATGCCCGGCGAGGGTCCCGAGGAGGTGGAGGCGCACCTGCGGGAAGCGATGGGCGACCTCGCCGATCACGTCGAGGTCGAGCCGTTGATGAACGACCGAGCCTCGATCAGCCGGGTCGACACGCCGCTCTGGGACAGTCTCCAGAAGGCGGTCAACAAGCCGTTTCCCTCCGCCAGGATCCGGCCCGGCCTGTCGGTCGGCTTCACCGACGCCCGCGTGCACCGCGACCTCGGCGCAGTCGCGTACGGGGCGGGCCTGCTGTCACCGAACTTGACGTCGGGAGACTTCGCGACCCGATTCCACGGCAACGACGAGCGCATCGACGTCGAGTCGCTCGAGCTCACGACCCACCAATGGCTCGAAACCAAAACCGACCTGTTGGGCTGAGGCCGAGGTCCGATCGCCGGGCCTCCCCTACGATCGCGGCCATGGCCTACATCGAAGGACGACTGGTCCACGACGCCGACGCCCACATCATGGAGACCGCCACCTGGTTGCGGGACTACGCCGATCCCGAGTTCCGCGAGCTGATCGACACCCCGGACTACACCAACGAGCTCCGCCAACTCGGCGACAACGACGCCATGACCTCCGACGTGCTGGCCGCCCTCGACCACGCCGCCGAGCTCCACCGCTCCGAGGAGTACCGAGCCGACGACGAGGCGCAGATCATGATGCGCAAGAACTTCGCGGCCACGGGCTCGTTCCTGAAGGAGGACCGGCCGCGTGCGGTCGACCTGATCGGTGTGGCGTCGCAGCTGATGTTCAACACGTTCCACAACTCCCGGCTGCACGAGTGGGAGCACTCCGGCAACCTCGATCTGGCATACGGAGCCGCACGCGCTCACAACCGCGGCATGGTCGACTTCTGCGACGTCGACGAGCGACTCCTCCCTACCTGCTACGTCCCGCTGGCCGACTTCGAACTGGCCGAGGCCATGGCGGCCGAGGTCCTCGACATGGGTGCCGCGGCGATCCTCGTCGCCTCGGGCTGTCCAGCCGGGCACTCCCCCAGTCACCTGCGCCTCGACCCCGTCTGGGCGCAGGCCCAGGAGGCCGGTGTCCCGGTGGTGTTCCACGTCGGTGGGACCGGCGCGCTGATCGACCCGAACTACTTCGACAACGGGCTGCCGATCCCGCCGGACTTCCACGGCGGCGAGGAGAACTTCCGCTCGGTCGACTACATGGGCATCCCCCACCCGCCCATGCAGACGCTGGCGACGATGATCTTCGACGGTGTCCTCGAACGGTTCCCCGACCTCCGCATCGGCGTCGTCGAGCAGGGCGCGATCTGGCTGCCGAGCTGGATGAAGCAGATGGAATCCGCGTTCGAGGCGTTCCATCGACACGAGGACAGGCTCCAGGCACTGTCGCTGCGCCCGAGCGACTACGTCCTCCGTCAGATCCGGGCCACGCCGTACCCCACCGAGGACGTGGGCTGGATCACCGAGCAGATCGGTCCCGACGTCTGTCTCTTCTCCACCGACTACCCCCCTGTCGAGGGTGGGCGGCGGCCGGTCGAGCGCTTCGAGCGCAGTCTCGGCGACGCCTCCGACGAGGTGCGGCACAGGTTCTACGCCGCCAACTTCGAGGACCTGATGGGGCGAGGGCTCCCGGCATCACTGGCGGCTGCGTAGCGACGCCGATCGCCATACGCTCACCCGTATGGATCACGACGTCGTCATCGAGACCTTCCCCCTCGGCGCACAATGGCCGACCCTCGATCCGTTCCTGTTCTGCGCTCACCACGACGACGCCTATCCGGCGGGCGATGGCACCAACGCACCGGCAGCGTCCCTCGATGGCCGCGACATCGGGCAGGACTTCTCCGCCAAGGACGGCTGGAGCATGTACCACGGCGATGCGGTCCCCGGATTCCCGCAGCACCCACACCGGGGATTCGAGACGGTGACCTTCGTCCGGCGCGGCCTGGTCGACCATTCCGACTCGATGGGTGCCGCGTCCCGATTCGGGCGCGGCGACGTGCAGTGGATGACGGCGGGCAAGGGTGTCGTGCACTGCGAGATGTTCCCGCTGGTCCACGACGATCGCCCCAACCCACTGCAGCTCTTCCAGATCTGGCTGAACCTGCCGGCCGCCGACAAGATGGTCGATCCGTACTTCACGATGCTGTGGGACGCGGACATCCCGAAGGTCGACCAGGTGGACGACGCCGGTCGGGTGGCGACCGCAACGGTGATCGCCGGCGCGCTCGGCGACGCCGACCCGCTGCCCGCTCCGCCCAACTCGTGGGCGGCACACGCCGACGCGGACGTGGCGATCTGGCACCTGCGGTTCGACGCGCGCGCGAGCTTCGAGCTCCCGCCGGCCGCCGGCGGCAGCCTCCGCGCCCTGTACGTGTTCGAGGGACCCCAGCTGAGCGTGGACGGGACCGTGCTCGGTGGCTCCACCGGCGCAGCCGTCCGCAGCGACCGACCGGTCACCCTGGTGGCCGGCGACGCCGACGTCGAGGTCATGGTGCTCCAGGGCCGACCCATCGGCGAACCGGTCGCGCAGTACGGCCCGTTCGTGATGAACACCCAGGACGAGATCATGCAGGCGATGCGCGACTACCAGGCCACCCAGTTCGGCGGTTGGCCGTGGCCGTCGCCCGGCCCCGTGCACGAGCCGGTGACCGAACGCTTCGCCCGCCACGCTGACGGTCGCATCGAGGACGTGGTCCCCGCCGGCTGAGGCCGCCTCGGCAGCGCGGAGGCCTTCGCGCGTACGGTGTGGCGATGAAGCCCTTCGAAGGAGTGCGGGTCGTCGAGGCCGCCCAGATGATCTCGGCCCCGATGGCGGGCATGATCCTGGCCGAGCAGGGCGCCGACGTGGTCAAGGTCGAGGTGGCCGACGGGGTCGGCGATCGCATGCGCATGGTCGGGACCCGGAGGGGCGACGTCAGCACGGTCTTCCACGCGGTCAATCGCGGCAAGCGTTCGATCGCGCTCGACAGCAAGGACCCCCGTGGCCTCGAGATCCTGCAGCAGCTGATCGGGGATGCCGACGTCTTCATCCAGAACTTCCGACCCGGCGCCACCGACCGTATGGGAATCGGCCCGGAGGCGATGCTGGACGCCAACCCGGACCTGATCTATGTGTCCGTTTCCGGCTTCGGCGACTCGGGTCCGCGCAGCGGCGAGAAGGTCTACGACTACGTGATCCAGGCGATGACCGGCATCGCCGCGCTGCAGACCGACCACGAGGGCGCCCCGACGCTGACCCGCCAGTTCGTCGTCGACAAGGTGACGGCGCTGACGGTGAGCCAGGCGGTCGCCGCCGCCCTCTTCCAGCGCGAGCGGGGCCACGGCGGCCAACATCTGCAGCTGGCCATGCTCGACGTCGGCCTGTGGTTCTTCTGGCCGGACGGGATGATGGACCGGGTCGTCCAGCACGCCGACGGCGTGACCGAGGCGCCCCACTTCTCGAGCATCTACGAGATCCGTCCCACGCTCGACGGCCACATCGCGATGATCGCCAGCGGCAATCGCAGCTGGCCCGGGCTGTGTGCCGCGTTCAACCCCGCTTGGGCCGACGACCCACGCTTCGCCACCGTCGAGCTCCGCGAACAGAACGGTGAACAGTTGGCGAAGGAGTTCTCCGCCGCGCTGGCGCAGATGACCACCGCCGAGTGTCTGGCGGCCATGCAGGCCAACGACCTGCCCGGCGCCGCCGTGGCCTCGCTGGACGAGGTCCCCCATCAGGCGCAGGTCATCCACAACGGCACGTTGGTCGAGCACGAGAACGGACCGCTCGGCGCGATCCGCGAGGCATTGCCGCCTGTCGGATGGCAGGGCGATGCGCGCAGCATCGCCGGGCCGCCGCCACATCTCGGAGAACACACCGCCGACCTCCTGCGCGAGCTCGGCCACGACGACGATTCGATCGCGGCGCTCGCAGACGCGGGCGTCGTCCACGACGGAGGTATCGCATGAAGTGGGGACTGGCATTCGCCAGCAGCGCAGGGACCGAGGCCGAGTCGGCCCTCGAGATCTGCAGGGTGGCCGAGGAGGTGGGGTTCGAGTCGGTCTGGGGCGGTGAGCACGTGATCTTCCCCTCGACCATCGAGTCGTCGTACCCCTACACCGCCGACGGCAAGATCCCAGCCGAGCCGGAGACCCCGATCCCCGATCCGCTGATCTGGCTCGCGTTCGTGGCGGCGACCGCCCCGACCCTGCGCCTCGGGACCTGCATCCTGATCCTCCCCCAGCGCAATCCACTCGTCCTGGCCAAGGAGCTGGCGACGCTCGACCATCTGAGCAACGGGCGTGTCGAGCTGGGGATCGGCGTGGGGTGGATGAAGGAGGAGTTCGACGCGCTCGGTGTCCCTTGGGAGCGGCGGGGGGCGCGCACCGACGAGTACGTGGCCGCGCTGCGGACGGTCTGGTCCGGCACCCACGTGGAGTTCCACGGCGAGTTCGTCGACTTCGATCCGCTCACGTGCACGCCGTTGCCGGCGCAGGGCCCGGACATCCCGATCCTGGTCGGCGGCGACACGCCTGCCGCCATCCGTCGCGCCGCCAAGCTGGCCGACGGCTACTTCCCGGGCGAGGGTGACATGGATCGTCTCCGGGCATTGATCGGGCGGTTGCGCGAGACCTGCGAGGCGCACGACCGCGACCCCGACGAGATCGAGATCAATGCGATCTTCCCGCATCTCGGCGATCCCGTCCCGGCGATCGAGGAGATGCGCGAGATCGGCGTCGGGCGGCTGATGGTGCCGGCCTTCTTCTACGCCGGACCCGGCGGCCTCGAGCGCATGGAGCAGCTCGGCGCCGACGTCATCCCGCAGTTCACCTGACCCAACTCATCAACGAGTCGCCCAGCGACTCACCAGCGAGGTTCATCCATGGAAGCGTTCGATCTGAGCGGCAAGGTCGCCGTCGTCACCGGCGGCGGTCAGGGCATCGGCGAGGGCATCGCCAAGTGTTTCGCCGAGGCGGGGGCGTCGGTGATCGTTGCCGCCCGTCACCAGGACCGCATCGATCGTGTGGCGTCGGAGATCAACGCAGCCGGCGGCACGGCCGAGGCGCTGCGCACCGACGTGACGTCGCGGGCCGATCTCGTCGCGTTGGCCGACCGCGCCGTCGAGGCGTTCGGCGGTCTGCACACGTGGGTGAACAACGCCGGCGGCTCACCGGTGCGCACCCCGTTGGCCGAGCTGACGGAGGAGGACTGGGATCACTGCATCCGACTCAACCTGACGTCGGTGTGGATGGCGTCGATCATCGCCGCCGAGCGGATGACCGACGGCGGCAGCATCATCAACATCTCGTCGCCCGCTGCTGACCACGGCGTGCCGGGCAGCGGGCACTACGGCGCAGCGAAGGCCGGCTGCAACTCGCTGACGAAGACGCTGTCGCTCGAACTCGCCCCGAAGATCCGGGTCAACGGCATCGGCCCCGGCTACGTGCCGACCGAGGTGATGATGACCGCGCTCGACACCGACGAGGAACAGCTCGAAGACATGGCCCAGAAGCGCATCCCGCTCGGGCGTCTCGGCACGCCGGCCGACATGGGCAACACCGCCGTCTACCTCGCCAGCGACGCGGGCAGTTGGATGAGCGGCCAGACCCTGAGGGTCGCGGGCGGCCTCTAAGCCTCGAGGTCGAGGCGCAGGATCGGTTGCGTGCCGGTGAACTCGTCGGTGACGGCGCCGGTGTCAGCGAAGCCGGCCGAGCGGTAGAGCCGCAACGCGATCTCGTTGTCGGGGTGCGCCGTCACGATGATCGCCTCGCAGGTCGGTCGGGTGTCGCGG
>JBCCFK010000262.1:0-6446 GCA_039029775.1 Actinomycetota bacterium | reverse complement strand
TTCGCTCGTCGGGCCGCTCTGGGGAGTGCCGGTGGCCCCGTTTCGGCCGCCGGGCGCAGCTCGTCGATCTCCGGTGTTCGTAGCCATCAATCGGCGGTTCGTCGATTCGCTCGTCGGGCCGCTCTGGGGAGTGCCGGTGGCGCTGTTCGGCCGCCGGGCGCAGCGCCTCCGGTTCCTGCGAATTCGGTACCCGCCATCGGGCTGGGCAGGCGTTAGGCTCGGCCGCGTGCCGGTGCGTGCGGCTGCGCGACCGGGGTGAAGCACGGGTTCGGCACCGGGTCGGGCCCACTTCAGCGGAGGAGCGCCCGTGGCCGATGAGTTGACCCTGCCCGAGATCGAGCGTCGTGCGATCGACGTGGTTCGGGGGCTGTCGATGGATGCACCCCACGCGGCCCGGTCGGGTCATCAGGGCACGGCGATGGCGCTGGCACCGCTGGCGCACGTCCTCTACTCGCGGATCATGAAGTACGACGCGGCCCACCCCGAGTGGCCCGATCGCGACCGTTTCGTGCTGAGCGCCGGACACGCATCGATCCCGCAGTACTCGATGCTGTACCTCGCCGGCTTCGGACTGACACTGGACGACCTCAAGGACTTCCGGCAGTGGGGATCGGCCACGCCTGGTCACCCCGAGGTCGGACACACCGCCGGCGTCGAGGTCACGACCGGCCCGCTCGGCCAGGGCGTCGGCAACGCCGTCGGCATGGCGATCGCGGAGCGCTGGCTGCGAGCCCGGTACGGCTCGGGCATCTGCGATCACCACGTCTTCGCCGTCTGTGGCGACGGCGACCTCGCCGAAGGGGTGAGCCACGAGGCGGCCTCGCTCGCTGGGCACCAGAAGCTCGGCCGCGTGATCTACATCTACGACGACAACCACGTCTCGATCGACGGACCCACCGAACTGTCGCTCAGCGACGATGTGGTCAAGCGGTTCTCCGGCTACGGGTGGCACGTCAACAACCTCGGCGAGGCCGCCGAGGACTGCGACGCGCTGGAAGGCGCGCTGCGCGACGCGATGACGGTGGAGGACGCGCCGTCACTGATCGTCGTGCGCAGCCACATCGGCTTCCCGTCGCCGGACCAGACCGACGACCCGCATGCCCACGGCTACTCGCTGCTCGACGAGGAGATCTCGGCCACCAAGGCGGTGATGGGCCTTCCCGACGAGCCGTTCCACGTGCCCGACGACGTGGTCGAGTGGTACCGCGAGGTCGGGCGTCGCGGCGCGGCCGAACGCGAGCGCTGGCAGGCCCGTTGGGACGAGTACTCCGACGACCGCGAGAGCCTGGAGGCCGCGTATGGGGCGCGAGGGTTCACCGACTGGAGCATGAAGCTGCCCGCCGGCACGGTCGGCGAGAGCGTGGCGACCCGCAAGACCAGCAACGCCTGTCTCAACGCGGCCGTCGAGGTCGTGCCGGGGATCATCGCGGGCGGCGCGGATCTCACCGGCAACACGGGCACCGAGCTCAAGGGCGCCTCTCCCCTGTCCCCCGAGGAGCCCGGTGGGCGCCAGCTGTTCTACGGCGTCCGCGAGCACGGCATGGGCGCGGTCATGAACGGCATGGCGCTGCATGGAGGCGTCATCCCGGTCGGCGGCACCTTCCTCGTGTTCAGCGACTACATGCGAGGCGCTGTGCGGCTCGCGGCGCTGAGCGGCGCGAAGGTCATCTACTCCTGGACCCACGACTCCGTCGGCGTCGGCGAGGACGGGCCGACACACCAACCGATCGAGCACGTCATGTCGCTCCGCACGATGCCCGGTCTGCGGGTCGTGCGCCCGGCCGACGCCAACGAGACCGCTGCCGCGTGGCAGGTCGCCGTCGATGGAGACGGCCCGACCGCGCTGATCCTGACCCGACAGAACGTGCCGGTGCTCGAGGGCACCGAGGACGCACCGGTCGCCAGGGGCGCCTACGTGCTGCGCGGTGCCGACGACGCCCGGGTGGTGCTCATCGGAACCGGGTCCGAGGTCAGTCTGTGCGTCGAGGCCGCGGACCGACTCGCCGGCGAGGGCGTCGCGGCCACGGTCGTGTCGATGCCGTCGTGGGACATGTTCGAGGCCCAGGACGAGGCCTACCGGAAGTCCGTGCTGCCCGACGGGGTTCCCGCACTGTCGGTGGAGGCCGGTGTCACCCTCGGGTGGGCCGCCTACGCCGACGACTCGATCGGCATCGACCGGTTCGGCGCATCGGCGCCGGGCGGCACGGTGATGGACAAGCTGGGCATCAGCGTCGACAACGTGGTGGCCCGGGCGAAAGGACTGTTGTGACTCGACTGCACGACCTCTTCGACGAGCAGGGCCAGAGCCCCTGGCTCGACAACCTGCGCCGCGGCTGGATCACCTCCGGTGAGCTCCAGGAGTGGGTGGACAAAGGGGTGCGGGGCCTGACCTCGAACCCGTCGATCTTCGAGAAGGCGATCGGCGGCTCCGACGACTACGACGAGCAGTTCGGTGAGTTGGTCCGCGCCGGCACCGGCATCGAGGACTCCTACTGGGAACTCGTGACCAGCGACATCGAGGCGGCGCTCGCGATCCTGCGTCCGGTGTACGACGCCAGCGACGGCCTGGACGGGTACGTCTCCGTCGAGGTCGATCCCGGTCTCGCCCGCGACACCGACGGCACGATGGCTGCCGCCCGCCAGCTGTGGGACGACATCGACGAGCCCAACCTCTACGTGAAGATCCCCGGGACCGCCGAAGGCCTGCCGGCCATCCAGCAGATGATCGCCGAGCGTCGCAACATCAACGTGACCCTGCTGTTCTCGCTCGACCGCTATGCCGAGGTGATGGAGGCCTACATCGCCGGGCTCGAGGCGGCCGACGGGGACGTGTCCCGGGTCTCGTCCGTCGCGTCGTTCTTCATCTCGCGTACCGAGACCGCGGTCGACAGCAGGCTCGACGCGATCGGCTCGCCTGAGGCGGAGGCGCTCAAGGGTCGGACGGCGGTCGCTCAGGGCCAGTTGGCATACGAGCTCTTCCTGGAGAAGTTCTCCGGTCCGCGCTGGGAGGCGCTGGCCGCGCGCGGCGCGCGCCCCCAGCGACCGCTCTGGGCCTCGACCTCGACGAAGAACCCGTCGTACCCCGACACGCTCTACGTCGACACACTCATCGGCCCCGAGACGGTCAACACCCTGCCCGATGCCACGCTCGAGGCCTTCCTCGACCATGGCACGGTCGCCCGAACGGTCGACGCCGACTTCGGTGCGGCACAGGCCGTGCTCGATGCGGTCACGGCGATCGGCGTCGACCTCGACGAGGTGGCAGCGGTCCTCGAGGCCGAGGGCGTCGCGTCGTTCGAGAAGTCGTTCGACGATCTGCTCGACACGCTCACCGGCAAAGCCGACCAGCTGAAGTGACCTCGGGCGCGGCGGCGCCCGGATCGATGCGTGGTCTGTCGGCGGGCCGACGGTTCTCGTCGCCCGGTTGTTGAACACTGGCCATCGGTCCGAGGGCGGCGCGCGTCTCCCACCGACGCGCGCCGCTTCTCGGCCTCGCCGACCGACCCCACGCGCTGGTCCGCGGTGTTGGTTGCGGCACGAAACCGAGTCGGTTGCATAGTGAAACCGACCTGCTAAGGTGCGGCTGCCATGGCAGGACCTGCATCCGCATCTCCCCGGGCGACCGAGCCCGATGTCCCGTCGTGTTCGATCGCGGCCACGCTGTCGGTGATCGGCGACCGCTGGACCCTGTTGATCCTGCGCGACATCTTCCGGGGCGTTCGTCGCTTCACCCAGCTCCGCGAAGACCTGGGCATCGCCAAGAACATCCTGAGCGACCGCCTGCAGAAGCTCGTCGACGCCGGGGTCCTCGAGACCGTCGAATACCAGCAGCGACCCGTCCGCTACGAGTACCGGCTCACGTCCAAGGGCCAGGACCTCTCGCCCTCACTCGTCGCGCTCATGCACTGGGGCGATCGCTGGTATGCCGACGACGGCCCGCCGACCGTGCTCGTCCACGACGCGTGCGGCACCCCACTCCAGAACGTCACCCGCTGCCCTGAGTGCAGCGAGGAGATCACGCCCGCTCACATCGCCAGCCGTCCGGGGAGGGCCGACACCGCATGACGATCGCACCGACGACCGTCCGGACTCGGCACTGCTCGACGCGCTCCGGGAGGATGCAATGACCACGCTCGACAGCCTGATGGCCCAGGCCAGGGCCATCCGCGACGACCACCACGGCACCAGGGTCACGTACTCGCCGAAGGTGTTCATCCCGCTCACCATGCTGTGCCGGGACAAGTGTGGCTACTGCACGTTCGCGCAGCCGCCGGCGCGGCTCGACTCGCCGTACCTGACCGCTGAGGAGGTGCTGGCGATCGCGCGCTCGGGCGCCGCCGTGGGCTGTCACGAAGCGCTCTTCACACTCGGCGAGCGGCCCGAGCTCCGCTACCCCGTGGCGCAGGACTGGTTGCGTGACCACGGCTACGAGACGACGCTCGAGTACCTGGGGGCGATGGCCCAGCTGGTCCTCGACGAGACCGGACTCCTCCCCCACGCCAACGCCGGCGCGCTGCACCCCGACGAGCTCGCGGCGCTCCGGACGGTCAGTCCTTCTCAGGGCATGATGATCGAGTCGCTCAACGCCGACCTCGAGTGCCATCGAGGTGCGCCCGACAAGGAGCCCGAGCGGCGTCTCGCGACACTCGAGGCGGCAGGCGAGCTCAGGATCCCGTTCACGACCGGGATCCTGGTGGGCATCGGTGAGTCCCGCCAGGACCGGATCGACGCCATCGAGGCGATCGCGGCATCCCACGCCCGCCACGGGCACATTCAGGAGGTGATCGTCCAGAACTTCCTGCCGAAGCCCGGGACGGCGATGCACAAGGCCCCGCCCTGCCCCGACGACGAGTACCTCGAGGCCATCGCGCTCGCGCGCACGATGCTGCCGCCCGAGATCCACCTCCAGGCGCCGCCGAACCTGTCGGACGACTTCGGCATCCTGCTCGACGCGGGGATCGACGACTGGGGCGGCGTCTCCCCCATCACGGCCGACCACGTGAATCCGGAACGTCCATGGCCGGCGCTCGACCGCCTCCGCGAGGTCACCGAGGCCAAGGGCATGGCGCTCGCGCCCCGACTGACCATCTACCCCGAATACGTCCTCGAACCCGAGACCTGGATCGCTTCCGAACTGCGCTTCAACGTCATGGACCGGGCCGACGCCGAAGGTCTCGGTCGCGACGACCCGGGTGCCGTGTTCCCCGAGAAGGTCGAGTTCGTCAAGCAGGCCGACGAGGGCGCGGACGTCGAGATCGTCGGCGACCGTTCGACACAGTGGTACTCGGGTGCCGATGTGGAGCCGACGCACCTCTATCCGGCACCAGCTGCGGCGGGCGGCGCGATCGCGGAGGTGCTCGCCGGCGTGCGCGCCGGCCAGGAGGTCGGCATCGAGGAGATCGTCACCTTGTTCAGGGCTCGGGGCCCCGAGGTCGCGGCGGTCTGCCAGCTCGCCGACGAACTGCGCCGCGACGTCAACGGCGACAAGGTGACGTACGTCGCGAACCGAAACATCAATTACACGAACGTCTGCACGTTCAAATGCCGGTTCTGCGGCTTCTCGAAGGGTCCGCTCAGCCTGAACCTGCGGGGCAAGCCCTACCTGCTCACCCTCGAGGACATCGCGGCCCGTACCGCCGAGGCCGCTGCGTTCGGGGCGACCGAGGTCTGTCTCCAGGGCGGCATCCATCCCGACTTCGACGGCGAGTACTACCTCGATGTGTGCCGCGCCGTGAAGGAGGCCGTCCCGGACATCCACGTCCACGGATTCACGGCGCTGGAGGTCACCGAAGGGGCCAAGCGCCTCGACGAGCCCCTCGACAGCTATCTGACCCGGGCCATGGAGGCCGGGCTCCGCACGTTGCCCGGGACCGCGGCCGAGATCCTCGACGACGAGATGCGCGAGATCCTCTGTCCCGACAAGATCGACACGCAGGAGTGGCTCGATGCGCACCGCACGGCCCACGGGGTCGGTCTGCGCTCGAACGTGACGATCATGTTCGGCGCGGTCGAGAACCCGATTCACTGGGCCAGGCACATGGTGCTGACCCGTGACCTGCAGAAGGAGACCGGCGGGTTCACCGAGTTCGTCGGCCTCCCCTTCGTCCACATGGCGGCGCCGATCTACCTGCGCAAGATGGCGCGCCGAGGTCCGACCTTCCGGGAGACGCTGCTGATGCATGCGGTGGCGCGGATCGCCTACCACGGCTGGATCGACAACATCCAGGGATCGTGGGTCAAGATCGGCTTCTCCGGGCTCGCCCAGCTGTTGCAGGCCGGTTGCAACGACGTCGGCGGCACCCTGATGAACGAGAACATCTCCCGTGCCGCCGGGGCCAGCCACGGCCAGGAGGTCGGTCCCGACGACTTCGCCCGGGTGTTGGCGCCGCTCGGTCGGACGCTGCACCAGCGGAGCACGCTGTACGAGGACCTCGGCGCCGTCGAGG
>JBCCFK010000261.1:0-6489 GCA_039029775.1 Actinomycetota bacterium | reverse complement strand
GGTCAGGTCGGCGATCCGCTGCGCGGGATCGAAGTCGTCGTCGTCCGCGGTGTCGGGATGCGCGGTTCGGAGGAGCTCGCGGAAGCGCTGTTGGATCTCGTCCCTGGGCGGCTGACCGCCGTTGCCCAGTTCGAAGCCGAGCGTGCCCATCGCCCACCCCACGGGATCGCCCATCCCGACGTCGCTGGAGAATCCGTCCGCACGACCGGTGAGATGGGCGATCAGCTTGCCGTCGACGGGGCCTCGCCACTTCTCGGCCTTGCGCATCAGGTCCATCACCGGTGGGCGGTCGGCGTAGGCGAAGTCACCGGCGGCATAGGCGGCCGCCAGCACGTACTGCTCAGGTGCGCCACGGTTCACGTGGAAGACGAACCGGAGCTTGCCGTCCTGGCGCTCGAGCCGATGCCGGCTCCGGGTGAGACCAACGACGTCCTGTTGGAGGCGGTGCCGGAGCTTGGGCTGCGCGACCCGGGCGCCGCGCTGCAGCATCGTCAGCAGGTCCAGGTACTCGTCGTGGAAGTCCCGGTCGACGTCCGGGAGGAACCGGGCCACGATTCCGGCCAGGAGCAGGCCCCCGGGTCCAGGAGCCGGCTCGATCGGCAGGTGTCGGCGGCCGAGCGCCACACGGCGCGTGGGCGCGATGGGGCGCGAGTGGTAGATCTCGAGCTCTGCGAGCGGCCTGGACACCCCGACACGGTACTTCGACCGCGGTCGCTACGAGGCGTCGAGTCGACCCTCGACCTACACGTAGGTGTGGAGCATGTTGCGGAGGTTGCGAGCCTCGACTTCGACGAGATTGTCGTCGCCCGCGTCCTCGATGAGGGCCACCAGAACCGCCGTCTGATCGAGCACCGACCGCCACATCGGCGCCTCGTATCCGAACGGCAACTTGAGCTGTGCGGCGATCGACGCATTGTCGAGCAACCGGCGCTGCGCCCGAAGGTCGCGGGTGTTTCGTCTCAGCACGTCGGCGGCGATGAAGAGGCCCTCGACGACCGTGTGCGGATCGACGCCGTCGACTCCCGGGCCGAACGAGTCCGACGCCCGGAGCTCCTCCTGTATGGCCTCGATCCAGTCCCCCACATCGTCCTCTCGTGCGGTGGGCACCAGGAGGAAACCGTTCCCCATCAGCTCGTGTTCGACGCCCTCGTCGACGAGCTTGGCCACGACCGCGGCGTGCAACTCCTGGTTGCGCGCGCCCAGATCGAAGCCCAGCCGCCCGTCCTCGGAGTCGACGCCGGCGGAGGCGCTCGTGGACATCGTGTCGTCGACGTGCTCGATGATCTCGTCGACCGCGTCCTCGTCCGTCTCCCTGACGAGCAGCGTCGGCCCCTGCCATGCGTGTGCGAGGTGGGATCGGTAGAGCGCGGTCTCGACCGCTGCGCGCGCCGGGCCGTTCCACGCGTGCAGCTCGTACGCGAGGTGGGCCTCGTCGTCGGCGCCGACCGCGTCCAGTGCCATCGGCGGATGGTCGACCGTCGGCACCCCGCACTCGACGCACTCGGCCACATCGGACGCGTAGTCCAGGCCGCACTGGAAACACCAGGCCGCGATCATGGTCGGGCCTCGGTCGGCAGGGGTCCCATGGCCCCATTGAAGCACCTCGTCGCCGCCCGACCACACAGGGTGCAGGGCCGCGGGCGGAGGTATGGGCAGAACCCCCTCCCCTCCTTCCCGACCACCGGGGTGTTGGGTAGCGTTGGTGAACGACAACGACGTCGACATCGCCTTCGGAGGACAACCGATGAGCAGCAAGGAATCGCCCGACCGCAACCTGGCCATGGAGCTGGTGCGGGTGACCGAGGCGGCCGCCATGGCCGCGGCCCGATGGATGGGCCGGGGCGACAAGGAAGGCGCGGACGGCGCCGCCGTCGATGCGATGCGTGTGGTTCTCGACAGCGTGCAGATGGACGGCATCGTCGTCATCGGCGAAGGCGAGAAGGACGAGGCGCCGATGCTGTACAACGGCGAGAATGTCGGCGACGGCAACGGGCCGCTCGCCGACGTCGCCGTGGACCCGATCGACGGCACCACCCTGACCGCGCTGGGCCGCGCCAACGCCATCGCCGTGCTCGCCGTGAGCGACCGGGGCACGATGTTCAACCCCGGTCCGTGCGTCTACATGGAGAAGATCGCCGTCGGCCCCGACTGCGTGGGTGCCATCGACATCAACGCCTCGGTGACCGAGAACCTGCAGGCGGTGGCCAAGGCCAAGGGTGAGCGCGTCCGCGACATCACGGTCGTCATCCTCGACCGGGACCGCCACAACGACATCATCGGTGAGGTGCGCGAAGCCGGTGCCCGCATCCGACTGATCCCCGACGGCGACGTCGCGGGGGCGATCTCGACGGCGTGGGCCGACACCGGTGCCGACGTCCTGATGGGCATCGGCGGCACCCCCGAAGGCGTCATCAGCGCCGCGGCGCTCAAGGCGATGGGTGGCGAGATGCAGGGCAAACTCTGGCCTCGCAACGAAGCCGAGCGCACCGAGTCCATCGAGATGGGCTACGACCTCGACCAGATCCTCACCACCGACGATCTCGTCAAGGGCGACAACTGCTTCTTCGCGGCGACCGGCGTCACCGACGGCGACCTCCTCCGCGGCGTCCACTACACACCCGACCACTGCACGACACAGTCGCTCGTCATGCGGTCGAAGTCCGGAACGGTGCGCCAGATCAACGCCCAGCACGCGCTGAACAAGCTCGACTCGTACTCGATCGTCGACTACTGACGATCCCCCGCGGCGATGGCAGGCTCGTCGCCCGGGCCTGTGGCAGGCTCTCAGCTCATGGCTGACCTCAGCGGCAAGCACGCGTTCGTGACGGGTGGCGGGACCGGAATCGGTCTCGGGATCGCCCGTCGTCTCGCCGATTCCGGTGCGCAGGTGACCATCGCGGGGCGACGAGCCGAGGTCCTGGCGGAGGCGGCTGCCTCACTCGGCGCAGAGACCGGAGCGAAGGTCGGCACCGCGGTCTGCGACGTCACCGACCCCGATGCCGTCGAGGCCGCGGTCGACCAGGCCGCCGACGCCGACGGGCGGCTCCAGATCGCCGTGGCGAACGCCGGCATCGGCACGGGCGGCCCGTTCCTCGCCATGGAGGCTGCCGCGCTCAGCCAGACGCTCGACATCAACGTGGTCGGCGCATTCACCACCATCCAGTCGTCGGCGAAACGCATGCGCGACCACGGCGGCTCGATCATCGGCATCTCCTCCATCGCCGGTGTGCTCGGGGGTCGGTTCCGCGCCGCGTACGCCAGCAGCAAGGCGGCGCTCGACATGCTCGTGCGAAGCGCCGCCGACGAGCTCGGCGGCTTCGGCATCCGGGTCAACACGATCCGCCCCGGCGTCGTTCGATCCGAAGCCACCGCTCCCCTGTTCGACCACATGCCCGACGTCGTCGACGACTACGTGGCCCAGATGCCCCTCGGGTTCGTCGGCGAGCCAGAGGACGTCGGCGACGCAGTGGTCTGGTTGTCGAGCGACGAGAGCCGGTGGGTGACCGGTCAGAACATCGCGGTCGACGGTGGCCACACCCTCCGTCGAGCGCCCGACCTCGAACCGGGGATCCGCCTGCGGGTGGGCGACGATGCCTTCGCAAAGCTGGTCAAGCCCGGCTACGGACCGAACGATCGGAGAACGACATGATCGACCCCAACCAGTTCCGCGTCTCGCCCGGCGCCGACGTCGACCTCGGCGACTGGGACCCCGATCACGACCACGGCATCGACAAGGGCGACCTGAAGGACGAACACAAGGACCTCAACGACGAGCTCGAGGAGCTGCAGGAGCTGCTCTACGCCGAGAACGAGCACAAGGTTCTCGTGGTCCTCCAGGCCACCGACACCGGCGGCAAGGACGGCACCATCCGGCACGTCTTCGACAAGACCAACCCCCAGGGCGTCAAGGTCGCGTCGTTCAAGAAGCCCACCGACGAAGAGCTCGCCCACGACTACCTCTGGCGCGTCCATCACCACACGCCCGGGGCCGGCGAGATCACCATCTTCAACCGCAGCCACTACGAGGACGTGCTGGTCGTCCGGGTGCACGACCTCGTGCCCGAGGAGCGCTGGCGCAAACGCTACGACCACATCAACGCGTTCGAGAAGATGCTGGCGGACGAAGGCACGACGATCATCAAGATCTTCCTGCACATCTCCAGAGCGGAGCAGAAGGAACGACTTCAGGCCCGACTGGACGAGCCGCACAAGAACTGGAAGTTCTCCAAGGGCGATCTCGCCGAGCGGGAGCGCTGGGACGACTACCAGGAGGCGTTCCGGGAGATGCTCGAGCGGACGTCCACCGACTGGGCACCGTGGTACGTGATCCCCGCGAACGACAAGAAGTTCCGCAACCTCGTCATCAGCACCATCCTCGTCGACACCCTCAAGGCGCTCGACATGGACTGGCCCGACGCCGAAGAGGGCCTCGACGAGATCGAGATCCCCGACTGAGCGTCAGGCGACCCGCGCGGCGCTCCGGCCGGTGTCGCGAGTTCGGTTGTTTCAGGCCTCTTTTTCGGGCGGGCTGAAGAACGTCCCGCTCGAGGCCGGGTGCGCAGCCGCGCCGTCGCCGGCGGCCGGATGGCCCAGCTCGCCGCCCGGTGACGGCGGCGGTGCCACGGGCGGAGCGGCCGGCATCTCCGCGGGTGCGGGATCGGCTGCGGTCGGCGGAGCCGGCGCCGGGGTCTCAGGTGCCGCTGCGGGCTCGGGCACCGTGATCGGATCCGCGGCGGTCGCCAGCGCGTCGCGCTGCGCCTCCCGGAGGTCGATCAGGGTCCGGTTGACGATCTCGTCGTTGATCGCATCGGGCGTGAGCGCTGCGGAGTCGAGCCGGGACTCCATCGCGGTGAGGTCGCCTCGCAGCGCAGCCAGGGCATGGAGGATCTCGTGCTTGCGCCGGAGCAGCTCCTGAAGTTCGGCACGCGCCGCACGCAGGGTCTCCTCGGCGGCCTCGCGAACTCGCTGCTCCCCGTCCGACCGCAGCAGCGCCGCGTGCTGCTCGGCGTCGTTCAGGACCCGATCGGACTTGGCCCGCATGGTGTCGGCCTGCGCAGTGGCGGTCGAGATGATGCTGGCGGCGTCTCGTTCCGCGCCCTGCAACATGCCCTCCACCTCGGCTTCGGCCACGCGGCGCTTCTCGCCCAGCTGGGCGTGGACGTCGCGCATCAGCGTCGCCATCTCCGCGCTCGCGGCCTGGAGGTCCTCGTTCGCGCCTTCGGCCGAGCGAACCCGTGCCGCCAACGACCGGACCTCCTCGGCCAGGGTGCGAAGGAACCGATCGACTTCCTCGGTTCGGTAACCGCCGCGTTTGACCGTGGAGAACGAGGCTCCCTCGATCTGCTCGGGTGTCACGGTCATCTGGGTCCTCCGACCGGTCGCCGCCTGCGAAATCGACTGTACAACAGCCGGGTGTCCACCTCCCACGAGACCGACGGCGCGCAGCGCCGAGCCCTCGCAAAGTGGCTGGGTTCAGGCCAATCGACCTGGGCCGGGTGACCGAGCCAACCGGCGGCCCGCACAGTAGCAGTGTGCGGGATCAGCGGCTCAGGAGTCGCCCTGCACCGCCGTCAGGCGCGCCGTGGCGCGGGCCTTGGCCGCAGCGGCATCGAGATCGTCACCGTCGGCCCGCAGGGCTTCCTCGGCCCGCTCCAGCGCGGCGCGGGCCCGGTCCACATCGATGTCCGCGGCCAGCTCCGACACGTCCGACAGCAGTGTCAGATGGTCGTTGGCGACCTCGATGAAGCCGCTGTGCACCGCGATGCGCGTCTCGGCGCCGTCGGACCCGAAGGACCGCACGACACCGGGCAGGAGCGTCCCGACGAAGGGGATGTGACCGGGCTGGAACCCGATCTCGCCCTCGACGGTGCGAGCCAGGACCATGTCGGCCTCCCCCTCGAAGAGGAGCCGTTCCGGTGAGACGAGTTCGACCTGCAGAGCCATGAGCAGCTACTCCTTCCAGCCCTCGCCGGATCAGGCGTTGGCCTGGAGCTCGGCCGCCTTGCGCTCGGCGTCCTCGGCACCGCCGACCATGTAGAACGCCTGCTCGGGCAGGTGGTCCAGGTCGCCGTTGGTGAGGGCCTCGAACGACTCGATCGTGTCGTCGACGCCGGTGAAGATGCCGGCCTGACCGGTGAAGATCTCGGCCACGAACATCGGCTGGGACAGGAAGCGCTGCACCTTGCGGGCGCGGTCCACGGTGACGCGGTCCTCTTCGGAGAGCTCGTCGAGACCGAGGATGGCGATGATGTCCTGCAGCTCCTTGTAGCGCTGGAGGATCTCCTGCACGCGGCGGGCGACGTCGTAGTGACGGTCGCCGACGACCTCGGGGGTGAGGATCGTCGAGGTCGAGGCGAGCGGATCCACCGCCGGGTAGATGCCCAGGGCGGCGATGTCGCGGCTCAGCTCGGTGGTGCCGTCGAAGTGGGTGAACGACGTGAAGGGCGCCGGATCGGTGTAGTCGTCGGCAGGCACGTACACGGCCTGGAG
>JBCCFK010000260.1:0-6546 GCA_039029775.1 Actinomycetota bacterium | reverse complement strand
AGGTCGCCCCCGCCTACGACACGACCGGTACCACGTCGCTCACCGCAGCGAACCTGGTGTACGAGATGCTGTGCGTTCTGCCAGGGGTCGAGTACCGGGACTGATCGCCGCGGCCTCGTCGTCCTGGTCGGGCAGCACGTGGGGTGACCGGGTCACCCGTCCCAGCAGGATGGCGGCGATGATGACCGCTGCCGCGAGTCCGTGACGGATCAGGATCTGCTCACCGAAGAAGACCGCGCCGATCGCGAAGACCACCGGGAGCTCCGCGGCGTTCGCGGTGGCCGCGCGGGCTGCGCCGATCACGGGAGCGGCCGCGGCGTAGACGAGCATCGGGATCAGGGCTGCGCCGACCCCGAGTCCGAGGATCCACACCCCGCCCGTGGTCGCCGCCGGGAGGACCTCCTCGGTCGGTGCGGCCACCACCGCTGGTAGGAGCACGAGGGTGGCACCGAGGGCCGCGGACCCGAGCCGGGCGAACGGGTCGAGCGAACCGAGGCGTTCGGTCAGCACGGCGATCGAGAACCCGAAGCTGGCCGGCGCGAGCATGACCCAGGGCGACACCGACATCTGCAGGCCCCCCAGTCCGACCGCGGCCCCGAGGAGCACGAGACCGGCGGCCACCGTCGCCCATCGTTCCGGCCGGATCCGGAAGACGAGGGCGGCGGCAGCCACCGCGAACACCGGGTACGTCATGTAGGCGATCCCGGCGCTGGCCACGTCGCCGTCGGCGATCGCCTGGACGTACGCGATCCAGCCGATCGCCATGACCGCCCCCGACGTGAACCCCCATGCCGCCGCCGACCGATCGGCGCGGTCGTGGGGAAGGAACGGCGCAAGGGCGACGGCGGTGATCGCGAACCGGAAGAAGGTGACCGAGGTGGCGCTGATGCCGGTGTCGGTCAGCCGACGGGCGAAGAAGCTGGCGAATGCGTAGGCGACGGAGGTCCCGACGATCGCGACGGTGGCGACGGTGGGGGAGGGCCGCCATGCGGCGAAGCGGGCGACACCGGTCGCCTGCGTGGGGAGAATCGGGGTCGTCGGCGCTGCCATGTCCGCATGATGGGGGGAGCGCATTCATTCGACAAGCGCGTAGTTTCGACGTTTACAATCGATTTGATGCATGAGTCCTTGGATCGCCGCCACCTCGACCTCCTCGTGGCCATCCGCCACCAGGGCCAGCTCGGCCGAGCCGCGGACACGCTGGCGCTGAGTCAGTCCGCGGCCAGCCATCGCCTCAAGGAGGCCGAACGCCGCATCGGCGTGGTCCTGACCGAGATGCACGGGCGCAGCCTCAGGCTGACACCGGCGGCCATCCATCTGGCCGAGGTCGGCGAACAGGTCCAGCAGTCGGTCCGTCTCGCCGAGGAGACGGCCCGCTGGATGGATGCCGCCCAGCGCCTCACTACCCGCATCGCCCTCGACTTCTACGACACCGCCCCGTGGTTCGAGGAGCTGATGAGTGACCCGAATCTCCCGACCGACGTCGACTTCGTCCGTGTCGCCTACGGCTCGACCGACGACGCCGTGCTGCGACGCCGGGCCGACCTCGGCGTGGTGCTCGTCGGTGCCGCCCAGAGCGAGGGGCGGCGGCCGCTCCTCGTCGACGACGACCTCGCCGCGGTCGTCCGTGTGGATCACGCTGCAGCCGGACGCGGGGTGCTCGAGCCGACCGATCTCGTCGGCAGCACCTACGTGACCGCGGGTGAACGACCCGAGCTCGGGTTCGAGCACCACGAGTTCTTCGAACCCGCCGGGGTCACGCCGGAGCGGCTGCGCAAGGTGGAGTCCCTCGCGATGGTGTTGCGACTGGTGCGCCGGTTCGGGGGGATCACCGTGCAGCCGCGCGTCGCATTGCGGTCCGCGTGGCTCGACGATCTCCGGATCGTCCCGCTGAGCGGCGGACCGATTCCCGTCCGCTGGGAGCTGGTGCTCCGGTCGCCGGCGACCGAGGCCGAGTCGGGCATGGCCGACGCGATCCGCCGGATCGTCGCCTGAGTCGCCGCCGGCCCGTCAGCGCCGGTGTACCAGGGCGGTGCACCGTGCCGTGAAGACGGTGTCTCCGCCGCGGGTGACGAGCCGGTACCGGTGGGCCACGACGCCTCGCTCCGGGTCCGAGGCCGACCGGCGGGCCGACTCGAGGACGCTCGTGGCCTTGAAGTCCACATCCGCGCGCATCGGGCCCGGGAAGCGGAACTCGTCGAAGCCGACGCCGGCGATCCAGGCGATGTCGCCGTTGACATCGAGGTTCACGCGGTTCCAGACGGCGAACGTGTGGGCGCCGGACGCGATCAGTCCCCCGAATGGCGACGTTGCCGCCGCCTCGGGGTCGTTGTGGAAGTACTGGCGGTCGAACTCGTCGGCGAACCGCAGGATCTCCTCCTGGGTCACGCGATGCCAGGTCGACTCGAACGCCTCGCCGACCTCGAGGTCGTCGAAGAACCGGGTCCGGTACCCGTCGTCGTCGACGTACTTCTCGATGAACTCGCCATGGTGAGGGTCGGTCACGCCCCATCCTCGCTCATCTGGCCTTCGGCTCCCGCGGGAGGCCCAGGACCCGCTCGCCGAGGATGTTCCGCATGATCGGTGACATGCCCCCCTGGATCGTGTACGCCGGCTGATACGCGACGGCGTTCGGGAGGTCATCGCCCACGAGCGCCGTCGGCCCGAGCACCCGAGCGGCGAAGTCCGCCACGCGCTGCTCGTGCTCGGTGCAGAAGGCCTTGGTGCCGGCGCTGAAGTCGGGGTGCCCCTGGCCGAGTGCGCCCTGATAGACCATCAGCCGGCCCAGCTTGTAGCCGGTGTCGATCGCGGCGATCTCCTGGCGGACGAGCGGATCGCTGTGGTCCGCATGCGCCAGCGCCAGGTCGTAGAGCGGCCGATTGGACACGAGTCGGTCGATCCCGCCGCGCTCGTGTGCCAGCTGCACCATCGTCTGGCGGAACGCGTCGCCCTCGACGCCCACGAGGTTCTCGACCGGGACCCGCACGTCGGTGAAGAAGACCTCGCAGAAGTGGTCGTTGCCCACCATGTCCCGAACCGTGCGGACCTCGATGCCCGGCAGGTCCATGGGCACGATCAACTCGCTCACGCCCTTGTGGGGCGGCCCGCTCGCGTCCGTGCGACAGATCAGGTAGCAGTACTCGGCCGACGCCGCGACCGAGGTCCAGATCTTCTGGCCGTTGAGCACGAAGTCGGTGCCGTCGCGGACCGCGCTGGTCTTGAGCGCCGCCAGGTCGGATCCGGCGTCGGGCTCACTCATCCCGATGCACCATGTGGCCTCGCCCGACAGGATCCCGGGCAGGAACTCCGCCTTCTGGTCGTCCGTGCCGTAGGTGTAGATCGACGGCCCCATCTGGCGGTCGGCCACCCAACTCGCGGCGATCGGCGCGCCCGCGCTGATCATCTCCTCGGCCATGATGATCCGCTCGATCCCGGGTCGACCGCCGCCGCCGACGTCGGTGGGCCAGGTCATGCCGATCCAGCCCTCCGCCGCCAGGACCTTGGCGAAACCCTTGGAGTACCCGTTGATCCACGAGTCGTGCCATCGGCCGAACGTCTCGACGCCCTCGAGCGCGACTGCTCGGGCTCGAGCGCGGAGCTCCTCCCATTCGGGGCGCATCGTGAAGTCCAGCGTCATCGTCTCTTCCTTCCGGGTGGTCAGGTCCGCGTGAGGATCACGGGGTAGGTCTTGAAGGTCGCCCGCTCGGTGAGGTCGTCGCCCTCGGCGGGCCGGTCGGGGTCGGGTCGCACGCCGAGCCGCAGCAACTCCCGGATGACCGTGCCGACCAGCCCGAAGAGGATGAGTTCGGTCCCGCCGCCCGCGGTGGGCTCGACGCCGACGGCCAGTTCCTGGCCGATGCAGTGGTGCATGCCGTGGCCGAAGCTCACGCCCGGCCGCGGGACCCCGTCCGGGAGCGGGCGCTCGGGGCGGAACTCGTCGGCGTCGGCGCCGAACACCGACGCGTCCCGGTTGGCCGCGCCCATGTCGATGTGGACCCGCTCGCCGGCGGCGATGACCGTGCCATCGGTCAAGGTGACGTCCTCGGTGGCCCATCGGGCGGCGATCGGGCTGATCGGCGCAAGCCGAAGGCTCTCGAGCACGCACAGCTGGACGAAGGTGGGGTCGTCGATCAGGCGAGCTTCGTCGTCGGGGCGCTCGGCGATCCACGCGAAGACGTTGTGCAGCGTGCGGGTCAGGGCGACGGCCGACGTGCTCGCCCCCGTCAGCAGGAAGAAGGCCGTCTCGCGGACGATGGTCGAACGGTCGAGCTCCAGGCCCTCGGTGTTCTCCAGCATCACGCGGAGAATGTCGCGTGGCACGGCATCGTCGCCGGCGCGCCCGGCGTCTCGATCGGCCAGCAGCGCGACCCGGCGACCGATGCCGGGGGTGACGAACTCCGCGTCGAAGTCCGCGAGGGCCTCGGCGACCTGACGCTCCTTGGCCTCCTTGTCGCCCACGTAGTGGAGGATTCGGGCACCGTCGATGAAGGCGAGGAGCTGGCGGTGCAGACGGTCCAGCGCGTGCGGGTCACCGCGATCGATGTCGACGCCCGCGTTGATGGCGGCGAGCTCGAGCATCACCGAGTGCCCGAACTCCAGCAGCTCCATGCGTCCGGATTCGAGGTGCGGTTCGAGTCGGGCGGCGAGCACGGCGGGGAACTCGTCGCGCTCGTACGCGGCCAGGACCTCGCGCCGGAAGAGCGGGTTCTCGAGCCGCCTCCGATCGCGATGCGCGAGCCCGTGCAGGTTGATCAGCACGTTCTCCATCACCACCCCGCCGTCGTAGAGCCCCTGCCGGAGATGCTTGGACCGATACGCCTCGCGCGCCGCATCCCACGTGGTGATCAGCAGGGGATGGTCGGTGGTGTGGGCCACGATGCGGTCCTCCGGCACCGACAGTACTTCGGTGGCCGACGGGCCGTTCGCCCACCGGCAGGCCGGTCCGGACCCAACTAGCGTGCGGTCATGGCAGGCCTGATCGACGTTCACGGACACATCGTCCTGGAGGGGACATTGGGCGCGGCCGGACCGGTCTGCGGCCCCGAACTGGGCGCGTACGACGACGGAACCACCTGGTTTCGCGTCGGGGACTGGCGTCTCGAGGGTGTGCCCTATCGCGAGTCGCTCTTCATGCAGGTCGGCATGCGCCTGGACGCCATGGACGAGGCGGGGATCCGTGTGCAGGCGCTCTCGCCCAACCCGCTGACCTACCTCCACTTCATCCCCGCCGCGGACGCCGTCAACTACTGCCGGGCCCACAACGACGACCTCGCCGAGGTCGTGCGAGCGCACCCCGATCGGTTCCTGGGCTTCGCGTCGCTCCCGATGCAGGACGTACCGGCCGCCATCGCCGAGCTGGAGCGCAGCGTCGACGACCTGGGCCTCGTCGGCGCCTACATCGGCACCGACTTCGGCATGCACCTCGACGACGAGCGCCTCGACCCCTTCTACGCTGCCTGCGTCGAACTCGACGCACCCCTCTTCTTCCACCCGGCCCCGACCGGGCTCGACGGACCACTGCGCGACGACCGCATGCTCAAGTACAGCCTCGAGTTGGTGGTCGAGTTCTCGGTCGAGGAGATGATCGCCGTGGCGATGCTGGTGTTCGGCGGCGTCACCCGCCGCCACCCCGACCTGGACATCTGCGTGTCCCACGGCGGCGGTTCGTTTCCGATGCACCGGTCGAAGCTCCGCAAGCTGGCCGAACGACGACCGTCGTCGCCCGACTGGATCAGAGAGCCGGGCGCCTTCGACGCCGAGGTCGACCGCCTGTGGTTCGACTGCCACATCACCGGCACCGACGAGTTCGACTTCGCCGTGTCCCAGCTGGGCACGGATCGCATGGTGTTCGGCACCAACTTCGGTGGCTGGGACAAGGACGGCACCGACCACCTCGGGACGCTCCCGGATCTGCTCAACGCCAACGCGGCTCGGCTGCTCCGTCTCGACCGCCGGGCCCCGCATCTCCTGGAGGCCACGTGAGCGACGAGCGCCCGGCGTGGTTCGCCCGGAGGGAGATCGCACCGTTCACCCTCGGTGACGACGAGGCACAGGCCATCGTCGAGAAGGCCTCCCACGCCGTGGTGTCCTGGGTCACCAAGGCGAACGAGCCGGTTCAGGCCGTGATGCTCTACGTGGTGATCGACGGGCGGGTGACGGTGACGTCCACCACCAACCGGGCCAAGTACCACGCGTGGCGGCGGAACCCCGCGGCCTCGTTCTGCATCTGGGATCCCGACGAGATCGGCCGGCAGGTCACCCTCAGGGGGCGGATGGAGATCATGCAGGACGACGACCTGCTGCGGCGCTACGTCGACGGCTACCTGACCCGTGCCCGCGGCGGCCGCCCGCCTCATCCCGACAAGCTCACCTCCGAGATGGCGACCTTCGCCGCCCCCGACCGCCACATGATGCAGCTCCGCATCGACAAGGTCCTCAGCCACGATCTGCCGCGGCTGATGGAGGTCGAGCGCGAGGGGCTCGACGTCTGGAGCTGACGGGGAGGGCCATGGACGCCAACGAGATCGCCGCCCTGAAGGCCGGCCT
>JBCCFK010000259.1:0-6553 GCA_039029775.1 Actinomycetota bacterium | reverse complement strand
CTCATCCCGGACGGTGGTGCGACCCAGATCTCGGACACCCAGCTGATCTCGATCGGCCCGGGCGAACCGGCCCAGTACCTCCATCGAGACCAGACCGGCTGGCCCTGGTTCAACCAGCTGCTGCCCGGCGGACCCGAGATCATCGTCATCGCCATGGTTGCGGTCTCCGACTTCACCGAGGCCAACGGCGCAACGCGTGTGGTGCCCTTCAGCCACCTCGAGGCGGACCGTGACGAGCTCTTCGACCCCGCGGCCGCCGTCCCGGCCGAGATGGAGGCCGGCAGCGTCCTGCTGTTCAGCGGGAAGACGATCCACGGGGGCGGGGCCAACACGACCACCAACGAGTGGCGCTCAGCGCTCCACCTCAGCTACCTGCTCGGATGGCTGCGCCCCGAGGAGGCCCATGCGTTCGCGCTTCCGTCCGAGCTCGGTGCCCGACTGCCGCGGCGAGCCCAGGAGCTCTTCGGGTTCGCCGAGTACAACCCGGCGCCGCACGGCGGCGGCCGACTGTGGCTCGTCGACTTCGAGGACCCGGCGTCCAGATTCGAACCGGCGTGAGCCCGATGACCGGTCAGATCCTCCCCACCATCGGTCTCTTCCTCCTGGCGCTCGTCAGCGTGTCGCTGTGGACCGTGCGCGTCGCGTTCACGGCCGATCGTCGCCTTGCGGCCGCCGCGGCCGTCGCCGCCGTCGAGGCCACGACGTTCGCGGCCGCGTTCTCGCAGCTCCTCGGGCGAATCGACTCGGTCGCCTCGTTGGCGGCGTACGCGATCGGCGTGGCCACGGGCACCGTCGTCGCCCTCGAGCTCGAGCGGGTCGTGTGCGCCCGCAGGGCGGCCGGAAACCACCGCGAGCAGGAACTCGTGCGCTCGTAGTCTCTGCGGGTGCGTTCGGATCCAGCACGGCTCTTTGTCGCTTCCGGTCTGCTCCAGCGCGCCTGTCTGCGGGGCTATTGGGTCGCGTTCGCCACGTGGGTGACGATCGACCTCGGACTCTCGCCGGTCCAGCTCGTGGCGCTCGGCTCAGTCATGGAGCTGACCATCCTCCTCGCGGAGATCCCCACCGGTGTCGTCGCCGACGTGGTGTCCCGGCGGCTCTCGGTGATCATCGCCTTCGCGGTCATGGGAAGCGCCATGATCCTCGCTGGCCTCACCGAGACCTTCTGGGTCCTGGTCATCAGCCAGATGGCCTGGGGCCTGGGCTGGACGTTCCTGAGCGGAGCCGAGACCGCGTGGGTGACCGATGAACTCGGCGGGGCAGACGAGGTCGAGCGGCTGATCCTGCGGCGCGCCCGCCTGCAGTTCGCACTCTCGATAGTCGGCATGGTGGGCGGTGTCGTGCTGGGCGCGCTGACGTCGCTTCCGGTCACGGTGGTCACGGCCGGCGTGGTCATGGTCGGCTGGGCCGTCGTCCTGGCGTTCACGATGACGGAGAGCGCCTTCGAGCGGCAGCGCGGCGACACTTGGTCGCAGTTCATCGCCACGCTCCGAGCCGGAGCTCGACGAACGAGGAGTGTGCCGGCGCTGCGGATCCTGGCCGTCGTCGTCGTGCTGGGCGCATTCGGCGGCGAGGTGCTGGACCGGCTGGACATCCGGCGGCTCGACCAGATCGGGCTGCCCGACGACATCGACGAGATCCTGATCGTTGGTGTGATCGCCAGCCTCGAGGCCGTGGCCGGGTTCTTGTTCGTGTGGCGGGTCGAGCGCCGCCAGAGCGGGCCTGGGTTGCCGTCAGCGGCTTCGGTCCTGATGCTGGCTGCCGCGACCGGTGCGGCGCTGCTCGGCCTGGTGGCGGTGCTCCCGATCGCTGCTGCAGGACTGGTCCTCCAAGGCGGTCTCCGCTCGTCGCTGGAGCCCGTTTACACCGCATGGGCCAACGCCCACACGCCGCCCGAGACCCGCGCCACCGTGCACTCGTTCGTGGGGCAGGCGGACGCCGGTGGCGAGATCGTCGGCGGACTGGCGCTCGCGTGGGTCGCGACGGCGACGACGGTTCCCACCGCGATGAGTTGCTCGGTCGTCCTCTTCGCCGTGGCCGGCGTGGTGGCGCTCCGCGGCCGAGCGGCCTGGTCGAGCTAGCTACTCGGGAAAGACGGCCGCGCGGTCGGTGAGGCCGTACTTCTCGAAGCGGCCCCAGAAGCCGTGCTCGTAGAGGCCGTAGCCGACCTGGTCGTCGTATTCGAAGCGGCCGACGTGGTCGACGACGCCGTACTGGCCGATGCCGGCGACGTCGGCGATGTCGGACTCCTGGGTCTGCACGACGAGCTCGGGGCCCTGGTACATCCCGTGGCGCCAATCGGGCTCGATGCCGTACCCCGTCCCCATCGCCACGTAGTTGGCGAGCAGGGGAGTACATCGCATCTCGATCCCGGCGTCGGGGAACGTGATCGTCGACCCGGCGAGCATGCGGGTGCCCGGGACCCGCTCGTGTTCATAGGCGGGTGCGCCCAGCCACTCGGTCGGACGGTCCGGGTCAGCCCAGATCCGCATCGCTTCCTCGATCTCTCGAACGCCCTCGTTGGTCTCCTGGAGCATGTAGACGATGGCGTGGTCGCCGAAGTCGATCGGGAAGTAGTTCCAGAGCCCTTCCATGACCGACACGTCGGCTCGGATGCCGTCGGGCTCCTTCTCGCCCACGGGTCGAACACCCCACGAACGGTCCCGACTGCCGCCCCAGCGATCGGGCGTCACGTCCCAGGTGTGGCCACCCGCAGTCAGCGACCCCTCCCAACGGCCGAGCTGCGCGAACCGCATCGTGTCGAACACGACCTTGCCCTGGCGGCGCAGATACTGACGAGGCTCCTCCAGCGGCCGCTGGCTCGCCGTCCAGGTCACGTCCATGGAGACGCCGATGTCGTTCTCCTCGCACACGACGCGCAGCCGGGTCAGAGGATCGAGGACCTCGATCCGGATCGGCCCCACCTGCAGGTCGGACCGGTCGGTCAACGGGCGAGACGCACGGACGACGCGGTGCTTGTCGCCGGTGCCGACCGCGAGGAACGCGTCGGTCACACCCAGATTCGGATACTGCCCAAGGCCGAAGATCGTCATGACCTCGTCGCTCGATCCGTGGAGGTTGAAGTAGTAGCGGTCGTAGAAGTTGCGGTCGCTCGTGGCCACGTGGCGGACGTACTCCGACGTCTGGTGGACCGGGAAGTCGTCCCAGGACGAGATGGCCATGTGCGCGCCTCCAGGCGGATCTGACGGACCGTCAGACAGTAGCGGGCACGGCGCTTGACGGGATGTGTGACACAGCGGCAGGGTGCGAACGTGACCGAGGACGACATCGAAGCGCACACGAGCTTCGCCAAGGCGGCGAACAACGCGACCTACGGGCTCCTGGACCGCGACGATCGCAGCCCCGACGAGGACGCCCTGATGATCCACCAGGCGCATGCCGCGGCGTTCCACTGGAGCCGGGCCGGCGGGCCGACCCACATGGCGCGGGCGGAGTACCTGGTGTCGCGCGTCTACGGGTTCCTCGGTCGGGCCGAAGCGGCTTCGTACCACGCTGCGCGGTGCATGGCGTGGGTGGAGGAGGCGGGGCTGGTCGACTTCGACATGGCGTACGCGCTCGAGGCGAAGGCCCGTTCACTGGCGGCGTCCGGCGAGACCGATCGGGCCGCCGAGGTGTTGGCCGAGGCCCTGTCGGTGCCGATCGCCGACGAAGAGGACCGTGATCTCGTCGTCGCCGACATCAACACCGGGCCCTGGTTCGGCGTCGAGACGCCCTGACGTGAGCCGCCCGGTATCCAGATCTGGCCGTCTCGCTCCTCGCAGACGACGACGGTGGTGTCGGCCTGGGCCACTCTGGAGCCGTCGGTCCGGACGCGGCAACCGGTGCCGTCGGTGCCGAAACGCCACCAGTGGCTGGTGCAGATGATCTCGTCGCCCACCCGTCGCGCATCAGCGCGCCATGGGCAGCGCGATCGTGGCCACGACGACGTAGTGGGCGGCGATGGCCGCGATCACGAAGACGTGGAAGATCTCGTGGAAGCCGAACCATCGGGGCCATGGGTCGGGTCGTTTGGTCGCGTAGATCAACGCGCCGACGGTGTGCAGGAGCCCGCCTGCCATCAACAGGATGAACCCGCCGACCCCCAGGCTGCGCCAGATGTCGTCGATCACGAGCAGCGCGGCCCATCCGACGGTGATGTACAGCGTGACGAGGACGGGGCGGGGCGCGTCCGGCCAGAACAGCTGGGTGACGACGCCCGCGACCGCGCCGATCCAGACCACGCGCAGGATCAGTGAGCCCGGGCCGTCAGGGAGCGCGACCACGGCGATCGGGGTGTAGGTGGCGGCGATGGCGACGAAGATCATCGAGTGATCGAGTCGCTTCATCACCGCCTCCATGGTGTCGCCCCAGTGGAAGCGGTGGTAGGCGGCGCTGATCCCGAAGAGACCGATGATGGCGCCCGAGTAGATGGCGGCGGCCGTGCGCGCCCCGGGCGAGAAGATGATCACGAGCGGGCACAGGGTGATGGCTGCGGCACACGCCGCGACGTGCGACCAGCCTCGGAGGTGGGGGGCGGGGCAGCGCCATCGTGAGGTTCACGAACGCGATGGTAGGGGGAGCGGGACAGGGTCGGGCGGGTGATTCCGCCCGGCGTCCTGGAGCCGTCAGCCGGTCTCGTCGACGATCGGCCCACCCACGCGCAACGTGTTCCCACGGAAGAGTGCGATCAGCGTGCCGTCGTCGGCGGTCACGTCGGTGTCGTAGATCCCTGCACGACCCCTGAGTGACTGCTCCTGCGCCGTGGCCGTCAGCGTCATGCCGACCGTGGCGCCGTTGACGAAGTCGATCGACGCGGCCGATGCGAAGGCCTTCTCGTTCGCACCGTTCGATGCGTATGCCATGGCGGTGTCCGCCAGGGTGAAGATCAGGCCGCCGTGGCAGACGCCGTGTTGGTTCGCCTTTGCCTCGTCGACGACGAACCTGGTGACCGCTCGGCCCGGCCCGACCTCGACGATCTCGATGCCCAGAGCGCGAACGGCGTGATCGCCGGCGTACATGGTGGCTGCGACATCGGCGGGTTCGACCATGGCTCCTCCTGAACCGTCAGCGGCGGCGCAACCGTACCCGAGGGCGACCAGCCGACCGATGGAGTCCTCGCGTGCAGCCGCCTCTAACGTTGGGGGAGATGCTTCCCGCACCCGTGCACTCCTTCGCCAGCGACAACACCGCCGGGGTGGCCCCTGCCGTCCTCGAGGCGATGGCGGCAGCCAACGCCGGACCGGCGATCGCCTACGGCGCCGACCCGGTCACCCAGCGCCTGCAATCCCAGGTGCACGATCTCTTCGGGCCCGACGCGACCGCTCTGCTCTGCTGGGGCGGGACCGGGGCGAACATCGTCGGTCTGTCGACGCTGGTCCGCCCCCACCAGGGCGTCATCTGCCCCGCGTCGGCGCACATCAACGTCGACGAATGCGGCGGGGTCGAGCGTTTCGTGGGCTCCAAGCTGCTGGACGTCCCGACGCCGGACGGCAAGCTGCGACCGCACGACATCGAGGGGCAGGTCTGGGCTCTGGGTGACGTTCACCATGTGCAGCCGGGAGCCATCTCGGTCACCCAGACCACCGAGCAGGGGACGCTGTACACGGTCGAGGAGCTGCGGGCGGTGTGCGACACGGCCCGCCGGTACGACATGCGGATCCACATGGACGGCGCCCGTCTGGCCAACGCCGCCGCGGCCCTCGACGTGCCGGTCCGGGAGTTCACGGCCGATCTCGGGGTGGACGTCTTGAGCTTCGGCGGCACAAAGAACGGGATCGCGTACGGGGAAGCGGTGGTGTTCTTCGATCCCGAGCTCGTCCAGCTCGGCCGCTTCAACCAGAAAGCGGCGGCCCAGTTGCCCTCGAAGATGCGGTTCGTGGCCGCCCAGTTCAGCGCGCTGCTCGAGGACGATCGCTGGCTGGAGCACGGGCGCCACGCCAACGAGATGGCCCGTCGGCTGGCGAAGGCGGCCGGCGAGATCCCGGGGGTCGAGATCACCCAGGACGTCGCTGCGAACGCGGTGTTCGCCAAGCTTCCCCGTGAGAACGTGGAACGGCTCCAGACGTGGTCGCCGTTCTACACCTGGGCCGCCGCGCCCCCTGGTGCCGAGCCCATCGACGAGGTCCGGTGGATGACGAGCTTCGAGACGACCGAGGAGTCGGTCGACCGGTTCGCCGCGGGGATCGCGGCCGAGATGACCGGCACCTGAGCCGGCGCCGACCGAGGCGCGTGCCCGTATGCTCGCAGCATGCTGAGCACTCAGATCTATCTCGACGCCTTCGACGCCGACGGAGCTCGACTGCTGGAGGTCGCTGCCGGAGCGATGGACGCGGACGTGGCGGCATGTCCCGGCTGGGACGTCGGCCAGCTCCTGATCCACGTCGGCCAGGTCTACAACTTCATCGGCGCTGCGCTGGATGTCGTGGGCATCGACGAGCGGCCCTCGCCGCCGGCGCTCGAGGTACCCGACGGCGACGCGCGCATCGAGTGGCTGGCGGGCCTCCATGGGGGTCTGTCGGCCGCGTTGCGCTCGACCGACCCGGCGGCGCCGGCGTGG
>JBCCFK010000258.1:0-6596 GCA_039029775.1 Actinomycetota bacterium | reverse complement strand
GATCGCCCCCGGCGCCACCATCGGTGCGCTGTGGCCCGACGATCCCGACGGCAACGCCTGGAGCGACCCGAACGTCGGCTTCCCGCCGGCGCTCGAGGCCGCGGGCTACACGCTCGTCGACCCTGGTCGCTTCCCGCTCGGTGGCAACGACTTCACCGCGCAGATCAACCAGTTCAAGGACGCCGGTGTCACCATCGTCACCGGTGTGCTCCCGCCGCCTGACTTCGGCAACTTCTGGGCGCAGGCCCAGCAGCAGGGCCTTGAGGTCGACGCGGTCACGGTCGGCAAGGGCCTGCTGTTCCCGGGAGCGGTCGGTTCCTTCGAGAACCCGGCCGGCATCTCCACCGAGATCTGGTGGTCGGACAAGCACCCGACGACGTCCAGCCTGACCGGCCAGAGCGCGGCCGAGCTCGCGGCGGAGTACGAGGAGACCGTGGGCTCGCAGTGGACCCAGCCGGTCGGATACGTGCACTCGCTCTTCGAGGTCGCGATCGACGCCATCACGCGCGCCGGTGGCGCCGAGGACAAGCAGGCGCTTCTCGCCGCGATGGGTGAGACCAACCTGCCGACGATCGCCGGCCAGGTGGACTTCACCAACCCGGTCGTCCCGAACGTGACCAAGACCCCGCTCATCGGTGGTCAGTGGGTCCCGGGGGACACCTACGACTACGAGCTGGCCGTCCGGACGAACGAGCAGTTGCCCGGGGTGGAGCTCGACGGTCCAATGGAGTCCATGCGCGGCTGATCACCGCGAACTGGTCAGGGGGGGGGTCACGTGGTCGCAGTCATCGAGGTCGAGGGGGTCTCGAAATCGTTCGGGTTGCCCGTCATCGTTGACATGTCCGTGTCGGTCGAGGTCGGCGATGCCTTGGGCATCGTCGGCCCGAACGGCGCCGGCAAGACCACGCTGCTCAACCTGATCGCGGGTGATCTCGCCCCGGACCGAGGTCGGGTGCTGCTCAACGGGGAGGATGTCACAGGCGTTTCCGCCGACCGTCGCTGTCGCTCGGGTCTCGCCCGCACCTCCCAGGTTCCGCGCCCGTTCGAGGGCATGTCGGTGCTGGAGAACGTTCTGGTCGGTGCCACCTACGGACGGCCGGAGCTCCAGCGGGAGAGCGACCGCGTGGATGTCGCGGTCGATGCGCTCGATCGAACCGGCATGCTGTCCAAAGCGAACACCATGGCCGGCGCACTGCCGCTCCTGGACCGGAAGCGCCTCGAGCTCTCCCGGGCTCTGGCGACCGACCCGAGCGTCCTCCTGCTCGACGAGATCGCCGGCGGCCTCACCGAGGGCGAGGTGGCCGAGCTCGTCGAGTTGGTGAAGTCCATCCACGCCGGCGGCGTCACGATCGTGTGGATCGAGCACATCGTGCACGCGCTGATGGCCGTGGTGAACCGGATCATGGCGATGAGCTTCGGCACCAAGATCGCCGAGGGCGAACCCGAGGCGGTCATGAACAGCGCAGAGGTCCGCGAGGTGTACCTCGGCGTGGCGGGGGAGTGATCGCATGAGCCTGCTCACCGTCGAGTCGGTCGAGGCCCGCTATGGCGACTTCCAAGCGCTGTTCGGCATCGACATCGAGGTCAACCCCGGCGAGTCGGTTGCGATCATCGGCGCCAACGGCGCCGGGAAGTCGACCCTGCTGCGGTCGATCATGGGGCAGGTGACCGTCCCCGCCGGCCGGATCGTCTTCGACGGTGCGGATCTCGCCGGGGTGTCCGCCAACGATCGGGTTGGCCGCGGGATCGCCTTGGTGCCCGAGGGGCGACGGCTGTTCCCGTCGCTGAGCGTTCGGGAGAACCTGATGATCGGGTCTCACGCAGGCCGACCCGGCCCCTGGACCGTCGACAAGGTCGTCGAGGCCCTTCCCCTGCTCGAGCGGCTGCTCGACCGTTCCTCGGCCAAGCTCAGCGGCGGCGAGCAGCAGGCGGTCGCCATCGGCCGAGCCCTGATGTCGAATCCCGACCTGTTGCTCCTGGACGAGGTGTCCCTCGGACTCGCGCCCGTCGTGGTGCGCCAGCTCTACGGCGCCCTCAGCGAGATCCGCGCCGGTGGCACCACGATGGTCGTGGTCGAACAGGACATCGGACAGGCCCTCGCCATGGCCGACCGGGTGTATTGCATGCTCGAGGGTCGGGTCTCCTTGTCCGGTGCCGTGGACGAAGTCGATCAGGCAGCGATCACGGCCGCCTACTTCGGGGTCTCGTGATGGAGTGGGTCAACGCCGTCGTCCAGGGCATCCTCCTCGGCGGCCTCTACGCGCTGTTCGCCACGGGCCTGTCGCTCGCATTCGGCGTCATGCGCTTCGTCAACCTCGCCCACGGCGACCTCGCCGTGTTGGCCGCGTACTTGACGCTGTCGACCACCAACACCATGGGCGTCAGCATCTGGTGGTCGATGATCCTGGTGATCGTCGTCATGGCGGCCATCGGCTACGTCGGCCAGCGGGCGGTCTTCAATCGGACGCTCGGCGACGATCCACTCCCGGGCATCCTCGTCAGCTTCGGCCTCGGCGTCGTGATCCAGAACGCGTTGCTCGAGTACTACACCGCCACCGACGAACGCCTCGACGCCGGGTCGATCATCACCGAGTCGATCAAGGTGAACGACGACATCAGCATCGGCTGGTTCCCGCTGATCACCCTGATCGTCGCGGTGGCCCTGCTGGTCTCACTCCAGCTCTTCCTCGCTCGAACGAAGATGGGCCGAGCCTTCCGAGCCACCGCCGATGACCCGGAGACCGCCCAGCTGATGGGCATCGACCACAAGCACCTCTACGGCCTGGCCATGGCGATCGCCTTCGCCACCGTCGCCCTCGCCGGGGTCTTCCTCGGCGCCCGAACGACGTTCGCCCCGAGCTCGGGTTCGAGCCAGCTGCTGTTCGGCTTCGAGGCGGTCGTGATCGGTGGGCTGGGTTCGCTCTGGGGCACGCTGCTCGGCGGCATCGTCCTGGGCACGTCGCAGACGGTCGGCAATCAGGCCTCGATCGGGTGGGACCTGCTCACCGGCCACCTGGTGTTCCTCGCGGTGCTGCTGTTCCGGCCCCACGGCCTCCTGGGAACGGGGGTGCGGACATGACGGGCCACACCCTCACCCGGAACTCGCGCGACGCCGCGATCGGCACCACCGTCACACTGGGCGTCGTGGTGCTGCTGGCGCTGTTCCCGCTCTTCGGGTCGGCGAGCACGCAGCTGACGCTGATCGAGGTCTTCTACTTCCTCTCGCTGGCCCAGATGTGGAACCTTCTCGCCGGCTTCGGCGGGCTGGTGTCGGTGGGCCAGCAGGGATTCGTGGGGATCGCCGCGTACACCACGTTCGTGCTGGCGGAGAAGAACGGCCTGGACCCGTTCCTCGCCCTCGTCCTGGCCGGCGTCATCGTCGCGGTGTTCTCGGTCCCGGTGGCCGCCTTCGCATTCCGGCTCCAGGGCGGCTACTTCGCCATCGGCACCTGGGTCATCGCCGAGGTCTTCCGCCTGGCGACCCTGCAGATCGACTCGCTCGGCGCCGGCAACGTCCAGTCGTTCACCGTGCGGAACACCTTCGCCAACTACGACATCGACCTGCGCCGTGACGTCATCTACTGGGTCGCGCTCGCACTCGCAGCGGGTGCGACGTTCATCGTGGTGTTCGTGCTCAGATCCCGTCTCGGTCTGGCCCTGCGAGCGGTCCGAGACAATCCCGACGGTGCGAGCGGTCTCGGCGTCAACGTCACCCGCGCCCGCCTGACGGTGTGGGTGATGGCGGCGGCGTGGACTGGAGCCACCGGTGCGCTGATCCACCTGAACTCCTCGACGGTCACGAACCGCGACGCCTTCAGCGTCCTGGACTGGACGGCACTGGTGATCTTCATCGTCATCATCGGCGGCGTCGGGTCGACGACCGGCCCGATCATCGGCGTCGCGATCTTCTGGTTCATCTCCGAGCAGTTCGAGGACGCCGACACGTGGCGATTCATCATCCTCGGCGGCGTGGCCGCGGTGATGGCGGTGTTCGCTCCACGCGGTGTCTACGGCCTCATCCAGCAGTGGCGCCCGTTCCAACTGTTCCCGGTTCGGGCCCGATTGCGCGGCCCGGGCCTCGACTGATCGCGACCTTCCGGGAGGCCCCGTGACGCAACCGGTCGTCATCCCCTGGAGCCGGGAGGCCTCGTGACCCAGCCCGTCGTCATCCCCTGGAGCCGGGAGGCCTCGTGACGCAACCCGTCTTCATCGTCGACGCGGTCCGCACGCCGATCGGCAAGATCGGTGGCGCGCTGGCCGGCGTGAGGCCCGACGACCTGGCCGCCGGTGTCATCTCGTCCCTCGTCGCTCGGTCGTCCGTGGACGGAGCCCTGATCGACGACGTGCACTTCGGGAACGGGAACGGTGCGGGCGAGGAGAACCGCAACGTGGCCCGGATGGCCAGCCTCCTCGCGGGCCTCCCGACGTCGGTTCCCGGCGTGACCGAGAACCGGCTGTGCGGCTCCGGACTCGAGGCGATCATGTCGGCGAGTCGTGAGATCGCCGTCGGGGATGCCGACGTCTGCGTCGCCGGCGGTGTGGAGTCGATGTCGCGTGCACCGTGGGTCGTGGCGAAGCCCGATCGGCCCTACGAGCGCGGCCACCAACAGATGCACTCGACGACGCTCGGTTGGCGCTTGGTGAACGCGCGGCATCCGGACCAGTGGACCGTCGCTCTCGGCGAGGGCGCGGAGATCCTGGCGGAGGAGTACGACATCGGACGACCGGTGCAGGACGCCTTCGCGACCGCGAGCCATCAGAAGGCGGCCGCCGCATGGGCCGCCGGTCGGTTCGACGACGAGGTCGTCGCCCCCTTCGGCGCCGACCTGGCGACCGACGAGTGCATCCGCCCGAACACCAATGCCGGGAGTCTGGCGGGTCTGAGGCCTGTGTTCCGGAGCGACGGATCGGTCACCGCCGGCAACTCGTCGCCGATGAACGACGGCGCGTCGGCGCTGCTTCTCGCCTCCGAGGACGGCGTCGCCCAGCTGGGTGCGGAGCCGCTCGCTCGCGTGCTCAGCCGGGCGGTGTCCGGTGTCGATCCCCATCTGTTCGGCATCGGCCCCGTCGAGGCGGCCAACGTCGCGTTGGGTCGTGCCGGAATCGGGTGGTCCGACCTCGCCGTCGTCGAACTCAACGAGGCGTTCGCGGCCCAGTCGCTCTCCTGTCTGGCGGACTGGACCGAACTCGACCGAGGCATCGTGAATCCCAACGTCGGGGCGATCGCGCTGGGTCACCCGATCGGCGCCTCCGGCGCACGGATCACCACCACGCTCGTCCATGAACTGAAGCGACGCGGTGGCGGCTACGGGCTCGCGGCGATGTGCATCGGCGTCGGCCAGGGCATCGCCATGGTGGTCGAGGCCGTCTGAGCCCACCGCTCGCAGAAACGCAAAAAGGAGAGCCACATGGCCAACATCACGCTTGAGGAACACCTCGCCGAGGTGCTGTCCCGCTACGACGAGTCGCCCGACGACCGTCTCGCCGAGATCACCAAGGCCGCGATCCGACACCTCCACGAGTTCGTGGTCGAGGTCGGGCTGACCCGGGAGGAGTGGTTCGCCGGCATCCAGGCGCTGACGACCACCGGCCAGATGTGCGACGAGCAGCGTCAGGAGTTCATCCTGATGTCGGACACGCTGGGCGTGTCGATGCTGGTCGAGATGATCAACCACGGCGCGACCGCAGGCTCGACCGAGCCGACGGTCTTCGGGCCCTTCCACCTCGAGGGAGCGCCTCATCGCGAGATGGGCGAGTCGGTGATCGTCGACGAGATGGAAGGCGACCAGCCGATCGCCTTCGTCGGCCGGGTGCTCGACACCGACGGCAGCCCGATCGAAGGGGCGACGCTCGACGTGTGGTCGACGGCCAGCAACGGGCTGTACGACGTGCAGGACGGCGACCAGGCGGAGATGAACATGCGGGGCATCTACACCACCGGCCCCGACGGCACCTACGACATCCGCAGTGTCCGGCCGGTCGCCTACTCGATTCCCGGCGACGGCCCGGCGGGTGACCTCCTGTTCAAGAACGGCCGCCACAACTGGCGTCCTGCGCACATGCACTTCGTCGTCTCCGCACCCGGCCGGAAGTCCGTGATCACGCACCTCTTCGACGCCGATTCCGACTACCTCGACTCCGACGCCGTGTTCGGTGTGCGCGACTCGCTGGTGGCCGACATGAACGGTGGGACCTGCGAGTACGACTTCGTCCTCGAGGCCGAGTGACGCCGTGACCACCAAGAAGCTGACGCTCACGTTCGACAACGGGCCCGATCCCGACGTCACGCCGCAGGTGGTCGCCGAGCTGGGGCGCCGAGGCATCACCGCCACGTTCTTCGTCCTCGGCCGACTGCTGTCCGAGGAGACCCTGCCCGTCGTCCGCGCCGTCGTGGAGGCGGGCCACGCCGTGGGCAACCACACGTTCTCGCACCCGCGCCCGTTCGGCGGGTTGTCCGGTGAGGCCGCGGTCTTTGAGAATTTCCTTAAGAGCGCGCTGCGTAATAAGCGAATCTTCATCGTCCGAACCCGCTTCCTTGCCGGGGGATTGGTCCTGAAGTAAAGATTCGTCACCCCGTTGCTGGAAAGGTTAAAGCG
>JBCCFK010000257.1:0-6610 GCA_039029775.1 Actinomycetota bacterium | reverse complement strand
GGGCGGCACGGCACGCGCGGCGTCGCGGCGCGCACCTCGATGTGGTCCTCGCCTGGCAGTCACCCGCCGGCGCCGTCACGCCGATGGGCATGGCCTACGTCCCGCCACCGATCGAGACGATCCGCGCCGACGCCGAAAGGCGGCTGGATCGCAGCCTCGAGAGCTGCGACCTCACCGACGTCGAGTTCGAACCAATCGTGGTCGAACGCGACGCGGCGACGCTGCTGTGCGAGACGGCCGCCGACGCCGACCTGCTCGTCGTGGGCTCGCGAGGGCTCGGCGGCTTCAAGGGTCTGATTCTGGGCTCGGTGAGCGCGCGATGCGCCAACGAGTGCCCGTGTCCGGTGGCGATCGTTCCCTCCGAGTGGGAAGACCCCGGGCGCGACGTCCACGGCGTGGTGTCCATCGGCGTCGACGGGTCGGCCAACGCCGACGCCGCCGTCCGGTGGGCCGACTCGTGGGCGCCGGACGACTCGCTGCTGCGCCTCGTCTGCGCGTGGACGGTTGCGGCGCCCTACGACCGGGTCGTGCCGGAGGTGGACGAGGTCAGGATGCGCGAGATCGCCGAACACACGGCCGAGCGAGCCGGCGAGCTCGTGGTCGGCCACGACCACGTGGCCGACGCCGTCCGGTTGGACGCCCGCCTCGCACTCGCTCACGAGGCGTCGCTCGCCGACGTCGTCGTGGTCGGCGCCCGCGGGCACCGAGGTCTCAGCCGGCTGCTCCTGGGCTCGGTGGCCTCCGCGGTCGTGCACCACGTCCAGGTCCCCACCGTCGTGGTCCCGACGCCCGACGAAAGCGACTAGCCCCTCCTTGGATCCGCCGGACATCGTCCGATGGATGCGGGTGGACCCGAACCGCCTCGCCACCACCCGCGTGCTCGACTCGCTGCCTGATGCCGTGGTGGCGCTCGATCTCGAGGAGCTGACGGTCGTCCACCTCAACCCGCCCGCCGAGACCCTGTTCGGGTTTCGAACCGTCGAGGTCGCCGGTCGATCAGCGTTGGAGCTGCTCCATCCCGATGACGTGCCGCTGGCGCTCGCGGGCATCGACTGGGTCGGCGACCACGATCGCGGCTCCCTCATCGAACTCCGGGTCCAGGGCGCCCAGGGCGAGAAGCTGGTGGAACTCGCGGGTGGACGCCACGAGGCACCCGACGGCGATCTCCTCCTCCTGCTGATGCGGGACCTCACCGACCGACGCCGGTGGGAGATCGCCCACGACGACGCCTCGGCGTTCCGCGCTCTCGTCCACCACTCCGGTTCGCTGCTGGCCCACCTCGACGCCGACGGCACGGTCCTCGCCGCCTCGGCCGCGCTGACGCGGGACCTCGGCCACGACCAGGCCCATGTGGTGTCGACGTCGTTCCACGAGCTGGTGCACGTCGAGGATCGGCTGACGGTCAGCGAGGCCCTGGCCAAGGTCGCCGCCGGCGCCACCGACGGTCGCGTGACCGTGGAAGCCCGGCTGACCACCAGTGGTGCCCGCGCCACCCAGTACCAGCTCGAGATCGCCACGCTCGATGGTGATCCGACCGTGGACGGCCTGGTCGTCTCCGCCCACGACATCTCCGCGCTGGACGAGGCGCGCCAGGAGCTCGCCCACGCGGCGAGCCACGACACCCTGACCGGCCTGTTGAATCGAGCCGGCTTCATGGAGCGGCTGGAGGCGGACATGCGGGCCTCCCGCCACCGTCTGACCGTGGCCTTCGTGGACCTCAACGGGTTCAAGCCCGTCAACGACCGATTCGGCCACGCCATGGGCGACCGCCTCCTCCACATCGTGGCCGGGCGACTCGCCGCCGCCATCCGGCAACACGACTACGCCGCACGACTGGGCGGGGACGAGTTCGCCATCGCCCTCCACGCGGTGGATGCGTCCTTCGTGGACCGGATCGTCGAGCGCCTCGAGAACGCCATCGCGGAGCCGGTGGTGCTCGCGCAGGACACCGTGTCGATCACCGCGTCCATCGGGACCGCATCGTGCTCACAGCATCCCAGCGCGGACGCGGTGCTCGCCGTCGCCGACGCGGCGATGTACCGGCGCAAGAGCACCGGCTGACCGGTCCGGAGAGATCAGCGGCGAGCGCCGATCGGCCCCTCAGCGGCGGCCGGCGATGTACTCGTCGATGACCTGGTGGAACCAGGAGATGCGCGTCTCCTGACCGGAGATGTACGCACCGCGATAGCCCCGCGAGCGGACGCCGAGTTGCTGGCCGGCGGTGATGGCCACGTCCTGGTCCGGGATGATGCCCATCGGCTGGTCGCCGTAGTCGAAGAAGAGATGCTCCGACTCGGGACCGTCGACGCGCACGTTGGTGGCCGCTCCCACCATGTCTCGGCCCGCGGGCGCGAAGGCGTAGTACCAGTGGTCGAAGACGCAGCGTGTGGGATCGGCGGCGTGCGGCCGCATGCGCTGCAGGAGCACCCCGTCGGGCCCGAACGTCAGCGAGCAGTTGGGGAAGAGGTTGTAGTGGTGGGCGTCGGTGAGCTGATCGTCGCGCAGGTTGTCGTAGTGCGTATGGCCACGACCAGGGCCCTCGGCGCGCATCTGCGCCTGCATGGCCTGTCGAGCTTCGTACGGGCGATCGACGAACCCGTCGGCGTCGAGCCCCCAGATCCCGAGCCGGTTCGCCACGGCCTCCGGGAGAGGCGCGTCGTCGCCGTAGAACGTGCGCGACGGCGTCGCGCCCTTCATCACCATCCGGTTGTGCCCCTCGTCGGACATGTCGAAGGTGGTGTCGAGGTAGCCGTCCTCGTGCGAGTCGCGCAGCTGGGGGTGGACCGTGGGCAGGTGGTACGACTCGCAGAAGTTGTCCTGCAGCACCTTCCAGTTGCACGGGACGCGCACGGTCATCGCCGTCATCCGCTGCCAGTCGTCGCATTCGTAGGCCGACCACTCGTCCCAGAGCGGGCCGAGGTACTCACGCAGGCTCGCGCACTCGGGGTCCATGTTCACCCACACGAAACCGGCGAACGTCTCACACGCAACTTCGACCAGGTGCACGTGATCGCACGGGTTCTCCGGGAAGTCCTCGGGATCCTGGGCGACGGTCAGCGATCCATCGGTGGCATAGGTCCAGCCGTGGTACGGACAGACGAAACCGTCGGTGGTCCCCTCTGCGGCGAAGGTGAGTCGGGAGCCGCGATGCTGGCAGACGTTGTAGAAGGCGCGGATCGATCCGTCGTCCTGGCGGACCATGATCAGCGACTCCGGACCGACGTCCTCGACCTGGTACGAACCGGGTTCCGGCATGGCGTTCGCACGGCCGAGCAGGAGCCAGACGCGGGTCCACATCCCGTCCCACTCGGCGAGGAAGAAGTCCTCCGACGTGTAGCGCTCGCCGCCGAGGACATGCCGCTCGACCGGTGGGTTCGCCCATGGCTCCGCCGGCCCGTGGCCGGCATGCACGGCATTGTCGATCGACATCGTGCACCCCCTTCGTGCCCATCGACGTTACTCCGATCGACCGCTCCCGGGCCCGGCGGTAGCCTCCCCGCACCGACAGACGGGGGGTCACCATGTCGGCAGCCTGGTTCACCGACCATCCACCGAGCGAGCGGTTCCCGCATTACACGCGGGCCAACGCGGGCGAGGTGCTGCCGACGCCGGTGAGCCCGCTCGGTCAGACGCTGGCCTTCGACGAGGCCATCCTGCCGGGGTTCCAGCAGGGCTCGATCCGGATGGGGTCCTACGAGGCCGAGGACTACCGGGACGGCGCGCCCGAGATGTGTGGGTTCTTCGGCGGACACTTCTACATCAACCTCTCCTGTGTCCGGATGCAAGCCGTCCGCAACCCCGCGATCACCGTCGACCAGCTCGACACGGCGATCTTCGGCACGCGCGACGACACCCCGCCCTACGAACCCCATCCGCTCGACGAGAAACCACACCTGCTGCCGATCGCCGAGGCGCACCAGGGCTTCGTCGTCACCGCGACCGAATGGCCCGAGCTCCTCGAGGAGAAGGATCGGGCGGCGTCGATCAGAGCTGCCCGGCCCGATCTCGGCTCGCTGTCCGACGCCGAACTCCTCGCCCACATCCGAGCCCTGATCCCGGTGATGCGCGAACTCACCGAGAACCAGATGATCGCCGCGGGGTCGAGTGGCATCGCTCCCGGCATGCTCGCGGGCGTGGCCGAGGCGATCGGCGACCCCACGCTGCCGATGACGGTCCTGTCGGGGCTCGGCGACGTCGATTCGGCGGCACCCTCGTTCGACTTGTGGGAGATGTCGCGATTCGTCCGGGACTCGAGCGAGCTGACCACCGCATTCGACGGCGGGGTCGACGGCGTCCTCGAGCTGTTGACCGACCCCCAGACCGACGACGCCCGGGGTTTCAAGGCCGCCATCGACGGCTTCCTGTACGAGTTCGGCTCGCGAGGGCCCAACGAGTGGGAGCTCAGCGCACACACGTGGGAGACCGACCCCGGGCTGGCCCTGGTGGCCATCGACCGCGCACGGCCGCAGCCCGACGAGAAGTCACCGGCCGCCGGCCACGCGGCGATGGCCGCAGCGCGTGACGCCGCGGTCGAGGAGGCTCGAGCGAAGCTCGCCGACCTCGGCGACGACGATCTCACCGGGATGTTCGAGGCCGCACTGGTCGGAGGCCTGATGATGGTCTACCGCGAGCGCGCCAAGACCACCCTCGTGCGGGTCCTGCACGAGGTGCGCATGGCGGTACGAGAGCTCGGTCGCCGCCACGCCGAATCCGGCGCGCTGGCCGACGCCGACCACGTCTTCATGCTCACCTCCGACGAGTTGGGCGACTTCGTGGCCGATCCTGGGGCCCAGCGCGAGCGCCTCGCCGACCGCGCCGGCGACTGGGCGGCGCTCTGGAACCTGGAGCCGCCCTTCTTCATCAGCGACGGCGAGATCCCGGCGCTCGACACCTGGCCGACGAAGGGCCACTCCGGAGCCGCCGTGGCCGCCGTCGGGGAGACGCTGGCCGGCGTCCCCGGGAGCCCGGGCACCGTGACCGGACGGGCTCGGCTGGTCGTCGACCCCGCGGACCCTCCCGACCTCGTGCCCGGCGACATCATGGTCGCGCCGTTGACGGACCCGGCATGGACGCCGCTCTTCCTCGCCGTCGACGGGGTCGTGGTCGACGTGGGCGGCCAGATCAGCCACGCGGTGATCGTCAGTCGCGAGCTCGGCCTGCCCTGCGCGGTGTCGGTCTCGAATGCGACCGAGCGCATACCCGACGGCGCGACCATCGAGCTCGACGGCAGCACCGGTGAGGTCCGGCTGCTCGCGCTGCCCTGAATCCGAGCGCGGTGTGGCACACTCCGAGCCGCCGGGTGGGCGGAGGAGTTGCGCGGCGCGTCAGTCGATGACGAAGTCGAGGATGGCGTAGCGCTCGGCGTACTTGCTCACCGCCGGCCCGACCGCTCGATGGATCGGGTCGTCGCGGTATCGGAGCACGTCGCCCTCGGCGACGTCGAGGGTCATGCCCCAGTGCCAGTCGTCGGTGGCCGAACCGCCGTACGGGTTGGGGTCGACCCCCCAACCGGAGACGTATCCCGACACGTAGTCGGCCTCCAAACTCCACTGCGAGCGGCGGATGAACTCGGCCCGCTGTTCTTCGGTGGCGTCGTCGCGGAACCGGACCAGGACCACGTGGCGGACGGTTCTCGGGATCTCGGCCATCTTCCGACAGTACTCTCGTCCCAACGCGGCAGTTCCGGGGGGATCATGTCCGAGGTCACGAAGGCGCCGTTGTCGCATCCATCGGCGATCGACGGTCGGGATCCGTCGGTCCTGCGCGGCGACGCGATCGACGCCGAGCGGTATTTCAGCGCGGAGTTCATGCGACGCGAGTGGGATCACCTCTGGACCCGCATCTGGCACATCGCCGGTCGCGTCAACCAGCTCCAGGAGCCGGGTGACTTCGTCGTGCATCACTTCATGCACGAGTCCCTCGTCGTCATCCGCCAGGCCGACGGTGGTCTCCGCGGCTTCTACAACACGTGCGCGCACCGGGCCCAGCGGCTGGTCTGGCAGGACGGCTCCCAGGACTCGCTCACCTGCCCGTACCACGGGTGGGTCTATGACCTCGACGGCGTTCTCGTCGATCTCCCCGACCGCGACGACTTCCCCCAGGGCGACCCGTGTGGCGAGCTCAGCCTGGTCGAGGTCCGCGTCGACACGTGGGGCAGCCTGGTCTGGTACACGATGGACGCCGACGCGCCCGACCTCGTCGACTACCTGCATCCGATCCCCGAGCTCTACGCGAATCACCAGCTCGACAAGACCGTCCGGGTCCGGTGGATGCGGGTCGCGCTGGACTGCAACTGGAAGTTCTCGTCGGACAACTTCAACGAGAGCTACCACACCCGCACGGTCCACCCGCAGGTGCCGCAGGTGATCGACCAGGACCACTTCACGTCACGGTTCGAGATGTTCCCGATGGGTCATGCCCGCATCGTGCAGCTGGGCCGACCATCGTTGCGCGACCGGGTGCCCGAAGGCCGCCATCACCGGTGGGACGACCACCTCCGCGACTGGGGCATCGACCCCGACAGCTATCCCGACTACGAGTCCAAGGCGGTGCAGGGGTGGCAGGACCTGAAGGCGGCCAAGCGGTCGGGCTGGCGCGAGCGCGGCTACCT
>JBCCFK010000256.1:0-6613 GCA_039029775.1 Actinomycetota bacterium | reverse complement strand
CGGACGCGGGAGATGCAGTACGCCGGCCCGACCAATCCTAGCACGGGGCATTAGTTTAACGACATAGTCCTGGTCGTGAGTGGTCATCACCGGTAGATCGTCCGCCGGCAGCGAAGGCCTCCTCGGCCAGGCCCGGCCAGGCCTCGGGGGCGCTGCCGTCGTCGAGCGAGCGTCGACCCTCGGCGGCGAGCGCGGCGAATCGCGACATGGCGTCGATCACGGGCCGTTCCCCGGCGTTCCACCGGTCGCGGACCGACGCATGGATCTGCCCGGAGTGTTCGCCCGGCTCGTCTGTCCAGGCGAGAACACATGTGGGCAGTCGGGCCGGGTCGAGGCGCTCATAGCGCGACGGGTCCCACGGCTCGTCGAACCGCATGTCGACCAGACCTCCCATGGCCTGGACCACGCGGTCCTGTGGGCCCGCTGCCCAGCCCAGCACGTCCACCTCGGCCTCCAGCGCGAGGCGAGCGATGTCGAGGGTGTCGAGTTCGGGAGCCAGGGTGCGCAGGACGCCGATCACGACCGCGCTCGAACCAGACAGTCCGGCCTGGCGGGGGATGTCGGACTCGAAGAGCACCCGGTGGGGTCCCAGGCCGGGTCCGTGGCGATCGAGGCGCAGGGTCGCGGCGGCCATCAACTGGAGCCCCTCGTCGAGCCCGTCGAGGTCGAGTGCGGCGGACAGGTCGGCCGTCGTCCGGGCCTCGAAGTGTCGCGCCGGTGCCACGAGGTCCCACGTGGCCGCGGGCTCCGCCACCACGGTTGCGGCGAAGTCGTCGATCGTCGCCGCGATCACGCGTCCGCCGTACCCGTCGGAGGGATTGCCGAGCAGGCCGATTCGGGCCGGAACTCGGACCTTGCTCATGTGGGCCGATTCAGGCTGTCGAGTCGTCGAGGGCCTGGGTCAAGGTGTTCCAGCTCAGCGTCGCGCACTTGATGCGGACCGGGAACTTCACGACGCCACGGAGCGCCTCGAGGTCTCCCAGGTCGGCCTCGACGTCGGCGAGCTCGGGGTCGGCTTCGCCGTCGAGCCCGCTCTCGTGGATGCTCATCATCTGCTTGAAGGCCTTGGTGACCTCGCGCGCATCGTCGACGCTCTTGCCCTTGATGGCCGCGGACATCATCGAACCCGACGACTGCGAGATCGAGCAGCCTTGGCCGCCGATCTTGACGTCTTCGATGATGCCGTCGTCGTTCACGTCGATGTAGACCACGATCTCGTCGCCGCAGAGCGGGTTGAAACCCTCGGCCCGCACCGCAGGCGGCGTCTCCAGCTCGCCACGGTTCCGAGGCGTCCGGTAGTGGTCGAGGATGATCTCGCGGTAGAGGTCTTCGAGTCCTGCCATGGTGGTTCTCCGAGGTCCGAGGCTACCGAGCGCCGGTCAGAAGCCGAACATGTCGCCGGCCTCGGCCAGCGCATCGACGAAAGCGTCGATGTCGGACTCGTCGTTGTACAGGTACAGCGACACGCGAGTCGTGGCGGCGACCCCGAGCACCTGCATCAACGGCTTCGCGCAGTGGTTGCCTGCTCGGACACAGATGTTGTGCTGGTCGAGGACCTGGGCGATGTCGTGGGGATGGACCATCCCGTACTCGAGGCTGATGACGCCGCCTCTGCCGGCCGGCTCCGACGGTCCGTGGATCGTGATCTCGTCGCCGTAGCGGTCGGTGAGCGCCCGGAGGGCGTACCCCGTCAGCTGGCCTTCGTGTTCACGGACGTTCTCCATCCCGATGCAGCTCAGGTAGTCGATCGCCGCACCGAGACCGACGGCTTCGCCCACCATCGGCGTGCCCGCCTCGAACTTCCACGGCAGCTCGTTGGTGGTGAACCCCTCTTTGGTGACCTGCAGGATCATCTCGCCACCGCCGAGGAATGGCGGCATCGCCTCGAGCAGTTCGGCGCGGGCCCACAGCACGCCGATACCCATCGGCCCGAGCAGCTTGTGGCCGGTGAAGACCACGAAGTCCGCGCCCATCGCCTGGACGTCGGTGGGGTTGTGGGGAACGTATTGGCTGGCGTCGACGAGGGCGAGCGCTCCGGCGGCGTGTGCCTTGTCGACCAACTCCCGAACGGGGTTGATCGTGCCGAGCACGTTGGACATCGCGGTGACGCAGAACAGCTTCGCCCCGTCGAGCAGCGTCTCCAGGTCCGATGTGTCCAGCCGGCCTTCGCCGTCGATGGGAATCCAGCGGAGCTCGATGCCTTTCTCGGCGGCGAGCATGTGCCACGGGATGATGTTGGCGTGGTGCTCCATCTCGGTCACCACCACGGTGTCGCCCTCGGAGAGGTTGGCCCGGCCCCAGGTCTGCGCGACGAGGTTCACCGCCTCGGTGGCGTTCTTGGTGAACACCACCTCCCGGCGGTCAGGCGCGTTGATGAAGGTCTTGACCTTGTCCCGCGCGTTCTCGAGTGCATCGGTGGCCTCGACCGCCAGGCGGTAGGAGCCACGGTGCACATTGGCGTTGTGCTGCTCGTAGTAGTTCGCCATGGCGTCGATGACCTGGCGCGGTTTCTGCGACGTGTTGGCCGAGTCGAGGTAGATGAGCGGCTTGCCGTCGATCTGGCGCGCCAGGATCGGGAAGTCGGCCTTGACGGAGGCGACGTCCAGGCTCATCGCCAGGCCTCGTAACCGTCTCGTTCGAGCCGCTCGACCAGTTCGAGTCCGCCGCTCTCGACGATGGCACCGTCGATCAGGATGTGGACGTGATCGGGCTCGAGGTGGTCGAGCAGGCGCTGGTAGTGCGTGATCGCCAGCACGCCGAGTTCGGTCCTGTCCTTGCGGACCTCCTGCACGCCGGTGGCGACGATCTTCAGCGCGTCGATGTCGAGGCCGGAGTCGGTCTCGTCGAGGATGGCCATCTCGGGCTCGAGCAGCGCCATCTGCAGGATCTCGTTGCGCTTCTTCTCGCCGCCGGAGAAGCCCTCGTTCAGGTAGCGGTCGGCGAAGGACGAGTCCATCCCGAGCCGGTCCATCCACCGAAGCATCGACTTCCGGAGGTCGAGGACCGAGATCTCCTCGCCACGGCGGGCGAGCACGGCCTGGCGCAGGAAGTTCAGGACCGAGACGCCGGGGAACTCCTGGGGGTACTGGAATGCCAGGAACAGGCCGGCCTTGCCGCGCACCTCGGCGCTCCAGTCGGTGATGTCGTCGCCGCGGAAGCGGATCGATCCGGCGGTGATCTCGTACTCGGGGCTGCCGAGGAGGGCGGAGGCAAGGGTCGATTTGCCCGATCCGTTGGGGCCCATCAGGGCGTGGACCTCGCCTTCGCGCACGGTCAGGGTCACACCCTTGAGGATTCGGGTGCCGTCCTCGGCCGCGACGTGAAGGTCCTCGATCTCGAACAGTGGCTCTCTCACGCTTGAAAGTCTATTGCCACGGTCGGGATTAGCACTATCCCCGTAGGAGAAATTCGGCTGCGTGCCCGGGTGTGATCGAGATTCCCTTCGCCCTTTGCGGCTAGTCGCTGGTGTTCAGGTCCTCTTTCCACGCCCGGAAGCGGCTGTGGGTCTGACCACTGGGCCCGGCACCGGATGCCGACCCGTCGGGGAAGAGGTCGAGCGTGTGAACTCGGGTGAGGTCGCGGGAATCGATGGCGACGTACCGGCTGTGCTCGCCCCGCGCCGGTCCGGCTCGCCACAGGAGCCAGTGACCCAGGCGGCGCTTGTAGGCGATGCGGTGCGACTGGTCGATGTCGTCGCCGCTGGTGAGGAGGACCTCGGGGGCCTCGATCCAGGCCGACGCAGGGATGTTGCGATCCCGGATCGGGGTCGGCGGCAGGTCGTCGGTGTGGACGGGCGTGGGATCGAACGGGCGCTCGTCGGCGGGCAGCGGACGACCCGGCTCGCTCACGTTCGTGCCCTCGTGTCCGGGTCGAGACGCGCCGGGCGGAGGCGCGCGGGCGGCTCGCTCACCAGCCGCGGTCGATCCACTCGTCGAGCTTGGGTCGCTCGGTGCCGACGGTGGTGTCGAGGCCGTGCCCGGGGAACACCATGGTCTCCTTGGGAAGGGTGAAGAGCCGGCGGTCGATCGACTCGATGATCGTGTCGAAGTCGCCGCCTTCGTACTGGGTGGCACCGGGACCGCCGGGGAAGAGCGTGTCGCCACTGAAGAGAACGGGCGCGTGCTCGAGCTTGAAACACATCGAACCCGGCGTGTGGCCGGGCGTGTGGATCGTGTGGAGGCGGAGCCGCCCGACCTCGATGACGGACTCGTCCTCGAGGATCTCGTCGTAGCTGTCCAGCATGTGCGAGTCCTGCTGGGTCACGTGCACCGAGTAGCCGGCGTCACGAACCGCCGGGACGGCCTGGATGTGGTCCCAGTGTCCGTGCGTCTCGAGCACTTCCCGGACGCCGAGTTGCCTGCACAGATCGAGCAGCAGTTCGTGTTCGTTCGCGGCGTCGAGGAGGACGGCGTCGCCGGTCTCGCGGCACCGGAGGATGAAGACGTTGTTCTCGACCGGTCCGACGACCACCTTGTGAATCTCGGCGGCGGTGTCCTGGTAGTGCAGCGTGGCCATGCACGAACCGTAGTGCGATCCGGAGTCGCATCTGCGCTCGGATCCCCGGCCGGCCGCACCGCGCCGGCCCGAGCTGCCCGCCTTCGCCCGGTGCATGGTTGGACGAGAACCCCCACTACCGTTCAACGACGATGATCTGGGTCTTCATCGTCATCGGCGCGGCGCTCATCCTGTCGATCGCGTGGTTCGCGATCACGCTCGTGACCACTCGACTGAACGCCACTCCGACGCTCGCGGTGTTCGACATCGAGGAGGCGACCAACTACATCGCCGACAACCTCCCTCGGCGCGTCCAGAACCACCTCAGCCACGACGACGTCCGTCTGCTGCTGCGGTGGGAGCTGACCTACTTCCGCGAGCGCGGTGTGGCGTCGTTCGGCGGCGTCGACCACGCAGCCGAACGCGCCGCCAGACAAGGGCGGTCGGTGGTGGCCGACGAGGACGACATCGTCGACGAGCTCGTCACGCGAGCGCGCGAGGAGGGTCTCGATGTCGATGCCGTCGACGTCGTCTGCGTCACCGACCTCGCCAACGACTACCTGGTGGCGATCGGTGCCGTGGGGATCGAGGTCGACCTCGATGCCGTGGCTCCGCTCGACGTCGCCGACCCCGCCGGCGAATTGGACGCCCCCGAGGAAAATCGCTGAAAGCTGCGACCGAAGCGCCGGCGCTGTGCTTTCATGGGGCCACCATAAGAAAGGAGGTGGTCCAAATCAGTAGCGAAACATTTGGGACTATGGAGGTGGCCAGCCGCTAGGTGGCCCCTGGACTCACCTGGTGAATCATCACTGGTCCACCGCCGGGATCGACGGCCGGAAGCTGGTCCCATCCGGTACACGTGACACGGGAAACACCGCCATTGCGATGGCGGCCCGACGTCGACGACAAACGTTCCCCGGGCTTTCCAGGAAATCTGGGTACGGAGGCTCCTCCTCGGAGGGGCCTCCGTACTGCTTTTTGGCCCGCGTCAGCCCGCGTGCGTCCGGGCGCGGTCCCGGGCCGACCCCTTGGGGAAGGTGAGCATCACGGCGATCCCGGCGGCCAGGTAGGCGCCGAGGACCCAGCCGAACGCCCACTTGATGCCGCGCAGGCTCGTGTCGTCGGACGCCGCACTGATCAGCGTGACCACGACCGAGATGCCGAGGGCGTACCCCGCCTGGCGCAGCGTGTTGAACGTCGCGCCGGCCACGCCGAACCGCGCCATCGGCACGTCGCTCAGCCCACCGCTCGACCAGGTGGCGATCGTCAGCCCGATGCCGAAGCCGACGAGCAGGCTGATCGGGACGTAGGAGCTCCAGACGTTGGAGTCGTCGCTCAGGACGAGCACGAACAGGAGATAGCCGAGGGCACAGGAGAGGCAGCCGGCGCCGAGGATCCACCGGTGTCCGACCCGGTCGGCCCACCGGACCGCGATGGGGGACACGATCGCGGAGAGCAACGGCGAGGGAGCGAGGGCCAGTCCGACCTTGCGGATCGGGAGATCCCAGACCTCCTGCAGGAGGAGCGAGCTGGCGAACAGGCCGGCGGTGAATCCGAGGGCGTAGAGCGACAGGCTGAAGTTGATGCTGCTGAACGACCGGTAGCGGAACAGCTCCAAGTCCAGCAGCGGTTCGGGGTGGACCCGACAGCGGCGGATGAGGAGGGGCACCAGGGCGATGCCGCCGGCGAACAGGAGGATGACGCGCAGGTCACCGACTCCCCAGGTCTCGCTCTGCACGATCGCGATCATGACCAGGCCCACCGCGGCGGTGCCGAGCGGGACGCCGACCGGGTCGATGCGGCCAGTCGCGTCGGGATCCTTGGACTCTCGGAGCAGGCGCGGGCCCAGGAACAGCACGAGGACGCACAGCGGCACGTTGACCCAGAAGATCCACCGCCACGACGCCACGTCGATCAGCAGCGAACCGAGGACCGGTCCGACCACCGCGCCGAGGCCGCCGGTCGCTCCGGCGATACCGATGGCAGTGCTGCGGCGCGTCGGGATGGCAAGGAATTGCGCGAGAGTTGAGTCGACAACGTAATCGACGTGGTTTGGGTCGGTCACGCCAGCTGCTGCAAGTGCACCACGGTACTCTTGCTCCAAGTTTGCAGGCAGGAT
>JBCCFK010000255.1:0-6668 GCA_039029775.1 Actinomycetota bacterium | reverse complement strand
GCGCTTCTGGCAGTACCTCGTCGACAACGAAGCCGCCGGCTCGGAGTTCATCGGCCTCCCGGACAACTCCGGTGACCCGTCGGACAACGACGCCATCGTCCAGCAGATCGCCGACTTCTTCGGCGACACCGAAGCCACCGGCGTCTACTTCGGCATCCAGGCATCGGACTGCAACGAGATCCTGTCGGCTATCGATGCGGCGGGCATCGAGACCACGATCGTGGCCTCCGGTGCCTGCATCGACGACTCCGTCCAGGCCAACCCGGCCGCGACGGGTGCGCAGTTCGGCCAGCAGGGCCGTATCTCGGAGCGTCCGGACCTCTACGACGACTTCGCCGCCTGGGAGCTGATCTGGCGTGAGGACCACCTGGACAACAGCGACATCCGGACCACGCCGGTCTCGGCCTTCCTCCGGGTCGGCCACGCCACGGGCATCCTGGCCTGGAACGTGTTGAACCAGATGGTGGCCGACGGCCAGGACATCGACGACGCCGCCCAGGTGATCGACAAGTTCAACAACCTGGAGAACATCCACATCGTGGGTGTGCCCCCGGTGACCTGCACCGACAACACCGTCGAGTTCCCGTCGGTGTGCAAGAAGACCATCACCTTCGCGACATGGGACGGCACGGACTGGGTCCTGACCGAGCCGCTCAACGGTGAGTACTTCAACGTCGGCGACATCCAGGCCCGCGTTGCCGCCGGCAACCCGCGGCCCGCAGCCGGCTGATCCGAGCTCGAGGCTTCCGAGGCCCGGGGTCGCTTCCACGTTGTCGGGAGCGCCCCGGGCCTCTGCGCGTGTGCGCGGCGGTCTGCCAGACTCGCCGCCATGAGCGCCGACTTCACCGAGATCACCAGTCGCGTCTACCAGTACGCCTACGGCATCGACCTCCGCGACTGGGACCTCTACCGGAGCATCTTCGCCGACGAGGTCACGGTCGACTTCTCGTCCTACAACCGCGGTGGCGGACCCCGGACGATGTCGAGCGATGACTGGGTGGCGAACCTGGTTCCACTCTTCACGGGCCTCGATGCTTCGCAGCACTCGATGTCGAACCCGCTGGTGGACATCGACGCCGACGAGGCTCGTTGTCGCATGTACATGCAAGCGGCCCACTTCCTGTTCGACGACCCCGAGCCCGAGTTCACGATCGGCGGGTACTACGACGACCGTCTGCTGCGCACCGGGTCAGGGTGGCGGGTGACGGCGGTGACGTTGACCGTCTGGTGGCGACGGGGCAACGAGGCGATCATGCCCGTCGCGCGGGAGCGGGGTGTCGCCGCGCTGGGCGAGTAGTCTCCGCGGCCATGCGAGTTCTGGTGATGGGCGGGTCGGCGTTCAACGGTCGGGCCCTCGTGCCTGTCCTGGTCGAGGCCGGCCATGACGTGACGCTCTGCAATCGCGGACGAACGAAGATCGATCACCCGGCCGGCGTGCAGACCTTGGCCGCCGACCGCACCGACCACGACCAGGTGCGGTCCGTTCTCGGCGGCTCCGAGTGGGACTGCGTGCTCGACATGACCGCCTACCACCCCGAAGACGTGCAGCTGATGGTCGACCTGTTCGACGGCAATGTCGGCCACTACGTGTTCGTCAGCTCGACCGTCACCTACGCCACCGTCGACGACGAGCACCCGGGCCCGATCACCGAGTCCCATCCCGACGAACGGGGACCGAACCAGTTCGAATACGGCCTCGACAAGCTCCGGTGCGAGGACCTGCTGTTCGCTCGCCACGCCGAGACCCGCTTCCCGGCGACGTCGGTTCCGTTGGGCATGTCGTTCGGCCCACACAACGCCCTGCCGAATCGAGAGCAGCGGATGTTCCACCGCATGGCCACTGGTCGGACGATCCTGCTGCCCGGTGACGGCACGGCCGCCACGAACGTCGGTCACGTGCACGACCAGGCCCGCGCGTTCGAGGCGTTGATGGGTGTGGAGGCCTCCTTCGGCCGGCGCTTCAATCTGACCGGCGACGATCCCCACACCAACGAGCAGTACATCCGTACGTTCGCCGACGTCGTCGGCACCGATCCCGAGATCGTGCCGGTTCCCGCCGAGCTCATGGACGCGCTCTGGGACGGCGAGATCCGCGTCACGATGCCGCAGGGCACCGCAGCGAGCATGGACATCCGACCGACCGCCGAGGCCCGGGATCGGGTCATGCCCCACGTCCACAAGATGCCGATCGCCAGCCTCACCCAGCGGCTCCAGCCCTCGATCCACCGCTGGGACGTCGACTGCATCTTCTCGGTCGAGGCGATGAAGGCCGTCACGGGCTGGGCGCCCGCCCACACCTTCGAGTCGCTCGTCGAGGACACCTACCGCTGGTGGTCGACCACCGATCAGTCCCACGTGGAGCACGACTACGTGTTCGAGGACGAGATCCTCGATCTCGTCCGCCAGAGCTGAGATGGACCTCGTCTACGACTGGCCGATGGGTCACGGCCCCGACGTGGACGTCTTCGCCTCGGGAAGCGTCGCCGAGGTCGCAGCCGCACTCGACGTCGCGGGGTGGCACTCGATCGCGTTCACCGAGCATCCGGCGCCTCCGGCCGCCTGGTTGCAGGGCGGCGGGCACCAGAGCCTCGATCCCTTCGTCGCGTTGGGCGCGGCCGCAGCCGCGACCAGTCGCCTGCGGCTGCTGACGTATCTGGCGGTCGCGCCATACCGGAATCCGGTGATGCTGGCGAAGACCGCCGCAACCTTGGACGTGGTCTCCGGGGGACGCCTGACCCTCGGGTTGGGCACCGGCTACCTCAAGGGGGAGTTCCGGGCGCTCGGCGCCGACTTCGACACCCGCAACGCAGGCTTTGACGAGCTCCTCGATGTCCTGCCGCTGCACTGGTCGGGCGAGCCGTTCACCTACGACGGCGGCGGGTTCTCTGCTCGGGACGTGATCGGCCTCCCTGCGCCGGTCCAGCGGCCGATCCCGGTGTGGATCGGCGGCAACGCCGCCGTGACTCGCCGCCGGGTCGCCGAACGCGCCCAGGGCTGGATGCCGCTCGTGGCGCCTCCGGAGGTCGTCGCGGTCACCAGGACGCCGGCGGTGACCGGTGTCGACGACGTCGCCGCCCGTGTCGCCGAGATCCGGGACCTTCGTGGCAGCGACGACTTCGACGTGCTCTACCCGTACAAGGACCCCGACCTGGCGGACGGGATCCCTGTCGACGAGGCTCGCCACATCGACACCATCGGTCGCCTGACCGAGGCCGGCGTGACCGCCGTGGCACTCACCGGGCCCGGGGACGGCCCTCTCGCCCGAACGACCGAGTGGATCGGCACCATCGGCTCGATCCTCGGCTGACCATCAGGCCTCGGCGTTGACCTCGGCGACCAGGTCGAGCAGCCGCGCCAGGTGATCCAGGCGTTCGGACTGTGCGGCTGGTGACAGGTTCACCCGCAGCGTGCTCATGCCCACGTCGCAGTACTTCCGCAGCCGCGTCACCACCTCGGCGTCGCCGCCGATCAGGTTGGTGTGCAGGCCGATGTCGATCGGGACGGCGGCGCCCGCCGCATCCTTGTCACCGGCCTGCCACAGCGCATGGACCTTCTCGACGGCGTCGCCGAAGCCCTGCCGGGTGAACGAGCGGTTGTAGAAGTTGGTGGCCGGCGAGCCCATCGCCCCGATGGTGAACGCGTACCCGGCGGCGTGGCGTCGACCCGCCTCCTCGATGTCGCCGGTGAACTCGAGGGTGGCGGCGGTCGTCAGCTCGATGTCGGCGAGCGAGCGCCCGGCGCTCTCGGCGCCGGCGCGGATCTCGTCGAGGAAGACGTCGGCGGATTCGGGCATGAACGAGGTGCCGATCCAGCCGTCGGACTTCTCGCCGGTCAGCCGCAGGTTCGCCGGACCCAGCGATGCGATGTAGATCGGGATGTCGTCGCGGGCGACGGGGGAGCGGATCGCTCGGCCCTCGCTGTCCGGCAGGGGAAGTGTGTAGACGCGGCCCTCGTGGCTGAGGCGCTCACCGCGACCCACCTTGCGGATGATGTCGATGGTCTCGCTGGTCCGCGTGACCGGCTTGTCGAAGCGGACGCCGTGCCATCCCTCCATGACCTGGGGACCGCTGGTGCCGACGCCCAGGATGAACCGACCGTCGGACATCTCCTGCAGCGCGAACGCCGACATGGCGAGCGCCGCCGGCGTGCGGGCTCCGAGTTGCACCACGCCGGTGGCCAGGCGCACCCGTTCGGTGATGGCCGCGAGATAGCCGACCGGGGTCAGGGCGTCGTACATCCAAGCCTCGGGGACCCAGAGGGAGTCGACGCCGAGGCGTTCCGCCTCACGGACGAACTCGAGTGAGGCCGGGTCGAGGCCGGGTGGGGTGATTCCGATGCGCAGCGTCACGCCGGGCATCCTTCAGGCCAGCGCGAGCCTCGTCAAACGGCCGCGCGTCCGAGCACCGGCAGACGATCCGTGACACGCTGAGCGGGCGAAACGACCGAGGGGGACCGTCGTGCCCGTGCCACTCACACCCGCGGAGCTCTGCGCCGTCGAGGCCTGCCGCGACGCGGCCCGCCGATACTGCCGTGGGGTCGATCGTCTCGACCCCGACTGCATGCGGTCCGCGTACTGGCCCGATGCCACCGACGATCACGGCACGTTCGTGGGCAACGCATTCGAATTCGTCGATCACTGCATGGAGTCGCACAAGAAGTGGGACTGGACGATGCACTCGATCTTCAACCACATCGTGGAGCTCGACGACGACGGGACGCATGCTCGGGGTGAGGCGCACAACATCACCCACCTGCAGCGTCCGACCGGAGAGCTGGACATCTGGTTCGGGCGATACCTCGACCGATACGAGAAGCGCGGCGAGGAATGGCGCATCCTCGAGCGCGTCTGCGTGCACGAAGGTGATCGCACCGAGCCCGCCGGCACCCCGATGCGAATGACGGCGGATCTGTTCCGCCAGGGCGCTTGGGATCGACCCGCGGAGGGCCGACCTGTCGGTCCGTGAGTCGAGAGGAGATCGCACCGTGAATCTGGGCAATGCCATCCGGTTCTGGAGCACGTGGAACCCCGATGGCGAGGCGGTCGTCATCGACGGCAACGCGGTGACGTGGTCCTCCCTACACCAGTCGACGAGCCGGCTCGCCAACGGCCTGCGGGCGCGAGGAGTCGGCCACGGAGACCGAGTCGGCATCCTGTCGGGGAACCGCCTCGAGTACCTGGAGCTGGCGATCGCGGGCTACAAGCTCGGCTCGATTCTCGTGCCGCTCAACGTCCGCCTGACCCCGCACGAGTTGGCCTACATCCTCGACGACGCCGGTTGTTCGGTCGTCGTGGCCGACGGCGACCTGGCGCAGCTGGGCCGCGAGGCGATCGACCGCGCGGACGCCGACATCGACGCGATGGGGTTCGAGCCAGGATTCGGTGTCCACTTCGACGAGCTTCGCAACACGGACTCCGTCGATCCCGACATCGACGTCGGCGCCGACGACCTCGTGTACATCCTCTACACGAGCGGGACCACCGGGGCGCCCAAGGGCGCGATGATGACGCACGCGAACGTCCTGGCGATGAGCTACAACCGGATCATGGCCGACGACATGACGTCGGCCTCACGCGTGTACCTGCCGTTCCCCCTGAGCTTCACCGGTGGGTTGGTCTCGATGTGGGCACCGACGTACGTCGGCGGGGCCACGCTGGTCCTCGATCCCATGGTCGACCCCACCCGTGCGCTGCAGGTCATGGAGGACCAGGCGATCACCAACTTCAGTGCCGTGCCCGTGATCTGGGAGATGATCGTCCAGCACCCGAACTTCGCCGAGCACGACCTCTCGGCGCTCACCGTGATCGGCTCGGGTGGTGCAGCCGTCCCCGAGGCGCTGCTGTTGCGGTTGCAGGACGCAGGACTCCCGATGAGTCAGGGCTATGGGCTGACCGAAGGGGCGGGCATGAACTCCTGGCTCCGGGCCGAGGACGCCACGCGAAAGCTCGGCTCGTGCGGTCGTCCGATGATGCACACGCGGATGCGAACCGTCGATCCCGAGAACGAGGCCGAACTTCTCGACGTGGCTGTCGGCGAGGTCGGGGAACTCGTCATCAAGGGTCCCGAGATCATGGTCGGGTACTGGAACAATGCGGAGGCGACGGCGAGGACGCTCGTCGACGGCTGGCTGCGGACCGGCGACCTGGCCCGCATCGACGACGAGGGATACGTGTTCATCGTCGACCGTTCCAAGGACATGCTGATCTCGGGCGGCCTCAACGTGTACCCGGCCGAGATCGAGGCGGTGCTCGCCGGCATCGACGGCATCGCCGAGTCCGCGGTCATCGGCGTTCCGGACGACACGTGGGGCGAGACGCCGCTCGCGCTGATCGGCCTGGTGCCGGGCGCCGAGGTCGATGTCTCGACCGTGGCGGCCGTGTGTCGGGAGCACCTGGCCGACTACAAGCGTCCGCGCTTCGTCGTCTTCCGTGACGAGCCGCTGCCTCGTGGCATGTCGGGCAAGGTGCTCAAGCGGGAGCTGCGAACCGAGTACGAGGATCCGGCCTCACGGGGCCGGGCGGTGAACTGAGCGAGGCGGTGCATCGAGTGAGGCGGTGAACTGGGCGAGGCCCGACCTCAGCCGGTTCAGTCGTCGTAGGTCGGCGGGTAGGTGCGCAGGTCGCCCTGCCAGGCGTCGAAGTGGACGACCTTGTCGTAGCCGACGCGCTT
>JBCCFK010000254.1:0-6675 GCA_039029775.1 Actinomycetota bacterium | reverse complement strand
GCGATGTCCTCGGCCGAGGCCCGTGACCCCGACACGGCGGCGGCCAACGCCACCATCTTCGGGTACTCGTCCACGAAGACGGCGTCGAAGGACGGCACGGCGTGCAGGGGTGTCGGTGCCGGATCCTCCGACATCGCCACCTCCCCGTGCCGCCGCGGTTGCCGGATCTGTGCCATCACACCACAGCACACGCCCGGGCTCGCTCCGAGGTTTACTCAGCCGATCATGGCCCGAAGAGGTCGAGCATGACCGCCTCGATCTCGCCCGCTTCGTTGACGAAGACGTCGATCGAGAACCAGGCGATGCAGCTGTCGATGCCGGTCGGCTGGATCGAGAGCTGGCGGAGACCCTGGAGCGTGTCCGAGTACTGCCTTGGCTGACCGGCGCAGTGGTCATGGGGTCCGACGATGATCTCGACCTCGCCTGCGTTGACCAGGGTGTCGACCACCGAGAACGGACCGGCGTAGCCTTCGAAGCCCAGTCCACCGTCGTCGAGCACCCATGACGCCGGGGCGCCTGCGTCCTCTCTCGGCAACGGCGGGAACAGCAGCTGGGGCCCGAGCCAGCGATCGACGGTGGGGGCGAGGTGCGAACGGAAGCCTTCGAGGGCCTCCTCGACGGGCACGCCGCCGGTCAGCCACAGGAGCGGCTCGAGGAGAAGGTCGTCCTCCTGGGTGAGGTCCACACCCGATCCACGCTGCTCGACGCCTGAGCCCGGGCCCACGATCTGGAAGCGGCCGTCGTCGTCGAGCACACCGGTGAAGGGTCCACGGCCGTCGACCTGCTCGATGTAGTTGGTGACAACGACCCAGCGGCCGGGGCAGCGGGTCGGGTCGTCGGGGTTCAGGTCCTCCGCATCACACAAGATCGTGGTGGTCCCGTAGGTGATCGGTCCGCTGATCACCGTGACGGGACCGTCGGGCCGCAGGTCCAGCAGTTCGCTCACCGAGTACTCGCTGGGGGCCGGTTCGGGCTCGAATGACCCGCCGACCGGGACGAAGATCAGCTCGTCGAGGCCGACGTTCAGGACCAGATTGCCGTCGGCGTCGAGCAGGGCGATGTCGACATCCCCGAGAGCGGCGAAGTAGGCCGCCTCGTCATCGGACCGCTCGCAGCCCTCCTCCTGCGCTTCGACGGGGCCGAACGTCAACACGTCCGCCCGGAGGCCGAACGTGCCGCCGTAGGAATTGCAGTGGGCCTCGCCGCCGAATGTGCCCTCCGTGGAGAACTCGAGGGTGACGCCCGAGGTGGCGATGCCGAGCGTCGCCGTGTCGACGAGCTGCCAGGGCGTGCCCACCAGCGCGGCCAGGAACTCGCTGTCCGATGGGAAGGGAGGAGGGCCGGGTTCGGGGTCCGGACCGGGATCGACACCGGTGCGCTCGAAGATCATCTCCGAGTCGCCGCCGGCCATCACCAGCGTGGGGTCGTTGCTGCCGGCGCCCTCGACGGCCACCGATGAGATCGACAGGAGCGCCGCGAAGAACTCCGACTCGGCGTCCAGGTCCTCGCAGGCGATCTCGGTGGAGACCAGGTCGACGATCTCGATCTGGTCGCCCTCGAACACCGTGGTCGCCGAGTACGAATTGCAAGGGGCGCCGCCCGCGATCCCGCCATCGAGGAACTGGAGTGTGATGCGACTGGAGCTGATGATCGGACCTGTGGGGCCCTGACCCTCGAGCAAGGACCAACCGGTGCCCGCGAGCTGCTCGGCGAGCGTCTCGCGTGGTGCCGGCTCTGGCTCGCGCTCGACGGCCTGGTACGACAGGCCTTCCTCACCGGCCGAGGTGACGGTGAGTCGGTTGTTCTCGATCGATGGGACGAAGCCGTCGCCCAACACGGTGACGACGAACCCGTCCTGGTCTCGCAGGTCCGGCGTGCACGAGTTTCCCTCGGCAGCGAACGACGTGAAGACGATCTGGCTACCGGTGTCGACCCAGGTGCCCGTCAGGGTCCGGCAGCCGGTGCCACCCTCGAGCGTGCCGTCGGGCCGCAGGAGCAGCGTGGCCGGGTCGCCGGCTACCGAACTCGCAGTCTCACCTTGGATCAGGGTGTCGAGCAGCCACAGCTGCCCCACGAGCTCCGCAGTCGGCAGGGGCGCCTGCCGCTCGAAGATCAACTCGACGGTCTGCCCGAACAGGTTGAGCGTGTCACCGCTCACGGCGAACGAGTCGACGGCGAAGAGCGCGGTCAGGAAGGCGGCCTCGGCTTCCATCGTCGCCGCCGGCTCGCAGGCCATGGCGGTGGAACCGATCTCGGACAGTGTGATCGCTCCGCCATCGCCCAGACTGAAGCCTCCGCCGTAGCCGTTGCAGGAGGCGGTGCCGCCAAACGTGTCGGCGTCGAACGAGAGGGTGATCGGCCAACCCTCGGGCGGCGAGATCCCGCCGCCCGAGACGAACGTCCACGCGGTGCCGTCGAGTTCGTTGGCAGCGGCCGGCTGGTCCCGATCGCCGTCGGCGACGACCGTCTCGCCGTCGTCGTTGGTGATCAACGCGATGACACCGATGACCGCGAGGACGGCGACGGCGAGGCCGCCGACCAGGATCGAGGGTCGGAGCCACGCTGCGCCACCGGCGTCGCCGGTGACCCGGTGCATCGCAGCCATGGTGTCGACCTGGCCGGCGTCCTGGCGGAGCCGATCGGCCGCTGCGGCCACGACGGGGTCCTGGTCTCGGGGGTCGGGTGCGGGGGTGTGGTCGGTCATCGGTTCGCCTCCTGGTCGTCGGCGGACGGATCGAGGTCGGCGAGGCGATCTCGCAGTGTCTGGCGGGCCCGGTGCAGGTGGACGCGGGCGGTGGCCGGGGAGATGTCGAGGATGTCGGCGATCTCGGTGATCGTGCGGTCCTCGAGGAAGAAGAGGGCGACGGCCGCTCGTTGGTTCCGAGGGAGGTCGGCGACGGCGGCCCAGACCCGGTCGTCGCCCGGTGTCGCCGGCGGCATCGTGGTCTCGGGCCGTCCGAGGCGCAGGATCGCCTTGGCCTCCGACGCGAGTCGGCGACGCCGGGACAGGGCGAGATTGAGCGTGACGCGGCGCACCCAGGCGCCGGGGCTCGCGTAACCCTGGACGGTGGCCCAGTTGCGGTTCATCCTGGTCATCGCCTCCTGGGCGACGTCTTCGGCGGTCGAGCGGTCGCCCGAGACGGCGGCGGCGAGGGCGACCATCTTCGGATACTCCCGGACGAAGACCGCCTCGAAGGGCTCCACCGTGCGCAGCGGCGGTCCGTCGTCCGGTCCGGCTGCTGCAGTGCCGGCGTGGGCCACAGCCATTCCTCCTTGCGTGTTCACATCATGCCCACGCCCGAGCCCCCGCGAGTGTTTACCGCTTCTGCCGGCGCCGAAGCGATTGCTTCGACGCTGACCGCGGAGGCGACGTCTGGCAGGATCCACCCATGGACGAACCGAACCGGCGAGTGGTGCTGCGTGAGCGGCCCACCGGCAGCATCAACGACGAGACCCTGGCGATCGAGGAGGTCGAGCTCGGCCCGCTCGAAGACGGGCATGTCCGGATAGGCGTCGACTACATCTCCATCGACGCCTTCATCCGCACCACCTTGCGCGACACGGGCTTCCATCAGACCGTCGAGATCGGCGGCGTGGTCGGTGCGCTGGGCGCCGGCCACGTGATCGAGTCCACGGTCGACGAGTTGCAGCCGGGCGACGCCGTCAAGGGCGGTATGGGTGCTCAGAGCATCGTCGACGTCCCCGCCGGCATGGTCGAGAAGGCGGACACCGCCATCGCGCCGATCAACGCCCATCTCGGCGCACTCGGTCTGACCACCGGCATGACCGCGTGGTGTGGCGTGCGAAACGTCGGCAAGCCCCAACCCGGCGACACGATGGTCGTCTCGGCGGCGGCCGGTGCTGTCGGCTCGATCGCGGGCCAGATCGGCAAGATCGACGGTGCCCGGGTCATCGGCATCGCCGGCGGCGAGCGCAAGTGCGCGTACCTCACCGAGGAACTCGGCTTCGACGAGGCCATCGACTACAAGACCGAGGACGTGGCCGCACGGCTGAAGGAGCTCGCGCCCGACGGTGTGAACGTGTTCTTCGACAACGTCGGCGGTCCCATCCTCGATGCCGTGCTCGACAACCTCGCCATGCAGGCCCGGGTGGTGATCTGCGGCGCCATCAGCCAGTACGAGCGCACCGGCGATGTCGTCGGACCGAGCCTGTATCTGCGGCTGGCCGAGCGGCAGAGCCGGATGGAGGGCTTCGCGGTCTTCCACTTCCCGGAGAGCTACGGCCAGGCCACCCAGGAGCTGGCTGCGTGGCTGGCCGATGGCTCGCTGCGGATGCCCGAGGAGATCGTCGACGGCATCGAACGGTTCCCCGAGGCGCTCCAGATGATGTTCACCGGCGCCAACCTGGGCAAGATCCTGGTGAAGGTCCGCTGATCGCCTAGGGGCAGCCCGGGTCGTCCACCTGCAGCAGGTAGTTGTACGGCCCGTCCTCGGCCGCGAGGCAGAACGACGACTCGATGACGGCCAGCGTCCCCGGTGCGCGCAGGTCCATGTCGTCGAACGCGTCGTCGTGGACGATGAATCGCTCCGGTGGCTGTTCGAGGAGGTCGTCGGCCATCTCCCCGTAGATCTCCTCGGTGATCAGCTGCACGGGCCATGACAGGTGTCTGAGCTGGTGCTCCTGGCCGGCGACGAAGAGGAAGCTGGGTTTCACACCGATGCCCCACGCGGAGTCCGAGGCGCCCATGGTCGTGTTCCATGCGGCCCAGGCCTGCGCGGCGCCGTAGTCGGGGTCGATCTCCTGGCGTAGTGAGTCTCGACCGTCCTGGGTGAGCGCGAGGTCGTTGGTGGCCATGCGCTCGACCTTCTCGATTCCGTCCGGGCCGAGCTGGCTGAGCGCCAACAGGACAACGACGCCGGCGCCCGCGGCCAGCAGCGGTTCCCGCCACGATCGGCCGGAGGTCACGATGACGTCGAGGGCGTACCAGGCCATCACCGCGAACGGGACCGTCCAGAGGAACAGGTGGTACGGCCACCACTGCTGCACCAGATACAGGGGCAGGGCGACGGCGGCCCACGCGGCCATCGCCAACGTCCGCCGGTTGATCATGCGTCGCCAGTCGACGGCGAAGCCCAGCGCGGCCAGCGCGATCAGCGGCGAGAAGATCCGGAGGCCGCGGCGCAATGTGACGCCGAGCCGACTCGTGGGTCGGGGCCAGATCTCGTTTCGCTCCCGTGAGTACTCGAAGTACAGCTCGTAGATCTCGCCATAGACCCCGTTGATCCCGAAGTAGACGAAGAACGGCACCAGGATGACGGCCGACCCGAGGATGGCGGGCCACACCACCTCGACCAGTGTCTCCCGGGCGTTTCGCCGGAACCAGCGCCACAACGTGGGAACCGCCACCGCCAACGGGATCGCCGCGTACGGCAGCTTGATGTACGCGACGAGCGCGATCGCGAAGCCCGCGACGAACGCGCGCCGCTTCGAGAGTCGGCCCTCGTCGTCGGGCATCACCAACATCACGGCGGCGAGCAACGGGATGTTGATCAGCGCCTCGACCTGCGTGGCGTCGTTGTAGGTCGCGGCGATGTAGTACGTGCCGACGATGGGGACGGGAAGCGTCGCCGCGAGCCACCGCCGCTGGAACCAGGCCCGCGCCTGTCGCTGTAACACCCAGGCGAACGCCAGCCAGGTGATCAGCTCGACGAGGTGGATGCCCACGCTGTTGCGGCCGAACGGGAGCTGCGCTCCCAGGAACCAGATGAAGATGCCCGGCTGCTTCAGGTCCACGACGTCCCGATACAGGACCTCGCCGTCGGCGATCTCGGACGAGAACAGCGCGAACGTCGCCTGGTTGGCCCACAACGGGTCCGCGATCGACAGCAGGCCGACGAACGCGATCAGCGCCAGAGATGCGATCTCCAACCGACGCCACTCACCGTCGCCCTCGAGCCAGGAAGTCGCGCGCGCCCACACGTCGCTCACCATAGGGACACCGACCGTAGGACCCACGGTCGGGTCCGACCATGGGCAGATGCCCTCCCGTCGGGCAGAATGGTCGCACCAGACCAGATCGAAGGGGATCGAACACCATGGGTGACGCCTACATCATCGACGCCGTACGCACGCCGGTCGGACGCCGGGGAGGCGGCCTGGCCGACGAGCATCCGGCCGATCTCGGTGCGCACGCGATCAAGGGTCTGATGGATCGCACCGGACTCGACCCGATGGCGGTCGAGGACGTCATCATGGGCTGCCTCGACAACATGGGTCCGCAGGCCGGCGACATCGCCCGCACCGCCTGGCTGGCCGCCGGCATGCCCGAAGCCATCCCCGGCGTCACCATCGACCGCCAGTGCGGCTCGGGCCAGCAGGCCGTGAGCTTCGCCGCCATGGGTGTCATGGCGGGCGTCCAGGACGTGGTCGTCGCCGGCGGCATGCAGAACATGTCCCTGATCCCGATCGGCGCGGCCATGGGCGTCATGGATCACGAGTCGATCGGCCACCCGGAGATCGAGGATCCCTTCACCACCTCCACCGGATGGGTCGACCGCTACGGCACGCAGGAGATCAGCCAGTTCCGCGGCGCCGAACTGATCGCCGAGAAGTGGGGCTTCAGCCGCCAGGACCTCGAGGTCTACGCGCTCGAGAGCCACGAGCGCGCCGCTCGCGCCCAGGACGAAGGGCGGTTCGACAACGAGATCCTCGCCT
>JBCCFK010000253.1:0-6694 GCA_039029775.1 Actinomycetota bacterium | reverse complement strand
GGAGAAGCGGTGCAGTGTGGCTGAGGAGCTCCTGAAAATTCTTCAGCCAGCTGAGAAGGCCACTGCTTTGCTGCGTGTCCTCGGGGGCCTCGTAGCCGGGGACGGGGGTGCCGTAGATCAGGGCGTACTCGTGCGGGTGGGCCAGCGCCCAGCCCCGGACGGCGTGGGCGATCGCCCGCCAACGGCCGAGGTGGTCGTCGCGGTCAACCGCCGCGTCGGCTTCCTCGGCGGTCTGCCCGAGCGCGTCGTAGGCGTCGATGATCAGCGCGGTGAGCAGGGCGTCCCGGCTGGGGAAGTAGCGGTACACGGCGGACGACGCCATGCCCAGTTCTCGAGCCACCGCCCGGAGGCTGAGCTCACCGGCGCCACGCTCGACGAGGTGGGATCGGGCGGTCTCGAGGATCTGACTCGTGAGCAGCTCACGGGCCGCAGCTCGAGCCGTCCGGGGTGCGTTGGTCGTCTCGCTCGGCGTCATGACCTGCATCTTCGCTCATCGACAGCCCCGTGTCGAGAGCACTGAACAGAAACGAGAGCACTGCTCTTGACTTTTGAATCGGGGTTCGCGATCGTACAAATCGAGAGCAGTGCTCTCGTTTCGAATCACCGCTCGGCGGACCGTCCGTTCGAGCTGAGGCAGGAGAACAGCAATGGCAACCCACACCATCGTCGGAGCAGGCGCCGTCGGAAGCGGAACCGCGAAGGCGCTCGTCGAACGCGGCGAGCAGGTGCGCATGGTCACCCGATCGGGCAGCGGTCACGAGCACCCGGCGATCGAGCGGGTCGCCGCCGACGCCACAGACCGCAGCCGGATGGTCGAACTCGCCGCCGACTGCGTCGCGATCTACAACTGCGCGAACCCGCCCTACCACAAGTGGGCGAGCGACTGGCCGCCGCTGGCCGAGAGCTTCCTCGCGACCGCTGAGGAGACCGGTGCCCGCCTGGTCACGATGAGCAACCTCTACGGCTACGCCGAGGACTCCAGCCCGATGAGGGCCACCGACCCCCTCGACCCGCCCACCAGGAAGGGCGCGATCCGTGCCGGCATGTGGCGGGACGCGCTCGCCGCACACGATGCCGGTCGCATCCAGGCCACCGAGGTCCGGGCGTCGGACTACTTCGGTCCGGGCCTCGGTGACACGGCCCACCTGGGCGACCGCTTCGTGCCCCGGGTCATGAAGGGCAAGAGCCCCCAGGTGCTCGGCGCGCCCGACGTGAAGCACAGCTGGACCTACATCGACGACGTCTGCGAGATGATGGCCATCGCCGGCACCGACGACAGGGCGCCGGGTCGCCCATGGCACGTCCCGACGGTCGAGGCCCGGACCGTCGACGAGATGGCCGCGGCGATCGCGGTCGAAGCCGGTGTCTCGACGCCGGTGGTGAAGCGGATCCCGACGGCCCTCATCAAGGTGGCCGGCGTGGTCGTCCCCATGATGCGGGAGCTGCCCGAGATGCTGTACCAGTTCGAGAAGCCGTTCGTGATCGACGCCACCGACACCAGCGACGTGTTCGGGTTCGAGGCCACGCCGCTCGAACAGCAGGTGAAGGCCACCGTCGCCGCCTATCGCTGAGCCGCCCCGCTCGTCGGGCCACGATGGGCGCATGCTCGACGGCAAGCGCATCATCGTGACCGGAGCGGGACAGGGCATCGGCGCCGCCATCGCGGCCGTCTGTCGCGGCCATGGCGCCACCGTCTTCGGCATCGACGCCAATCCCGCAGCCGACGTGGATGCGCACGCCGACATCGGGGACGCCGATGGGGTGAAGGCTGCGGTGGACGACGCGGCGGGCTCGATGGGCGGCATCGACGGCCTGGTGAACAACGTCGGCGTCGCCGGCCCGACCGGCGCGGTGGACACCCTCGATCCCGATGCGTTCGACGCCTGTGTCCAGGTCAACGTCGGCGGGACATTCCGCATGACCGCCGCCGTCGTCCCCCACATGGGACGCGGCGCAGGCATCGTGAACATCAGCTCGACGGCCGGTATCTTCGGGTATCCCCTCCGAACCCCGTATGCCGCGTCGAAGTGGGCGGTCGTCGGCATGACGAAGACCTGGGCGATGGAGCTCGGGGATCGGGGCATTCGGGTGAACGTCATCTGCCCGGGCACGGTCGACGGGCCTCGCATGGACGGGGTGATCGAGCGGGAAGCCGCGGCCACCGGCGCGACGTTCGGCGAGATCAAGGCGGGTTACACGAACCAGGTGTCGATGCGGACCCTCATCGATCCGGCCGACATCGGCGAAGCCGCCGCGTGGCTGCTCTCGCCGGAGGCCCGCTACGTCTCGGGGCAGGTCCTCAGCGTCGACGGCCACACCGAGACCCTTCGCACGGTGTGACACACCCGCCTGGCTAGGGTGCGAACCATGGAGTCGGGGGAGGGCACGCGGGTCATCACCGCCTTGACCTGGGCCACGGGCGATCCGTTGGTCCGCGTTCGCGACGGTGGCGCGTCGAGCTCCGAGCTCGTCTCGCTCGTCGGCCTGGTCCTCAACTACCAGACCGACCGGGATGCGCCCAGGCTCTGCATCGGAAAGACCCCGTTCCGTTCGGCGGACGGGGACCACTACGACTGCTCCAACCGTCCCGAGTCGGGGTCGAGGCTCTGCACCCAGTGCTCGATCTCCGACGCCACGTTCGCCTCGAGCCTCCACCACGCGCACACGAAGGACCGTGCCGACATCGACCCGGCGATCGCCGAGCACCTCCGGCAGCCCAACGTGCTCTACCTGGCGGCCTTTCGGGACGGCAGCGTCAAGGTCGGGACCTCAACCGCGAAACGGCATCACAAACGACTGACCGAGCAGGGTGCGTGGCGGGCGCTGCTGGTGGCGACCACCACCGACGGGTATGCCGTCCGCGACATCGAGGACCGGATCACGGCGGACCTCGAGATCCCGCAGTCGGTCTCGATCGGCCGGAAGCTCGAGGGCATGGCCTCGCCAGCGTCCGACGACCGGCTCGACGAGGAGCTGGCATGGCGTGCCGATCAGGTCCGCGACCTCCAGGACCGCATGTCCGACAAGCGGATCGAGCCACAGCGCGAACCCTGGACGTTCCCGGGGTCCGACGCGCACGTGTGGCGAGCCCTGCACAGGTACCCGGTTCGTCTCGACACCGGCCAGCACGACCTCGAGGTCGTGGAGGCGTGTGGACGGATCGCCGTGGTCCGGCGCCGCGGGACCGACGACGTCTTCGCCGCCGACCTCGGGCAGCTGTTCGGGATCGAGCTTCGGCTCGGGGACTACGAGTCCGACGAGCTGGCGGTCCAGGACTCTCTCTTCTGACACCCACAGCGCACTTGCGTGACTCGTTCGCAACACTGACGCGCATTGGCCACACCAGCAACAGGATCGATGCGCGGTCGGTCGCGATGGGGGAGACTCCGGGCAGCGGGAGGAAACATGCGTTGCGGGAGCGAGGGCATGGCGCGCCGGGGCGACGGCGGGCCGATACTGGTGATGACATCGGGGCGAGCCGTGGCCGAGCGATGGCCGCGCGCCCGACGACGGTGCGCCATGAGCGCTGAACCGGGGCTGGTCGAACGCCTGGGTGCACAGGCGCGCGACACCGGCGAACGCGTCGTGCTCGACGACCCCAAACAGCGGAGCGATGCCGCCAACACGGCCATGCGGTGGAGCAGGGCCGACCATCAGGTCGGCCGCTACCTGGGCCTGGCGTGGTCGGGACGGTACGCCGCGCTCGGCCTGCTCGACGATGCCGACGAGCCTCGGCTGGTGGTCACCACGTGGAACCCCGACGGCTCGCTGCGTCGGCGCCTGGACTTCCAGCGCCACGACGTGGAGCTCGCGTTGATCGAACTCGAGCACCAGGGCGACCTCCCCGCCGTCCTGCTCCACCCCCTGGTGATCGACTTCGTCTGATCGCTGCGTTTCGGTTCGTGCCTGGCACCGATTGAAACGCTGGACGTTTCGGTTTGTGCCAGGCACTGATCGAAACGCTTTCCGGCGGCCAGGACGGTGGGCCGCCACTAGCGTGGCGGAGTGACCCAGACCGTCCCCGCCGCTGATCAGGCCGCGCTCCAGAAGCGCACGGTCCGCGTCCTGCTGGCGTCGGTCGTTCCGGCGGGCATGGGCATGGCGGGTGGCTTCTCCGCCGCCGCCGTGCTGGGAGAGGAACTCACCGGCAGCGACACGTTGGCCGGGCTCGCAGCCGCGATGTTGAGCCTCGGCGGCGCGATGACGACGGTCCCGCTGGCCAACCACATGGCTCGGCACGGTCGACGTCCCGGGCTGCGGATCGGCTGGATCATCGCCGCTGGCGGTTCGGCCCTGGCGTTCCTGGCCGCCGTCGCCGAGGTCTACCCCCTGCTGCTGCTCGGCATCCTGGGCATCGGTGTGGGCAATGCGACAAACCTCTCCGCCCGCTACGCCGCGGCCGATCTCGCCACCGATGCGCAACGTGCCCGGGCCATCGGCTTCCTGGTCTGGGCCGGCACGTTCGGGTCGGTGCTCGGGCCCACCCTGGCGCTCGGGCCGGCGGGCTGGGTCGCCGAGCAGTTCGGCCTCGACGAGCTCGCCGGGCCGTACATGCTCAGCTTCGCGGTCTTCGTCGTCGCGGGAACGCTGGTCGACCGGCTGCTGCACCCGGACCCGCTCGTCGCGTCGGGCGGCCTGTCGGAGGCCGGTGCCAAACGACCACCCGTGCGGGAAGCCTTCGGAAGGATCTGGCGCAATCCCGCGGCCCGCCTCGCCGTCTTCGGCATGATGCTCGGGCAGGCGGTGATGGTCGGGATCATGACGATGACACCGCTGCACATGAAGGACGGTGACCACGAGCTGAGGATCATCGGCTTCGTGATCTCGGTCCACATCGTCGGGATGTACGCGTTCTCCCCGGTGGTCGGCTGGCTCGTCGACCGGTTCGGGACCCATCTCATGATCGCCGCCGGGGGAATCACCCTCTTCATCGGGGCGGAGCTGGCCTCGCACACCGATGCCGAGGACAGCCTGGGTGTCTTCATCGGGCTCTTCCTGATAGGCGTCGGCTGGAGCTTCGGCCTGATCGCCGGCAGCGCGCTCCTCACCGGGTCGTTTCCGCTCGAACAGCGGGTTGCCGTCCAGGGTGCGGCCGACCTCCTCATGGTCGGATCCGGCGCGTCAGCCGGGCTCTCGGCCGGTGTCGCGGTCGAGTGGTCGAGCTTCCACAGCCTCAGCCACTGGAGCGGGGTCGCCGCGTTGGCGCTGGTGGTGGCGGCCGGGTGGGCGCTGTTCGGCCCCGGAGCCCGCGACGCTCAGGCCGGCGTGCCGTAGCCACCGCCCCCGGGTGTGTGGACCTCGATCGCGTCACCGACCCCGACGCGCGTCTGGACCGTGTGGCCGAACTCCTCGATCGACCCGTCCGCTCGGATCACGAGATTCCTCCCCGTGGCACCGTCGTTGCCGCCCTCGATCCCGTAGGGGGCCACGCGTCGGCGTGAGGACAAGATGTTGACCTCCATCGCCTCGTCGAAGGCGACCCGCCGCACCACGCCGTCGCCACCGCGGTGGGCTCCCTCGCCTCCCGAGCCCCGACGGACCGTGAAGGACTCGAGACGCACCGGGTATCGCCACTCCAGGACCTCCGGGTCGGTCAGCCGCGAGTTGGTCATGTGGGTGTGGACCGCATCACATCCGGGAGCCACAGCCGTGGCCCCCGCGCCACCGCAGAGCGTCTCGTAGTACTGGTGCCGTTCGTTGCCCCAGATCACGTTGTTCATCGTTCCCTGCGCGGCCGCCATCGTCCCCAGGGCCCCGAAGAGGGTGTCGACGAGGAGCTGGGACGTCTCGACGTTGCCTGCGATGACGGCGGCCGGGTACTCCGGACTGATCATGGAGGGGTGCGGGATCGTCACGTCGATCGGCACCATGCAGCCGGCGTTCAACGGGATGTCGTCGGCCACGAGGCACCGGAACACGTACAGCACGGCCGCGTGGCAGACCGAGGCAGGCGCGTTGAAGTTGCCCGGGTGCTGACCGCTCGTTCCGGTGAAGTCGATGTGTGCGGACCGGTTCGCGTGGTCGACCGAGATCGACACCTCGATGCGGTGCCCGTCGTCCATCTCACAGACGAAGGAGCTGTCGACGAGCGCGTCGATCACCCGCCGGACGGACTCCTCGGCGTTGTCCTTCACATGGCGCATGTACGCGTGGACCACGTCGAGCCCGTAGTGATCGATCACCCGGAGCAACTCGAGCGTGCCCTTCTCACACGCCGCCACCTGCGCCTGCAGGTCCGCCACGTTCTGGTCGGCGTTGCGTGCCGGATGCGGTCCGCCGCCCAGGATCGTGCGGAGCTCCGACTCCAGGAACCGGCCGTCGGCGACCAGTTTCACGTTGTCGAGGAGGACTCCTTCCTCGTCGACCGAGCTCGAGTCCGCCGGGGCCGAGCCCGGCACGGTGCCACCGATGTCGGCGTGGTGGCCGCGTGAGGCCACGTAGAAGATCGGACGGTCACGGTCGCCGAAGACCGGCTTGACCACGGTGATGTCCGGGAGGTGCGTGCCGCCGTTGTACGGGGCATTCATCACATAGGCATCGCCGTCGGCCATGTCGGGATTGCCGGCGATGATCGACTTGATCGACTCGCTCATCGAGCCCAGGTGGACCGGCATGTGGGGTGCGTTCGCGATCAGGTCGCCGGCTGGATCGAAGATCGCGCAGGAGAAGTCGAGCCGCTCCTTGATGTTCACCG
>JBCCFK010000252.1:0-6714 GCA_039029775.1 Actinomycetota bacterium | reverse complement strand
TACCCTTAAGATATTGCAGGGCATGGGCCATATCATTGACCTACAACAAACCATGGGCAGTACACAGTCAATCATGCGTCGCGACGGTTATCTATTTGGTGCCTGCGATCGAACAGCGAGTGTGGTGCCACCGGCGTCAGCAGGAGGGCTCGATGCATGGGATCGACGATAGGACCACGCGCTGACAGTGAATACGCCGTGGACCCCGTGGGCGTCGCCACGATCAGTCCGTCGGTGCTGTAGGTCGTGAAGAAGTCGTCGTTGAAGTCGACCGAGAGCCGCACCGTCCGGCCGGAGTCCACCTTTTCGACCACGACCTCGTTGAGCGCTCGCCACACGAGGTCGGTTCCCTCGACCCTCACCTCCACCCGCATCCGCTCCTCGACGACGTGGTCGCCCGAGAAGAAGCGCTCCACAGATCGGAACATCTCCTCGGGCTCGATCTCGGTGAGGTACCCGAGCTGACCGAAGTTGACGCCGAGGACCGGGACGTCGTGGTCCGCGACCAGCCGTACGGCGCGGAGGATGCTGCCATCGCCGCCGAGGCTGACCGCCAGATCGGAGCCGACGCCGATCTCGTCCTCGTCCACGCCGTGGTCGAGGAGACCGACGGCGTCGGCGCCGGTGCTCGACAACACCGACTCGTGTCCCCGGTCGGCCAGCCATTCGACCAGCTCGCCGGCGGCTTTGACGGCCGCGGGCCGTTGGGAGTGCAGGAGTATCGCGACGCGGGCCACGGGCTCAGCTTAGGAGGCTCGCAGCCGCCGGCCGCGGTGCATCAGGAGTCGGACACCGAGGCGACCAGCGCGTCGAGATCGATCGCCGCACGCTCCGCGCCGACCACGAACCGGTAGAGGAACTCGACATTGCCGCTCCCGCCCCGGATCGGCGAGACGGCCGCCTCGCCGACACCCGCACCGGCGACGTCGCCGGCATCGGCGACCTCCTCCAGGACGCGGCGCCACACGGCGGGGTCCTTGACGACCCCGTTGCCGCGGCTCACCTCTCGGCGGCCGGCTTCGAACTGCGGCTTCACCAGCAGGACCAACGACGCGGCGGGACGGGCGAGACCCACGAGCGGGCCGAGCAGCAGGCGCAGGGAGATGAACGAGAGGTCGCCCACGACCAGATCGACCGGGTCGCCCAGATCGCCGGGCTGCAGGTGACGGATGTTCGTCCGCTCCTCGTTGCGGACCCGCGGGTCGCCCACCAGCGACTCGTGCAGTTGGCCGTAGCCGACATCGACCGCGACGACTTCGGCGGCTCCGCGCTGCAGCAGACAGTCGGTGAAGCCGCCGGTCGACGCGCCGGCGTCGAGACACCGCATGTCGGTCGGATCGATGTCGAACGCATCCAGGGCACCCGCCAGCTTCTGGCCGCCACGACTCACGAACGCGGGCCGGTCGCCCTCGATCTCGATGGCGTCCCCGCGATCGACCAATCGTGCCGTCTTGTCCGCGTACGTCCCATTGACCCGAACCTTGTGGTTCTCGACGAGCTCCCGGGCGCGCTGTCGACTCGGAGCCAGGCCCCGGCGAACCAGTTCGGCGTCCAGTCGTTGACGAGCGATACCCCAACCTACCGACGGCTGGACCGGCTCATTCCGAAACGAGTTCGGCCAGACGCGGCCGCAAGAGATCGACCGCGTCGTCGACATCCATCGGCTTCCCGCCGTCGGTCGCGGCGCGCGCGTGGTCGAACGACTCCATCACCCACAATGGTTGGGCTGTCGGAGACGCCGCGTAATACGCGCCCGCCGTTGCGACGAGGTCCGCCGCCAGGCGCGTGTCGGACACGAGGTGGGCGGCGAGCTGGAGAATCCAGTACTTGGCGGCCTCGTACCAGTGACCATCGGGCTCGCTCAACGCGGTGTGCAGATGCGCGGCAGCTGCCGACCGACGAGCCGCCCGCAGCTCGAGCACCCCCAGGAGGACCTCGCACGTCAGCACGCCTGGCGGCACCCCGAGCTTGTCGAAACTCGATCGACAATCCAGCAGCTCGTCCCTGACGGCATCGAGATCCCCGCCCGTGAGCATCTCGATGTGCGCCAGGTGCAGGTTCACCAACGACTCGACGTAGCCATCGGCCTGACGGCGAGCCTCGTCCTGCGCCTGCTCGAGCTGGGCGCGCGCCGACGAGTAGTCGCCGCGATCCAGTCGGCCGTAGCCGAGCGAGGCCATCGGGAGAGCGGCGGACTTCCCGGCCTCCTGGTAGCGGGCGACGGACTCCGCGAGAGTCTGCTCGGCGTCGCCGATCTGCCCCATGTCGAGCTGGAGGTTGCCGAGATTGTTCAGCGCGCCGGCGAGGCGATCGACAGGCCCGATCCGGCGCAGGATGGCGATCTCCTCGCCGATGACCTCGGCGCCCTCGGCCGGTGCGCTCCACGAGCCGAGCAACGTGCCGTACACATGGAGCACACCGACACCAAGGTCCTCCGGCGCGGGCATGTCGAGCGCGCGGACCGCCTCACACGCCGCGATGCCCTCACGGAATCGACCGCGGAGGTACCAGCTGTGACCCACCCCCGCGACGATCCTGCTCGCAACGGAGATCTCCCGATTGGCGACCGCCCACGTCAACGCGGCTCGAAGGTCGTCCTCGGCAGCGCGGTGCAGGTCGACCGTCGCCTTGGTGTCACCGGACTTCATCCGGGCGTACACCTCCTCCGCGACGCCGGCGAAGTGTGTCCCGTGCAGGCGCTCGACCACGTCTCGTTCGGCGGCGCGGTCGAGTTGTTCGAGCGCATGCAGCCGGACGCTCTGCTGGAGCCGGAACATGTCGTCTCGCTTCCAGACGAGCGAACGATCCACGAGCTCGGTGACGTGATCCAACAGGTCGAACTCGTCGAATCCCAGTCCATCGCAGACGGCCGTGACCGCACGGAGATCGAACGAACCGACGAACACGCCGAGACGCCGAAAGACGTCGGCGGCGTCGGGGGCCAACAACGACGTGCTCCACTGCATGGCGGCACGGAGGGTCTGATGCCTCGCCGGCCCACCGACCCCGGCGGACGTCAGGAGCCTGAAGCGCTCTCCGAGTCGCTCGGCGATCGCCGCGACCGACAGAACGCCGACACGCGCTGCCGCGAGTTCGATCGCGAGCGGAATCCCGTCGAGCTGGCGGCAGATCGAGACCACGTCGTCGACATCGCCCGGCTCGACCGAGAAGGCCGGCTCGCGCTCTGTCGCTCGCGCGACGAAGAGCTGCACCGCCGATGAAGCCATCTTCTCCCCGATCGCCGCGTCCGCGCCCGGAACCGTGAGCGAGGGCACCCTCCGGTGGTCCTCGCCCCCGACGCCAAGCCGTCGCTGGCTCGTGGCGATCACCCGCAGCTGTGAACACCGCCGGGTGAGATGTTCGACGACTTCACCGACGGACTCGACGACGTGCTCACAGTTGTCCAGGACGAGGAGCATCCGTCGGTCGCCGATGGCGGACGTGATCGAGTCCAGGAGGACGGCGTCGGGACCGGTCTGCACGTCGAGGACATCGGCGACCTCCCTGGCGACCGACTCCCCTGCGCCGACCGAGACCAAGTCGACGAACCAGACGCCGGCGGGATGGTCATGGAGTCGCTCCGCGGCGACCTGGATCGCCAGTCGGGTCTTCCCACTGCCGCCCGCGCCGGTCAGGGTGACGAGACGTCGCTTGTCCAACGCCTCGGAGATCTGCTCGATCTCCTCCTCGCGACCCACGAGGTCGGTCAGCTGGAGCGGCAGGTTGGTCCCCGCGCCGATCGTTCGCAGCGGTGGGAACGACTCCGCCCGGCCGGGTCGACAGAGCTCGAGCAGCCGCACGGGATCGCGGAGGTCCTTCAACCTGTGATCGCCCAGATCGCGGAGCTCGAGTGCCTGTTCCTCACCCATGGCCGCCGCGACGACGCCCGAGAGCAGTGTCTGGCCGCCGTGACCGGCGGCCATGATCCGGGCGGTGCGATTCACGTCGGGCCCGAAGTAGTCGCCGTCCCGCAGGCTCGCGGCACCGGTGTGGATGCCGATCCGACAGCGGAGATCGATACCTGCGCAGGGCGTGTCCAGAACCGCCTGGATGGCGAGAGCCGCATGGACGGCCTCGCCCGGCTCGGAGAACGCGACGGCGAAGCTGTCGCCGGCGGTCGTGAAGACATAGCCGTCGTGACGGGCGAGACACTGCCGCAGTCGGGCGTCGTGCTCCGCGACGGCTGCCTCCATGTCCTGGGGCCGACCCTCCCACAAGGCGGTCGAACCCTCGAGGTCGGTGAACAAGAAGGTGATGTGGCCCGCCGGCAGGCCCGGAGTTGCCGTGGAGTCAGCTGACTCGAACTCCATCGTCCCAGTTAAGCCGAAGTCGGTCCCGGCGCCCATCGAGCGACCGCAGACTCCCGTGTAGCGTCTGGCCGTGTTTCCGCTGAAGGACCGCAACCCCACCCATCACGTGGCCTTCATCACCATCGCGCTCATCGTCGTGAACGTCCTGGTGTTCGTCGCCATCCAGGACCGAGGCGCCTCCATCACCGGCGTGACGCTGCCCTCGGGCGAGGAGGTCGGCATCCAGTCGGGCGACAAGTTCAGCCTGCAGTACGCGGCGATCCCGTGCGAACTCACCGAGCGCGGGCCGCTCGACGTCGACGACGTGCGGAACCTGCTGCGTGGCGACACCGACGCCTGCGACGACGCCGACGGCGACCCGCTGTTCGCGGACAAGTCGGTCTGGCTCGCGGTGATCACGTCGATGTTCCTGCACGCCGACTGGTTCCACCTGCTCTTCAACATGTGGTTCCTCTGGATCTTCGGCAACAACATCGAGGACCATGTCGGCCCGGTGAAGTACATCGGCTTCTATCTCGCAGCCGGCATCGCCGCGACGGTCGCCCACGTGGCCCTCCAACCCGACAGCTCGATCCCCGTCATCGGCGCCTCCGGCGCGATCGCCGGGGTGATGGGCGCCTACCTGATCTGGTTTCCCAGGGCCCCGATCGCGACGATCCTCGCGATCTTCATCTTCGACATCCGCGCGCTCTGGCTCCTGCTCGGGTGGTTCGTGCTCCAGTTCTTCACCGGGGCCGACTCCCAGGTGGCATGGGCTGCCCATGTGGGCGGCTTCGTGTTCGGGGCTGTCGCCGGGGCCCTGGTTCGACAGATCCGACCGCTCTGCCGGTGGGTCTGGCGGGAGCCATGGCGCAGTCAGGCGTATTACCGGTGGGACCTGACGGGAGGCTCCGCCGACAGCTACCGCACCCACGAACGGGGTCGCCCGAGGTTCGGCGGACGGAGCTGGTGACAGCGCCTCCCCAGGGTCGCGGCGGACGGAGCTGGTGACAGCGCCTGCTCAGGGTCGGCAGACGAGCTGACCGCGCATCGGCCCGTCCCCACCTGCGACACGGCGGACCTCGTCGGCCTCTGACGCGGACAGGCCCAACTGGAGCGCGAGTCCGGTCCAACTGCCGCCGCCCGGATGATCGATGCACACGATGTCGTCGAAAGGTCGCTCGGCCGCGACACCGTCGGTCAGTCGCTCGGCCACGTGACGCGAGATCGCCTCGACCATCTCGATGCCCCCCAGCTGGGTGTCGTTGGTGTCGGTCAGGATCGTGATCGCGTAGGCGCCGCCGAACGGGTCGGTGACGACGCCGCTGGACGCCACGCGCCAGCCGCGACCGGTCAGGGGGAAGAAGCCGTTCTTCAACAGCACGTCGTGACCCCCGGGCACGCCGGCGCTCACGCCCCAGGCCTGCGCCGGGTGCAGGCCCGCCGCGACCTCGCGGGCCATCTCGACCGCGGCGCCGTCGAGCGACGAGTCGCCGTGCAGCGTGGCGATGGCGACCCGGGTCCGATCCGCCGCGGTCGTGAGGGTCGCGCCGAAGGGGCTCACGTGTTGCGTCTCGACGGCGCCCATCACCGAGTCCAACCGTTCGAGACCGGGGTTGTTGCCGATGCGCCCGATCACCGCGGCGGTCTCCGGGTTCAGCGAATAGTGCATCATCGCCTCGGCGAGCCGGAGTTCGGTCGCGGACAACCGTCGTCCTTCCTCGGCCGCCTGCTGCGCGAGCCCGCCGAGGAACTGGATCTTGATCACGCTCGCCGAGGTCATCGAGCGGTGGGCGCGCACGCCGTACTCACAGCCGGTGCGGAGGTCGGTCACCGCCACACTCCACCGCGGGTCCGGATGCGTGTCCCGGAGCTGCTGCCTGAACTCCGCGTCGAACAGTTCGACACACCCGAGTCGGACACAATCCACCTCGATCCCGTCGACGACCAGACAGGCTGGTCCCGTCGGCGGTGGGTCGATGACGAGGCTGAACCGGTATGCCTCCACGCCCACCGTCGACAGATCCGGGCGCCGTTCCAGCGCGCCCACGGCGATCGTCTCGTTCGCGATGCGGACGTCCGCCCCGCGCGGGCCGTCGGAGGCCACCCAACCGACGATCTCGAGCTTGCCGCCGTCGAGGGGTCGCACGGTGTCGATGACCCCCGAACCCGGGGCGGACTGACCCGCGATCGTCTGATCGGTGCCGGCACCGGCGCCGCAGGCACCGGCCACGAGCGCCGCGACGGCGACGGCTGCGGCGCGTCGAAGCCACCTGGCCCGGGAGGGATCGGTCTGCATCGGGGACGGGCGTCGAGGGGGCCGTGGGACCGCCGCGGGGCGCCCACCCGACACGGCGGGGGGGGGTGGCGAAACTTAAAGAGGGCGCCCCGGCCCCGCTGGGGCGTAGCCACCCCCCCCAGTTTG
>JBCCFK010000251.1:0-6757 GCA_039029775.1 Actinomycetota bacterium | reverse complement strand
GTGACCCCGCTGATGCCCGGGGCGCCGTACACGTGCGTGTACGCCACCTGGGGATCGTTCGGGACCTGGCGCTTGCCGGCCTGGCCACGCAACTGCAGGACGTTCTCGTAGACCTGGCGCAGGCCGGAGGCTCCGACCGGTTCGCCGTTGGCGAGACAACCGCCGTCGGTGTTGACGGGGAAGCGGCCGCCGATCTCGGTCTCACCCTGCTGGAGCATGCGCTCCTGCTCGCCGTGATCGCAGAAGCCGTTCTCGGCCATGTGCATGATCTCGGCGCCTGCCTCGGTGTCCTGGAGCTGGGCGAGGTCCATGTCCTCGGGTCCCATGCCGGCCATCTCGAACGCCGCCTTCGAGGCGTCCACGGTGGGGCCGACGCCGTCGTCGAGGGCGATCCACGGTGCCATCACCTCGAAGCTGCCCCAGCGGCGGCTGCGCACGGCCGCGGCGTTCAGGTAGATCGGGGTGTCGGTGTACTTGTGGGCCTGGTCGGCACGCGCCAACAGGATCGCGACACCGCCCTCGGCGGGCGAGCAGAACATGAACTTGGTCAGCGGGTAGCTGAGCATGTCCGACTCGAGGATCTGCTCCTCCGGGATCGGCTGGCGACGCCAGGCGTTCTCGTTGTGTTCCGCGTTCCGGAAGGCCTTGGCCGACACCTTCGCCAACGTGGAGTGCGAGATGTCGTGCTGCTCCATGTAGCGGTTGATCTTCATGCCGAAGAACTGTGTCGTCAGCGCGAGGCCGTTCTTGCCGTACCACTCGCCCAGGCCACCGGCCTTGGTGTTGACGCGGAACGCGCCACGCTCGTGCTTGTCGTAACCGATCGCGATGCCGAGGTCGTAGGCGCCCGAGGCGATCGTGTTGTAGGCGGAGAACAACGCCGACCCGCCCGTGGCGCACCCGTTGGCCACGTTGATGAACTGCAGGCCGGTGAGGCCGAGCTTCGACACCATCGTGTCGGCGGCGCCTGCCGCCTGGCTGCCACCGAACGCGAACTGCACGTCCTTCCACTCGATGCCTGCGTCCTTGCAGGCCTGACGGACCGCGTAGACACCCTGCTCCTGCCCGCTCCGCTCCGGGGTGCGCCCGAAGGGGTGCATCCCGATGCCCACGATGGCGACTTCCGGCTTGCTCATTGGTTGGCTCCTGTCAGCTCGATCTTGTGAACGCCGCTCAGTGGGCAGCGGGCGAGAAGGCGAAGGTCATGACCTCGTTGCCGTCCTCGTCGGTGTAGAGGGGAATGAACGTCAGCTCCATCTCCATGCCGATGGAGAGCTCGTCCTTGTCGGCGGTGGTCAGGCGAGTCTCCACCTTCACCTCGCCGGGCAGTTCGACGTAGCCCACGCCGAAGGGCTCGAAGTTCTCGATGTCGCCGGCGTAGGGCGGTGCCTTCGGTGGGAAACCCTGGATCGTCCAGGTCCACAGGGTCCCGCGCGTGCCCAGCTCGCGTTCCATCGTGTCGTCCGACGTGCACCGGGGGCAGCCGGACTGGGCCGGGAACAGCACGGCACCACAGTCCCGGCACTGCGACCCGATCAGCCGTGGATCGTCCGACGGCCAGGTGAAGAGTCCTTCTTGGATCGGAACTTGGGTGCCCACGTTGCCTCCTGGCGAGTTCACATATCGCTCGATCAATTTAGCCCGAGGGGTGCCAGAGCGCATCGCCGAGCCGCCCCGGAGGCGCTCAACCCCGCCCTCGACCGGCCGATTGGGGGGTGTTCCGCCCGACCGGGCGGGATTCGGGGCCGGTCGTATACTCGCCCGGCAGGGACGCCGCTTCGGAGCGCATGCATGGCAAACGGACTGGTGCGACGGCACGCCCCCACCGTGGTCACGGCACTCGCGTTCGTGGCCTCGATCGTGGTGGCCTGGCTCTGGCTCGACATCGACAGCGTCGAGCGGGTCAGCCGCGATGCCGGCGTCGTGGGGCCGCTCCTGTTCTTCGCCGCCTACGTCGTGGCCATGATCGCCCTGGTCCCCTCGACTCCGTTCAACCTCGCCGCCGGCGCGATCTTCGGCCCCGTCGTCGGCCTGCTCGTCGCCGTGGCCGGTGCGCTGACCTCGGCGTTCGTGACCGTCCTGGCGCGTGGCCTTCCGGGTGTCGAACGGCTGCGTCGACGGGTCGAGGACAGCTGGCCCCGAATGGCGCGACGGCTCGGTGAGGCCCGGGTCAGCCACATCGCCGCGCTCCGACTGTTCCCGATCGTGCCGTTCGGCGTGGTCTCCTACGCCGCCGCGATCTCGCGCACCAGCAGGCGCCCGTTCGCGATCGGCACCATCGTGGCCACGCCCATCGGCCTGGCGCCGTTCGTGTTCCTGGGTGCATCGGGCGAGCGGGCGCTCAGCGGTGAGACGTTCGTGCCGCTGGCGGCGTCGCTGTCGATGCTCGGCGCACTGGTGGTCGGAGGCGCCTGGGTGCGCCGCAACCAGGTCCGCGAGTCCGATGTCGAGGTGCCGGCGTCGGTCGAACAGGCTGGCGACACCGATCTGGAGTGGAGCCTGCCGGTCGACCTCCCGGCCCAGGAGCTGGTCGACGTCTCGGTCGTCTTCCCCACCTACAACGAGGCGGAGCGGTTCCCCGGGACGCTGCTGGACACCGTCAGCTATCTCCGTGAACGCGGAACCTCCTTCGAGATCGTGGTGGCCGACGACGGCTCCACCGACACCACCATCGACGTGGTCCGGAAGATGGCGTCGATCGCGCCCGAGGTCCGGCTGGTCGCGAGTCCGAGGAACTTCGGCAAGGGCTATGCCGTGCGGACCGGCGTGGCGAACGCTCGCGGCCGACGCGTGCTGTTCGCCGATGCGGACGGCTCGACGCCGATCGAGGAGATCGAGCGCCTCGAGGCCGCCCTCGATGCAGGCGCCGATGTGGCGATCGGCTCCCGGTCGGTCGAGAGCGACGAGGTCGACCGCACCCGCCTCGCCCACCGGGCGTTCGCGAGTCGCGTCTTCAACTGGCTGGTGAGCACACTGCTGCTCCCCGGTCTCGAGGACACCCAATGCGGCTTCAAGATGTTCGAGCGCGACGCCGCGAGCGCCATCTTCGGCCGGCAGCGACTCGACGGGTTCAGCTTCGACGTCGAGATCCTCTTCATCGCTCGCCGTCTGGGTCTGGAGACCGCCGAGGTGGCGATCAACTGGGCCGACACGCCCGGCTCCAAGGTCCGAATCGTGCGCGACTCGGCCCGCATGGTGCGCGACACCGGCCTGATCATGGCGCGCGACCTCACCGGTCGATATCGCTATGCGCCCGGCACCATGACGCCGGCACCCAACGTCGACGGTTCGGGCTGACCGCCGGAGCCGCGGTCAGATCGCCCGGCCCGTCCCCGCCCAGTAGGGGGCACGCAGCTCGCGCTTGAGGATCTTGCCGGTGCCCGTCCTGGGCATCTCGGCGACGAAGTCCACGCTGCGGGGCCGCTTGTAGCCGGCCAGCTTCTCGCCGCAGCGTTGGAGGAGCTCCTTGGCGAGTTCGTCATTGGCCTCGACTCCGGCGCTGACCTCCACGACGGCCTTCACCTCTTCGCCGAACTCGTCGTTGGGGACGCCGATGACGGCCACGTCGGCGACGTCGCCGTGTTCGGCGATGACCGCCTCGATCTCGGCGGGGTAGATGTTGACGCCTCCGGAGATGATCATGTCGATCTTGCGGTCGGACAACCACAGGTAACCCACGTCGTCCAGATAGCCGACGTCGCCGGTGGTGAAGACGCCTGGCTCGAGGTGGGCCTCGGCGGTCTTCTCGGGCGCGTTGTGATACTCGAAGTCCATCCCCATCTGGTTGCGGAAGTAGAGCGTTCCCTCGTCGCCCTGGGCCACCTGTCGGCCCTCGTCATCGATCACGAGGACGTCGATGGTCTCGAGTGGCTTGCCGACGGAGCCGCCCTTGCGCAACCAGTCGTCGGCCCGGATCGTCGAGATGAATGCACCCTCGGTCGAGCCGTAGTACTCGTGGACGCGGGGCCCGAACCAGTCGAGCATCGCCGACTTCCACGCCGGCGGGCACGGCGCGGCGCCGTGCCAGACCGCATGCAGCGAGTCGGCTGCGAGTGCGGCTCGCTCGTCGTCGGAGCAGTCCAGCATGCGCTTGAACTGGGTCGGCACGAGGTGCACGTTGGTGATCGCCTTCTCCCCGATCAGGCGAACGGTCTCGGCGCCGTCGAACTTGTGGCGCATGACGACCGACGAGCCCCCGACCATCGGGAAGAAGGTGAAGGCCCATTGGGCCGAGTGGTAGACGGGTCCGACCAGCAGCGACCTTCCGCCGGCGGGCACGTACTCGCTCATCCCCGATGCGATCAGCTGCATGACCTCGCTGGGGATGTCGGCGCCTCCGGCGAGCGAACCCCGCACGCCCTTGGGTCGCCCTGTCGTTCCCGACGTGTAGAACATCGGACCGCCCAGCATCTGCTCCTCTGCGGCGATGTCGGCGTCGGACGCTCCGGCCAACGCCTCCTCGTAGCTCTGCAGCGGGCCCGACGCCGTCTCGCCCACGACGAGCGCCAACTCGACACCGGCGGCGCGCGGGTCGGCCAGCGCGTCGGTGGCGAGGTCGGCGAACCGGCCGCCCACGAAGAGCACGCGGGCTCCGGAGTCCTCGAGGACGTAGGCGACCTCGTCGGCCACCCAGTGCCAGTTGACAGGTACGTAGGTGATGCCCGTGTGGGCGCACGCCTGGAACAGCTCGAAGCACTCGCGCCGGTTGCCCATGATCATCGCCACGGTGTCGCCGGGGCCCAAGCCGGCGTCGCGCAACACGTTGATCAGCCGCCGCGTCCGTTCGTGGAGCTGGCTCCAGGTCGTCTCGCCATACTCGTCCGACAGTGCCAGGTCGTCTGGGTGATCGGCCGCGATGGCGTCGAGCAACTTGGGCATTGGGTTCTCTCCGTCCGCATCCGGTCCGGGGACACTATCCGACGGGTCGACGGGTGGCGAGAGGCGCGGTGGCGTCGCTCACTCGCCCAGCGTCCAGGGCCGTCGTCCGGCCACGACCGCGATCGTCCGCTCCTCTCCGGCGGTCACGATCGTGAGCTCGACGCGCTGGCCCGCGGTGGTGACGAGCGCTTCAGCCGTGTCCGCGGCGCGACCGTCGACCGCCACGATGACGTCGCCCACGGCGATGCCGGCGTTGTCGCCGGCCCCGCCGGGCACCACGGCCGTCACGGGGAACCCCTCGGCCTCGGGGAGCACCTCGACGCCGATGAGTCCGGTCGGTGCGCGACAGGTCGCCCCTCGAGCAGGCTGCTCGAGATCGACCAGGTACCGCTCGGCGATGCGGTCGATGCATCCGTTGCCGCGGCCCACGATCGTGTGGCCGTCGCCGACGAAGGTCACCAGCACGGACCCGGGGAGGTCGTCGGCCAGTTGCTCGGCCCATCGCAACGGCGTGGCCGGGTCGTGGGTGTTGCCGATCACGATTGCCGGGATCGGCGCTGCGCCGCCGGGGAGCGGGAGGGCCTCACCCTCGACGGGCCATCCCTCGCAGGTCGCCCCGCTGAAGATCGAGCCCAGCACGGGGGTGGCTTCGATGGTGTCGAGCGCCTCGCGGAGGGCCTGCTCGCGATCGCTGGGGTACGCGGCGTCGGCGCACATGATGGCGAGGTTCGAGCCGCGATAGATGTCGCTGAAGTCGCCGGAGTCGTCCGCGTACCAGACCTCCGCGAGCAGCTCGACCAGCTCGAGATCGCCGGACAAGGCGGCCCCGAGCGCGTCGGTGAACACCTCCCACGCGTCCGGGACGTAGATCGCGAACAAGGTGGCGCCGATGAGGGACGAGCGTTCGGTCAGCCCGAGCGGCCCGTCCGGGATCTCGTCGTCGAGCTGGTCCAGCAGCCTGTCGACCGCGGCGACGACACCGTCGGCGGAGACCGCACACGACGGCTCGAGGTCGCAGGTGCGGTCGATGCGACCCAACGTGGCCTCGATGTCGACCACGTTGCGGGCCAGCTGTGCGGAGCTGAGGCTGGCCGGGAACGCCCCGTCGAGGACGAGGGCCCGCACCCGATCCGGGAACAGGGCGGCGTAGACCGCGCCCACGCGGGTCCCGTAGCTGTAGCCGACGTAGCTGAGACCTTCGTCGCCGAGCGCTCGACGGAGCAGATCGAGGTCGCGCGCGGTGGCGACCGTACCCACGTTCTCGAGGAGGTCGCCGGCCAGGGCGAGGCAGGTCGCACCCGTCTCGGCGTTGTCGTCCACGTAGCGGGCCAGGTCGTCGTCGAAGCCGTCGGAGGGGTCGGCGACTTCGTTGATGCCCGACGCGACGTCGTTGACGCAGCGCAGGCCAGCGCTTCCGTCCACACCTCTGGGGTCCCAGCTCACGAGGTCGAAGCGCTCCGCGATTGCGGGTGGAAAGGTCGCGGCGGTGCCGGCGAGGAACTGGACGCCCGAGGCGCCTGGTCCGCCGGGGTTGAAGAGCAGGCTGCCGATCCGGCGGTCGGGGTCGGCGGTGACGGCCCTCGCCACCGCCAGGTCGATCGTGTCACCGTCGGGCCGTTCGTGATCGACCGGGACGGTCAGCGTGGCGCACTCGAGTGCTCCACACGGCTGCCACTCGAGCGTCCCGACCTCGAACGTGGGAGGGGTCGGGTTCGGCGCGGGCAGCGGGGTCGCCGCCGGTGCCGCCGTCGGTGTCGGTCCCGGTGGTGGCGCGTTGGGGTTAAGTCGCAGATATAACTCACTTGTGTAATATAAATTATATATGCTCCTCAATCAAAACTTCTGCAATCTGAATACTGTTGAGCGCGGCGCCTTTTCG
>JBCCFK010000250.1:0-6828 GCA_039029775.1 Actinomycetota bacterium | reverse complement strand
CGGCCTCGCCGACGCCGACCCCGTCGGCTGGGAAGCCGCCGCCAACGCCATCAGGACCACCGACACGTTCGCCAAGGGTTCGTCCGCTCCGGTCGGCGACACCGGCGCCACCGTGGTCGGCATCGCCAAGGGCAGCGGCATGATCGCCCCCGACATGGCGACGATGCTCGCCTTCGTCTTCACCGATGCCGCGGTCGACGCCGAGCTGCTGCAATCGGCGACGACAGATGCAGTGGAGGGCAGCTTCAATCGCATCACCGTCGACTCCGACACGTCGACGAGCGACACCGTGCTCACCTTCGCAACGGGCGCCAGCGGCGTATCGGTCGGTCTCGACGACGACGGGGTCGAGGGCGCCTTCCGGATCGCGCTCGGCGAAGTCATGCTCGACCTCGCCCACCAGATCGTGCGCGACGGGGAGGGGGCGACGAAGTTCGCCACGGTCACCGTCGCCGGTGCCGAGGACGACGCGGCGGCCAAGGCCATCGCCCTGGCCATCGGGAACTCGCCGCTGGTCAAGACGGCACTCGCCGCTGAGGACGCCAACTGGGGTCGGATCGTGATGGCGGTCGGCAAGGCCGGCCAACGGGCCGATCGCGACGCGCTGAAGATCTGGATCGGCGAGGAGTTGGTGGCCGAGCAGGGCGTGCAGGCCGACGGCTATTCCGAGGATCGGGCCAACGTGTTCCTGCAGTCCGACGAGCCCACGATCACCGTGGACGTGGGTGTCGGCCGCGGTCGGGCCACCATCTGGACCTGCGACCTCACCCACGGCTACATCGAGATCAATGCGGGGTACAGATCATGAGCGTCGATTTCTGTCAACCGCTTGGACACGGAGAACGCGGCAGCGTTCTCCAAGCAACCCAACGGGTTGCCGGGTACAGGTCATGAGTGACGACATCCTTCCCGACCGGGGGTTCGCCCCCGAACGCCGCGCTCAGGCGCTGGTCGAGGCCCTGCCCTACATCCAGCAGTTCCGGGGCAAGGTCGTGGTGGTGAAGTTCGGCGGCAACGCCATGATCGACCCATCGCTGTCCCAGACCTTCGCCGAGGACATCGTGCTGCTGCGCTCGATCGGGCTGAAGCCCGTGGTGGTGCACGGAGGCGGCCCCCAGATCGGCGAGTTGCTCGGTCGGCTGGGCAAGGAGAGCGAGTTCGTCGACGGCCTCAGGGTCACCGACGCCGAGACCCTCGACGTCGCCCGCATGGTGCTGGTCGGCAAGGTCGGGCGCGACATCGTCGGCGCCATCAACGTCCACGGCGCCTACGCCGTGGGCCTGTCCGGCGAGGACGGCGGCCTGATCACGGCGGCGCCCCGCAGCGCCGACCTGGGCTACGTGGGCGACATCGTCGACGTCAACCCGGGCATCGTCGAGCGCCTGCTCGCCGAGGAGATGATCCCGGTCGTCTCCACGATCGGCTCCGACACCGATGGACAGGCCTACAACATCAACGCCGACACGGTCGCCGGCGCCCTCGCAGGGGCGCTCGAAGCGGAGAAGGTCGTCTACCTCTCGGACGTGCCCGGGTTGCTCACCGACGTCGACGACCCGACGTCGATCGTGGCCCGCACGACCATCGAGCAGGCCCACGCATGGATCGCCGACGGCACCATCAGCGGCGGCATGATCCCCAAGATCACCGCCTGCATCGACGCGGTCGAGGCGGGCGCTGCGAGCGCCCACATGCTCGACGGCCGCGTCCCCCACGTCCTCCTCCTCGAACTCTTCACCGACTCTGGAATAGGCACGATGCTCACGGCTGCTTCGGGCGAGCAGTCATGAGCTGCCTCCCCTGGGGCGGCATCGCCAATCTCCAGCCACCCGCACGGTTGCCCGCAACCGTGCTCACCTCGTCTTCCCCGACCAAGGACCCGTCATGACCACCGCCGACGCACCGAACATCATCTCGGAGTTCGAGACCTGGCTGATGCCCAACTACGGCCCGCCCTCGATCATGTTCGTCCGTGGGCAGGGAACCGAGTTGTGGGACCGCGACGGCAAGCGATACCTGGATTTCGTCGGTGGGTTGGCCGTCCAGGCGCTCGGTCACGCGCACCCCGAGGTGGCCGAGGCCATCGCGGAGCAGGCGGCCAAGCTCGTGCAGGTCTCCAACCTGTGGGCCACCGAACACGCCCACGAGGTCGCGCAGACGCTGGATCGACTCCTGGGCGGCGGCGGCCAGGTGTTCTTCTGCAACTCGGGCGCCGAGGCCAACGAGTTCGCGTTCAAGTTGGCCCGCAAATGGGCCGGTCATGGCCGCCACGGCGTGGTCACCACCTTCGGGTCGTTCCACGGCCGCACGCTCGCCGCGCTCGCCGCGTGCGGCCAACCGAACAAACACGAGCCGTTCGCTCCCATGCCGGAGGGCTTCAAGCACGTCGCTCGTGACGACGTGGCGGCTCTCGAGAACGCGCTGGACCCCTCGACCGCCGCCATCCACCTCGAGCCCGTCCAGGGCGAAGGCGGCGTCTGGCCGAACAGCCAGGAGTTCATGGACGCCGCCCGGCGGCTGGCCGACGAGCGGAACCTCCTGTTCAGCCTCGACGAGGTCCAGAGCGGTCTGTGTCGGACCGGCAAGTGGTTCGCCGTCGAGCACTATAGGATCCAGCCCGACGTCGTGTGTATGGCCAAGGCCCTCGGCAACGGGTTCCCGATCGCGGCGGTCTGGGCGAAGCGCGAGATCGCCGCCGTCCTCCAGCCAGGCGACCACGGGAGCACCTACGGCGGCAATGCGCTCGCCACCGCGGCAGCCCGCAAGGTCCTCGAGGTCATGGAGCGGGAGGACCTCCCGGCGAAGGCTGCGGCGCTGGGCGACCGGCTGTCGGCCGCCCTGGCCGAGCTGCCCCGCGTCGTCGACGTCCGGGGCATGGGCGGCATGCTGGCCGCCGAGCTCGATGGCGAGATCTCCAAGGACGTCGCCGCCAAGGCTTCCGATGCCGGCCTGCTCGTCAACCCGATCACGCCGACCGCGCTGCGCCTCACCCCACCGCTGACCACCTCGGCCGACCAGGTCGACGAGGCCATGGGCATCCTCGGAGCGGCGCTCGCATGACCCGCCACCTGCTGGAGATCGACGACCTCACACCGGACGAGCTGGGCCAGGTCCTCGACCTCGCCGCCTCCGAGCACCCGCCACAGGTCCTGGCCGGCAGGGGCATGGCGCTCCTGTTCGAGAAGCCGTCGGCCCGAACCCGCAACTCGATGGAGATGGCCGTCGTACAACTCGGCGGCCATCCCACCACCATCCGTCCCGACGAGGTCGGACTCGACGTGCGCGAGAGCACCGAGGACGTGGCCCGCACGCTGGCGTGCTATCACGCCGCCATCGGTGCCCGGGTCTTCGAGCACTCGAAGGTCGAGCGGATGGCGGCCTCGGTCGACGTGCCGGTCGTCAACATGCTGAGCGACGCCGCGCACCCGCTCCAGGCGCTCGCCGACCTGCTGACGATCAAGCAGGAATTCGGGAGGACCGACGGCGTTCGTGTGGCCTACATCGGTGACGCCAACAACGTCGCCCGGTCCCTCGCCATCGGCTGTGGCATGGCCGGCTCATCCTTCGTGATCGCAGCGCCGGCCGGGTATCAGTTCTCGGACGGCGATCTCGACCGCATCCGTACCACCGGACTCGAGCCGGAGACCACCGACGATCCGTTGGTGGCGGCCGCCGGGGCCGACGTGATCTACACCGACGTGTGGACCTCGATGGGGCAGGAAGAGGAACAACAGCAGCGGCTGGACGCGTTCGCCGGCTACACGATCGACGGTCCGATGATGGCCACCGCCGCGTCGGCCGGCATCTTCCTGCACTGCCTGCCTGCGCACCCGGGCGAGGAGTGCACCCGCGATGTCCTCGACGGCGCCTCGAGCCGGATCTGGCAGCAGGCCGAGAACCGCATGCACGCCGCCCGGGGGCTCCTGGCGTTCGTCCTGGGGGCCTGAGGTGTCGACGAAACGCCAGCGCCAGCACGTGATCGGCCAGCTGTTGGCCGATCACCCCGTGGCGTCGCAGGGCCAGCTGGTGGAACTCCTCGAAGCCGAGGGCATCGAGGCCACCCAGGGCACGGTGTCGCGCGACCTGGACGAGCTCGGCGCCGTCAAGGTGCGGGTGGCGGGCGGCGAGACCGTCTACGCCGTGCCCGAGCTCCCCACCGAGACCCACTTGCCGCAGGACCATCTGCGTCGAGTCCTGGGGGAGTGGGTGGTGGAGGTCGGCCACTCGGGGAACATCGTGATGATGCGCACGCCGCCGGGTTCGGCCCATGTGGTGGCATCAGCGCTTGACCGCACCGGATTGAGTCAGGTGCTGGGTACGGTCGCCGGCGACGACACGATCATGGTCGTCGCCGCCGAGGGAACCCCGGGCGAGGACCTGGCACACGAGCTCAGCGAGCTCGCTGGATTGGAATCGACATGAGCGAACGGAAGACCGACGTCGGAGGCAGCGATGAGTAGCCAAGCGGGCGAGGCCCGGTCGAAGACCGGGATCGACAAGGTCGTGCTGGCCTACAGCGGTGGCCTGGACACCTCGATCATCCTGAAGTGGCTCCAGGAGGAGTACCAGGCGCAGGTCGTGACGTTCACCGCAGATCTGGGGCAGGGCGAAGAGGTCGAACCGGCTCGCGCCAAGGCCACCCAGATGGGCGTGGCCGACGACGAGATCTACATCGAGGACCTCCGCGAGGAGTTCACCCGCGACTTCGTCTACCCGATGTTCCGGGCCAACACGATCTACGAGGGCGAGTACCTGCTCGGCACGTCGATCGCCCGGCCGCTGATCGCCAAGCGCCTGGTCGAGATCGCCGCGGAGACGCAGGCTGACGCCATCAGCCACGGTGCCACCGGCAAGGGCAACGACCAGGTGCGCTTCGAGCTCGGCGCCTACGCGCTGGCACCCGACATCAAGGTCATCGCTCCATGGCGTGAATGGGACCTGGGCTCACGTGAGTCGCTGATGCGCTACGCCGAGGAGCACGACATCCCGATCGAGATGAAGCGCGGCAAGAAGTCGCCGTTCTCGATGGACGCCAACCTGCTGCACATCTCCTTCGAGGGTGGGCCGCTGGAGAACCCGTGGACCGAGCCCCCGTCGGAGATGTGGCGCTGGTCGGTGAGCCCGGAGATGGCGCCGGCCGATGCCACCTACCTCGATCTCACGTACGAGGCCGGTGACATCGTCGCCATCGACGGCAAGCGCATGACGCCTGCCGAGGTCCTCACCGAACTGAACCGGGTCGGTGGCGCCAACGGCGTCGGGCGCCTCGACATCGTCGAGAACCGCTACGTCGGCATGAAGTCCCGCGGCGCGTACGAGACGCCCGGTGGCACGATCATGCTCCGTGCGCACCGCGCCATCGAGTCGATCACCCTCGACCGTGAGGTCGCCCACCTCAAGGACGACCTGATGCCCCGCTACGCCAAGCTGATCTACAACGGCTTCTGGTGGAGCCCCGAGCGCGAGATGCTGCAGGTGGCCATCGACCACAGTCAGCAGTTCGTCAACGGCGAGGTCCGGGTCAAGCTCTACAAGGGCAACGTCGACATCGCCGGCCGCAAGTCCGACGATTCGCTGTTCGACGAGAAGATCGCCACGTTCGAAGAGGACGAGGGCGCCTACGACCAGGCCGACGCCGAGGGCTTCATCAAGCTGAACGCTCTGCGCCTCCGCAACCTCGCCCGGAAGCGGGCGGAGCGTGGCTGACGACTCCCACACGCTGTGGCAAGGGCGCTTCGCGGGCGGACCCACCGAGGCGCTGCAGGCGCTCAACGACTCCCTGCCGTTCGACCAGCGCATGTTCCGGGAGGACATCGCCGGATCGCGGGCACACGTCCGCATGCTGGGAGACGTCGGGCTGCTCGAGGCCGCCGAGGTCGACGCCATCGTGGCCGCGCTCGATCAGGTCGAGACCGAGATCGCGGACGGGACGATGGTGTTCGCGGTCACCGACGAGGACATCCACACCGCGGTCGAGCGCCGGGTCACCGAGCTCGCTCCCGCCGGGGCCAAGATGCACACCGGGCGCAGCCGCAACGACCAGGTCGCGACCGATGTGCGCCTGTGGACCCGAGGCGCCATCGACGAGGTCGTCGAGCTCGTGCTGCGGTTCCAGACCACGCTCCTCGACCACGCCGAGGCGGTCGGCGACGCCTACCTGCCCGGGTACACCCACCTGCAGCAGGCTCAGCCCGTGGCCCTGAGCCACCACCTGCTGGCACACGGATGGGCGCTCAGCCGCGATCTCGACCGGCTCTTCGACGCTCGGGCCCGGGTCAACGTGTCCGCCCTGGGGGCCGGCGCGATGGCCGGGTCCTCACTTCCCCTCGACCCTGCCAAGACGGCCGCTGAACTGGGTTTCGAGGCGGTCTTCGACAACAGCCTCGATGCGGTGAGCGACCGGGACTTCGTGGCCGAGACGCTGTTCGCCCTCGCCCTCCTCGGGGTCCACCTGAGCCGTATCGGTGAGGAGCTCATCCTCTGGGCCTCCACCGAGTTCGGGTTCGTCGACCTCGACGACGGCTTCTCGACCGGATCGTCGATGATGCCGCAGAAGAAGAACCCCGACATCGCCGAGCTCGCGAGAGGCAAGGCGGGCCGAATCATCGGTCACCTGACCGGGTTCCTCACCACGCTCAAGGGCCTGCCGCTCACCTACAACAAGGACATGCAGGAGGACAAGGAGCCGCTGTTCGACGCGGTCGACACGGTTCGGCTCACCTTGCTCGCCCTCGACGGGATGATCGCCACCACCACGTTCAACACCGACACGATGGCCGCGCAGGCGGCGTCGCCGTACGCGGCGGCCACCGATCTGGCCGAGTGGCTGGT
>JBCCFK010000249.1:0-6929 GCA_039029775.1 Actinomycetota bacterium | reverse complement strand
GTCGCGGATCAGCGGCGCATCGGCCGCCATCGCCTGCTGCGGATTGACGATCGGGTCGAGGGGTTCGTACTCGACGACGATCGCTTCGCAGCCGTCCTTGGCGATGTAGGGATCGTCAGCGATGACGCAGGCGACTTCCTGGCCCTGGAACCGCACCTTGTCGGTGGCCAGCACGGCCTGGGTGTCATAGGACAGCGTGGGCATCCACGCCAGGTTGCGGGCCGCCATCATCTCGCCGGTCAGCACCAGACGAACACCCGGGATCGCCCAGGCCTTCGAGACGTCGATGTTCTTGATGCGCGCATGCGCCAGCGGGCTGCGCAGGATCTCCATGTGGAGCATGCCGGGCAGGACCACGTCGTCGACGTAGTTGCCCTTGCCGCGGATGAAGCGGTTGTCCTCGACCCGGGGCCGGCTGGCCCCGAGGCCGCCGATCTTGATCTCGTCGAGTGCCATCAGTTTCCTCCCGCAATCGCAGCTTCGTCGCCGGGCTCCCCGGGCTGCTCTGCGGATTCCCCCGCAGCGCCACCGCGCAGCTTCTCGGCGGCCCACAGGACGGCCTTCACGATGTTCTGGTAGCCGGTGCAGCGGCAGAGGTTGCCCGACAGTGCCCAGCGGACCTCGTCCTCGGTGGGGTTCGGGTTCTCGTCGAGCAGGGCCTTGGCACTGAGCATCATGCCGGGAGTGCAGAAGCCGCACTGGAGCCCGTGCTCGTCCTTGAAGCCCTCCTGGACCGGGTGCAGCTCGCTGGCCGTGGCCAGGCCCTCGACCGTCGTGACCTCGTGGCCGTTGGCCTGCACGGCGAAGACGGTGCAGCTCTTCACCGGCGCGCCATCGAGCAGGACGGTGCAGGCGCCGCAGTTGGTGGTGTCGCAGCCGGTGTGGGTGCCGGTCAGACGAAACCCCTGGCGGAGCAGGTGGGCCAGCAGGAGCCGCGGTTCGATCTGTGCGGCCCGGCGCTCGCCGTTGACCGAGATCTCGACGCGGGTGACCGGGACGTCGTCGCCGGCGCTCGGTTGGACTTCCTCGAACAAACTCGTCATGTCAGGCCACCTGCTGTTCGTTCTGGCTGATCCGACCGAGGATTCGGCGGACGAAGGTTCCGACGACGTGACGCTTGTAGGAGGCGCTCCCCCGATGGTCGGACCTGGGTTGCGCCGCCTCCGAAGCCAAGCTCGCTGCGGTCTCGATCGACGCGGCGTCGAGACTGGAGCCGACCAGCGCCGCCGCGGCCTCGCTCGCGTCGATCGTCGAGGAGCCCACGCCCGTCAGGCCGATGCCCGCTCGGGTGACGCTCGCGCCCGACAATTCGACGGCGATCGCGACACCGGCGGTGGCGAAGTCACCCACCCGCCGCTCGAGCTTGAGATAGCCGCCGGCCCGAGTTCCGGTGGCGGCCGGGATGACCGCCTCCACGGCGATCTCGTCGGGGGCCAACACCGTCTGGAACGGTCCGGCCACGAAGTCGCCGACCGGGATCGACCGTCTGCCGTTGGGACCCTGCGCCACGATCGAACCGTCGAGCGCCACCATCACCGAGGCCCAGTCGCCCTGGGGATCGGCGTGGCACACCGATCCGACGAAGGTGCCCCGCGTCCGGACGATCGGATCGGCGACCAGCGGTGCCGCCGCGGCGATCGTGGGCTGGTGGTCGGCGAGCGTGGTCGACTTCTCGAGGTCGACGTGGCGACACAGCGCACCGATGCGATACGTGCCGTCGCCGTCGGCCCGGTGGTAGTCGAGGCCGGGGATGTTGTTGATGTCGACCAGCACCGCCGGCGAGGCGAACCGGAGCTTCATCATGGGAATGAGGCTCTGGCCACCGGCGAGCACCTTGGCATCCTCGTGGGCGCCGAGCAGCGAGATCGCCTCCTCGATCGACGAGGGTGCCTCGTAGCTGAAACGTGACGGATACATGGGCTGTCTGTCCTGTCGTCTACCGGCCGTCGGGACCGTGGGGATCGGGCACTGCGCGCGGCAGCGCGTCCTCGTCGGGATCGGGGCGCTTCTCCTGATGCGGCGGCCATGGGCCCTGCACCGGCTGTCCCGCCACCTTCAGGTGGTCGATCAGCTGCGGCCACGCCCAGACCGTGGGGCTCGGCCCTTCCTTGGGCGAATCCGCGATCAGCTCGTAGAGGCGCGGATTGTTCGCGCTGTGGCCCGATGACTCGATAGGCATGGCTCCCCCTGATGTGCCGGAGACCCCCCGGTTGCCGGCGAGGGCGAACGTAGCATGGACTCCGACCGTGAAGCCCGGCCGAACGGGGAGCTTTTCCGCCCCCTCAGAGCCTGACCATCACCTTGCCGAGATTGGCTCCGCTGAAGAGGCGGTTCAACGCCGCAGGCGCGTTGTCGAGGCCGTCCACCACGTCCGTCTTGTAGACGAGCTTGCCCCCCATCACCCATGCACCGAGCTCGAGCATGGCGTCCATGGCCCGGTCCATGAAGTCGAGGATGATGAAGCCCTCCATCCGAGCCCGCTGGATGATCAGGTTGGTCAGATTCGGCGGACCGGGTCGGGGTTCGGTGTCGTTGTATTCGGCGATCGCGCCGCACATGACGACCCTGGCGCGCAGCGCGAGGTTGTCGAGTGCGGCCTCGAGGATGTCGCCGCCCACGTTGTCGAAGAACACGTCGACCCCACCCGGGCAGGTCGAAGCGATGGCGTCTCGCACGTTGTCGGTGCGGTAGTTGATGGCCGCGTCGAACCCGAACTCGTCGGTCAACATGGCGCACTTCTCGTCGGTCCCGGCGATGCCGACCACCCGGCAACCCTTGATCTTGGCGATCTGGCCCACGACTGATCCGGTGGCGCCGGCGGCGCCGGAAACGAGCACCGTCTCGCCGGCCTGGGGCTGGCCGATCTCCAGCAGGCCGAAGTACGCCGTGAGACCGGTCACGCCGAAGACGCTGAGCGCGGCCTCGGGCTCCACCCCGTCGGGCAGGACGGTCGCCGCGGCGTCCATGACGGCGTACTGCTGCCAACCGGTCATGCCGAACACGGTCGCGCCGACCGGGATCGAGTCGTTGTTGGACTCGACGACGGTCCCGATGCCGCCGCTGCGGATCGGCTCGCCGAACGCGATGGCCGGCAGGTAGGTGTCCTGGGCCATCCATCCCCGGATCGTGGGGTCGATCGACAGCCAGCCGACCTCGACGAGGACCTCGCCCGGGCCGGGCGTGGGCACCGCCACGTCGTCGGCGGCGAAACACTCGGCGCCGACCTCGCCGACCGGTCGTTGAGCGAGCGTGATGCGATGGTTCGTCTCTGCCATGGCGCGACCTTAGATGCGGCCGACCAGCTCAGCCGAGGGCAGCGGCGATCTTCGGCGCCAGCTCGTCGATGGCCGCCTCGACGCCGGCACCCGCCTCCGCCAGCGCGGCGACGGTGTTGTCCACGACCAGCTCGGCGACGAGCGGAGCGATCTTCGGCTCGGTCGAGTGGGCCGATGCGACGGCATCGCTCCCCGACATCCAGAAGAAGACCGCGTGCAGCGAGAAGACCCGGCTCAAGACCGTCCATTCCGGTCGGTCGAGAAAGACCCGCTCCGCGATGTCGGTCATGCCGTGATCAGCTGTCGGAAGTGCGGACGCACCCTCCATGTAGGGGTCTCGAGCCGCGACCTCGACACGACCCACGCGGGACAACAGGACGGCGCCGGCGCACATGAAGCAGGGCTCGAGGCTGGTGTAGAGGGTCGCCCTCGTCAGATCGGTCGCGGCGTCGATCTGAGCCAGCGCATTCATCTCGGCGTGCGCGATCTTGTTGCCGCGCAGCGGGCCCACCGCGTCGGCGAACAGCCCGTTGCTGCCGTCCGCGAGCACCGAGCCGTCCTCGCCCACGAGACGGGCGCCGACCCCGATGGTGCCGGCCGCGCACGACTGCCACGCGAGCTCGAAACACCGCGCCATGTGCGGACCGAGTTCCCCGAGATCCATGCTCCGACCCTATGTCGACGGTCCCACGGTCGCCGCAACGTCGCTACAAGAGGTGGCGTTCGGCCTCGTCGCGGTGCTTCCTGAGGTACCGCATGAACGGTGTTCCGCCGGTCCCGACGTCGGGGTCGTTGCCGGCGCCGGCACGCGACTGTTTGTTGATGTACCTCGCGGCGTACTCCAGGTGACGGGTCCGGAAGCGGGCCAACCCGCGGACGCACAGGTTGTACCGCTCGCGCATGCCCGAGTCTCCGGCCCCGGCGACCTCGCGAACCGTGCTCGCCGCTCGCACGTCGTCGATGAACCGGCGGTGCTGGGGAGGGCGGTAGTGGTGGAGCTCGTCGAGAAACGAGCGCAACGGATCCTCTGCGTGGCCGATCCCCAGTGCGGCGTCCATGGCCGGGACGATCGACGACTGCGATCCGGTCTGCCCCCTGAACGCCTGGGGGGTCGGGCCGGCCTCGGTCACCCCATCGTAGACCAGGCCGCCCCGGAGCGCGGGATTGTCCTTCCATCCGTGAATCCACGGGCGCACCCGATGGAAGTAGACGTAGGGATCGCACCGCTCGGGCATCCGGTCGAAGATGGCATTGACCGCGTCCCAGTCCCGTGCGACCCGCTCGAGTTGTCGCTCCAACGACGCCGAGTCGTGATCGGCCGCGGCCTCCACCAGCGAGGGCACCGCAGCCATCATTCGTCCCGCTCGAGCTTCGATGGCGACGTGCACGAGCACGAACCAGGCCTCGTCCACGCCACCGAGGAAGGGTTGGATCATGAAGACGTTCGCGAGGTCGATCGGGCCCGCCGCGTCGATGCGTCCCCAGTTGTCGAGCACGTAGCTGGAGTACGGCAGCAGTGGCGGTTGACCGATGGACGCAGCGATCTGCCAGATCGGGACGGCGAGGGTCGACGGGAGCGAGGCGGGCGGCTCGGGTTCGCCCCACACGTAGGCCTGGACCATGAAGGAGTAGTGCACCATCGCGATCCGTCGCTGCTCCAGCGGCGCATCGGCACAGAACTCGGTCAGGTCGACCCGCGGCAGCCGGCCGAGCAGGCTGCGCACGCGCCCGGTCGGGATCGTGTGCGGAAGGGCAAGTGCCGCCTCGCGCGCCGGCCCCAGGAGCGGCGGCAGCTCGACCGTGTCCGGATCGAAGTGCGAGAGGTACCCGCGCTCGGCCGACATCAGATAGTCCGACAACTGCAGGTGGCCCATGGAAACCTCCCGCCTCGCGATCCGTTCCCAGACCTTCACGACCAGCGTAGACAGGGGGTGGCCCCGGGAACAGGGAGGTCCGCCCCGGAGGCAGTCGGTCACTCGGACACGGTGGCAGCCTTCAAGAAGGAGGCGCAGGACCACTCGTCCGACCTGTCCGCACCCCCCTACTTCACCCGACGGGGCCGGACGACGCCAGGCCGAACGCCGGGACGACCTGCGTCAGCCGGCGAGCGGCGACGCGAGGCGCTGGGTGACGGCGTCGCGGATCTCGGCGTCGAACGCTCGGATGTGCTCCTCCATCAGCGACGCAGCCCGGTCGCCGTCGCCAGCCCGGAGGGCTCCCATGATCACCGCGTGTTCGTCGACGGCGTGGGTCATCTCCGCGACGTCGGCCAGGTAGAGGTGCCACAGGCGATCGGACTGCGCGTAGAGCACGTCGAGCGTGTCCAGCAGGAAACGATTGCCCGCCGCCTCCCACATGATCTCGTGGCCCCGTCGGTCGACCTCCATCAGGTCCTCGTTGTCGTCGGCCGACCCGACGCCACTGAGCACGCCCTCCATGGCGGTCCAGTGCTCCTCGGTGCCCCGGAGCGCAGCCAGGCGGGCGGCGTAGGGCTCGAGCACCGTGCGGGTCTCGAACAACATCGACAACTCTTCGACCTCGATGCCGGAGACGAACATGCCGCGCCGGGGGATCACGGTGATGAAGTGCTCGCGGGCCAGCCGCTGGAGCGCCTCGCGGATCGGGGTTCGGCCGATGCCGAGATCTGCCCGCAGATCGTCCTCGCGGAGGACGTCGCCGGGCGCGAGGTCGAGACGCACGATCATGCGCCTGATCTGCTGATACGCCTGCTCGGAGAGGGGAAGCTCGCTCACGGTCCCTGGTTGCGGTGGAGGGGTCCGACACCTAAGCTGTCGAACTGATACATCTCTGATATATCACTCGTTGATCACAGCTACAACCCGCTGTCACTCGCCGCACCTCCGTGCGGACCCCGAAAACGCAACCTGCACACCACGAGGTCTCCCCAAATGTCCGACTTCCCATCCTCCGCCAAGGTCGTCGTCATCGGCGCCGGCATCGTCGGCAACTGCCTGGTCGGGCACCTGTCCCGCCTCGGGTGGACCGACATGGTCCTCATCGACAAGGGCCCGCTCCCCAACCCGGGCGGCTCCACCGGGCACGCGTCCAACTTCATCTTCCCCGTGGACCACAACAAGGAGATGGCCCTGCTCGGTGAGCAGAGCGCCAACCAGTACCGCGATCTGAACCTCTCGGTCGACTCCGGTGGCATCGAGGTCGCCCGCACCGAGGAGCGCATGAACGAGCTCCAGCGCCGCATGACCTCGGCCACCGCCTGGGGCATCGAGGCCCACCTGCTCACCCCGGAGGAGGTCAAGAAGCACGTCCCGTTCATCAACGACGAGGTCATCCTCGGCGGCTTCTACTGCCCGACCGTGTCGGTGGTCGACTCGCTCGAGACCGGCACCGTGATGCGCAAGGAGGCTCTCGATCGCGACGCGCTCCAGGTCTTCGCCAACACCGAGGTCCTCGACGTCCTCACCGAGGACGACCCGCTGCCAGGGATGCGCAAGGTCACCGGCGTCGTCACCGACAAGGGCACGATCGAGGCCGAGTACGTCGTGATCGCGTGTGGCGTGTGGTCGAACCGCATCGCCAACCTGGCGGACGCCTACATCCCGCTGGTGCCCGCCGTGCACCAGATGGCCGACGTCGGCCCGATGGACGTGCTGGTCGAGACCAACAACGAGATCG
>JBCCFK010000248.1:0-6931 GCA_039029775.1 Actinomycetota bacterium | reverse complement strand
GAACTGCGATGGCTCGAGCCGACGATCATCGAGCGTGTGCGGGAGTTCGCGGACGGCACCGAGCTCGCCGCGGTGCGGGTGATCACTCGACCACGCTGAGTGGTTTTTCTTCTCACGACAGCCTGTGGACAAACCGTCGGGATGACCCTCGTCGTCACCGTTCGCTGGTACAATGACAAGCACGTGATTTCGGGGGTCTCACCTGCGTTTTTGCCCTGAATCCGGCGCTTCGCCGGACCCGGAGCGGAGACGGGTTCGCACCCCCCAGAGACGTTGACCGGTCGAACCCCTCGATCGGCATCTCCGAGTGGTGAAAGGTCGCTGCGTGTCACAGACGGCTGACTCCTACGGCGCCGAGGACATCCAGGTTCTCGAAGGCCTCGAAGCGGTCCGGAAACGGCCCGGCATGTACATCGGTTCCACCGGTCCCACCGGTCTGCACCACCTCGTCTACGAGGTCGTCGACAACTCCGTCGACGAAGCCATGGCGGGACACTGCAGCAGGATCGAGATCACCCTGTTGCCCGACGGCGGGTGCCAGGTCTCCGACGACGGACGCGGTATCCCCGTGGGCCAGCATCACCAGTACGAGGACATGACCGCGGCCGAAGTCGTGCTGACGGTCCTCCACGCCGGCGGCAAGTTCGGCGGCGACGGCTACAAGGTCTCCGGTGGTCTGCACGGCGTGGGCGTGTCCGTCGTGAACGCGCTGTCCACCAGGGTCGAGGTCGAGATCGACCGCGACGGCAAACGCCACTTCATGTCGTTCCGCGACGGCGGCGAGCCGGACCAGAAGCTCAACGTGATCGGCGACGCGCCCGACGGCCGGACGGGGACCACCGTCCGCTTCTGGCCCGACCCGGTCATCTTCAAGGAGGGCATCGAGTTCCGCGGCGCCACCCTGCTCGAACGCTTCCAGATGATGGCGTTCCTCAACAAGGGTCTCGAGCTGGCGTTCGTCGACCAGCGGCCCGACGCCACGGTGCCGGAGGAGACCTACGTCTACGCCGGCGGCATCGTCGACTTCGTCCAGCACGTGAACGCCTCGAAGGAGGCCCTGTTCCAGACCGTCGGCTACCTCGAGGCCGCGGAGCAGGAGCAGGAGGTCGAGCTCGCCTTCCAGTGGAACACCGGCTTCAACTCCGACGGCATCCACTCCTTCGCGAACGGCATCGCCACCATCGAGGGCGGCATGCACGAGCAGGGGTTCCGCACCGCCCTCACCCGCGTCGTCAACGCCTACGCGCGCGACAAGGGCATGCTGAAGGAGAAGGACGACAACCTGCAGGGCGAGGACATCCGGGAGGGCCTGACCGCGATCATCTCGGTCCGGCTCGCCGAGCCACAGTTCGAGGGCCAGACCAAGTCCAAGCTCGGCAACGTCTCGATGCGGTCGCTCGTCGAGAAGGCCACCAACGAACACCTGGCGGACTGGCTCGAGGAGAATCCCGCCGAGGCCAAGCGCATCGTCCAGAAGTCCCAGCAGGCCGCGCAGGCGCGCATCGCCGCCCGGACCGCCCGCGACGCCACGCGCCGCAAGTCGGCACTGGACGGCGCCGGCCTTCCGGGCAAGCTCACCGACTGCTCCTCACGCGAGCCCCGAGAGTCCGAGCTCTACATCGTCGAGGGCAACTCCGCCGGTGGCTCCGCCAAGGACGCGCGAGACCCGCGCACCATGGCGATCCTGCCCATTCGCGGCAAGATCCTGAACGTCGAACGCGCCCGCGTCGACAAGATGCTGAAGAACACCGAGGTGCAGGCCCTGATCGCCGCGATCGGCGCGGGCTTCGGCGAGGACTTCGACATCGAGAAGATCCGATACCACAAGATCATCCTGCTGGCCGACGCCGACGTCGACGGCAGCCACATCCGGACCCTGCTGCTCACGTTCCTCTTCCGGCAGATGCGGGAGCTCGTGGAACGTGGTCACGTCTACATCGCGCAGCCGCCGCTGTACTCCACCGAGGTGAGCAAGGCGAAGGTCTACCTGAAGGACGATCACGCCAAGAACGTCTTCCTCGAGGAGAACCCCAACCACAAGGCCGAGTTCGGCCGGCTGAAGGGGCTCGGCGAGATGGACGCCGAAGAGCTGTGGGACACCACGATGGACCCGGCCAAGCGCACGCTGCTGCAGGTCACGGTCGAACAGGCCGCCGTGGTCGACGAGGTGTTCTCCGTCCTCATGGGCGAGGACGTCGAGAGCCGCAAGGAATTCATCCAGACCAACGCGAAGGATGTGCGCTTCCTTGACATCTGATGGGCTCGGTTCCTCGGATTCGAGGCCAGTGGCCTCCACGTCGGATGTGCGGGCGGCGATCGCCGGCCCATCCCCGCGGTCGCAACTGCGTCGCCTCTGTCGGGAACGCACCGACGCTCGCCGCCCCTGCGGCCCCAATTCCAACGAGAACTGCTTCGCGCGTTCGGCCGCTCCGGAGGAGCGAGGGACCGAGCGACGGGAGTCGCCTCTGGCGCAGCCGCAAGGCGGGTCGAGGAGCGAAGCGACGGATCCCGCACGCGGGAGGAGACAGTCATGAGCGATACCACATTGCCCCCAGGTGATGACGGGGCCGCCGGGATCGAGGCGATCGAGATCCAGGAGGAGATGGAGCAGTCCTTCCTGGACTACGCCATGTCGGTCATCGTCGCCCGCGCGCTGCCCGACGCCCGGGACGGCTTGAAGCCGGTCCATCGCCGCATCCTGTGGGGGATGTACGACACGAACGTGCGGCCGGACCGGTCCCACGTGAAGTGCGCCACCGTCGTCGGCGAGGTCATGGGCAAGTACCACCCACATGGCGACACGGCCATCTACGACGCCCTCGTCCGCCTGGGCCAGCCCTTCTCCCTGCGGCACCCGCTCATCGACCCGCACGGCAACTTCGGTTCGCCGTCGGATCCGCCCGCCGCCATGCGCTACACCGAGTGTCGGTTGTCCCAGTTGGCGATGCACATGCTCGCCGGCATCGACGAGGACACGGTCGACTTCGAGGACAACTTCGACGCCTCCCACCAGGAGCCCAAGGTCCTCCCGGCTCGCTTCCCCAACCTTTTGGTCAACGGAGGGCAGGGGATCGCGGTGGGCATGGCCACCAACATCCCGCCGCACAACCTGGGCGAGGTCGCCGATGCCGCGACCTTCCTGATGGCGAACCCCGACGCCGACAACGTCGCGCTGATGGACTTCATCAAGGGACCCGACTTCCCCACCGGCGGCCAGATCCTGGGCCGCCAGGGCATCTACGACGCCTACACGACCGGTCGGGGCTCCATCAAGGTCCGCGCCCAGGCCGAGATCGTCGAAGACGGCAAGAAGACGAGCATCGTCGTCACCCAGATCCCGTACCAGACCAGCGTGGAGGCCATCGAGGAGAAGGCCGCCGAGCTGGCCGATCGCCGCGAGATCGAGGGCATCCGAGAGATCCGGAACGAGTCGGCCAAGGGTGTCACCCGGTTGGTGTTCGAGCTGAAGAAGGATGCGCCGGCGCTGGTGATCCTGAACCAGCTCTACAAGGGCACCCCGCTGCAGAGCAGCTTCTCGGTCAACATGGTCGCCCTCGACGACGGCGTCCCGCGCACGATGACGCTGCGCGACACGCTCGTCTCGTGGGTCAACCATCAGAAGGAGGTCGTGACCCGACGCTCCGAGCACCGTCTGGCCAAGGCCCAGGCCCGTGCGCACATCGTCGAGGGCCTGATCCGGGCCACCGACATGATCGACGAGATCATCACCCTGATCCGGGCCAGCGCCGATCCGGCCACGGCGCGCGAGGGCCTGATCGCCGAGCCGTTCGAGTTCTCCGAGATCCAGGCGCAGCACATCCTGGACATGGCGCTGAGCCGCCTGACCCGTCTGGGTCGCACCAACCTCGAGGAGGAGCTCGAGACGTTGCGGACCACCATCGAGGAGCTGGAGGCGATCCTGGCCGACGAGGCCAAGCTGCGTGAGGTGATCGTCGAGGAGCTGGCGGAGATCCGCGAGGAGTTCGCCACCGAACGGCGCACCGAGCTCGCTCACGATCCGGGCGAATTCGCCATCGAAGACCTGATCGACGACGAGGACCTGGTGTTCTCGCTCACGGCCAGCGGCTACGTCAAGACCACCTCGGTCGACGAGTTCCGCAGCCAGGGTCGCGGCGGCCGCGGGGTGGCCGGCGCCTCGCTCAAGGACGAGGACGTCATCACCACGCTGCTGCACACCACCGCGCACGCGTACCTGCTGTTCTTCACCAACTTCGGCAAGGTGTACCGGATCAAGGCGCACGAGGTCCCCATGGCGTCTCGTACCGCTCGCGGCACGGCGATCGTGAACCTGCTGCAGCTGAGCCCCGACGAGGAGATCGCCGCGGTGGTCGACACCCGGGACTACGAGACCAACCGGTTCCTCGTCTTCGCGACCAAGAACGGTCAGGTGAAGAAGACCAAGTTCAACGAGTACGACAAGAGCCGTCGCGACGGGCTGATCGCCATCAACCTGAAGGACGGCGACGAGTTGGTCCGCGTCATCCCGACCAGCGGCGAGGACGACATCTGCCTGGTCAGCTCCGGCGGCCGCCTCATGCGATTCGCCGAGGACGAGGTCCGGGCCATGGGTCGTGCCGCCGCCGGCGTGCGTGGCATGAAGCTCAAAGACGGCGACGAGGTCGTCTCGCTGAGCGTGTTCCGCGAGGGCGCCACCCTGTTGTTCGTCACCGAGGGCGGCTACGGCAAGCGCACCGATCTCGACGCCTTCAACGCCAAGCATCGTGGCGGCCAGGGCGTCACGGCGATGAAGATCGGCGACAAGGGCAAGCTTGTCGCGAGCCGAGCAGTCGGCGATGACGACGAGGTGCTCCTGGTGTCGTCCAAGGGCGTCCTGATCAGGATCCCGGTGAACACGATCTCTGTCCAGGGCGCGTACGCCACCGGCGTCAAGGTCATGTCGGTCAGCGAGGACGAAGTGGTGGCCGCGGTGGCCCCGGTCCTCCAGACCGACGAGGACGACCTCGACGATGATCCGATCGGGGCCGTTGACACCGTCGACGGCCCGCCGGCCACCGACGACGCCCTCGAGGACGGCCAGGACGGACCCCCGGCCGACTGAGCGCCGCCACATCCCTTCCCCTGCGTGAACCCTGGGGAAGGAGGCCGCCCATGCGCGGTCGAAACACCGGCGTCCGCGGGCAGGTCGTGCCCCTCGTGGCGCTTCAGCTGTGGCTCATCGCGGGCGTCATGATCCTGATCGCGCTCGTCGGCGAGCGGGCGGTCACCCGATCACGGGCGCAATCGGCCGCCGATGCGGCGGCGCTCGCGCTGGCGACGGGGGGCGACGCCGCCGCGGTCGCCGGAGCGAACGGCGCGGTCCTCTCGCGCAGCCAGGACGTCGGTTCGACCGTCGACGTCGTGGTTCGCGTGGGCGATGTCGAAGCTGCTGCCAGGGCGGCACGAACACGGGCGCCTGGACTGGCCGGCCTCGACGAGCGACTGGTCGGCGCGATCGCCGCCGCCGAGGTGCTCCTGGGCGAACCGGTGCCGATCGTGTCCGGCCTCCGATCCCGGGCCGAGCAGGAGCGGCTGTGGGCGAACCGGGCGACCAACCCGTACCCGGTGGCACCACCCGGTACGTCCCTGCACGAGCGCGGCCTGGCCATCGACGTTCCGCCCGACTTCGTGGCCCGCCTGTCGTCGGTGGCCGGGGCCGTCGGCCTCTGCCACCCGCTTCCGTTCCTCGATCCGGTCCATTTCGTGCTCTGTGGGACTTGACCGACCACGGGGGTCGATGGAACCGATTCGCTCACAACGGCGTCTGTGCCAACAAATGGCCCCACACCACCCCGTACACTGCTCCCTGTGCCAAACGACGCCGACTCGTTGATCGAGCCCGACGTCGACGACCCCGCAGAGAACTCGTCCGATGAGGACGCTCCGGGCGACGTCGCCGATCCCAGCGCCGCCGACGCGGTCGAGCCCGACGCGCTCGACACCACCGACGACGCCGAGGCCGAGACCGCCGATGCGGCGGATCCCGAGCCGGCGGACGACGACACACAAGCCGTACGGGTGGTCGACCGCGATGCGGAGCCCGACGAGGACGCCGAGGAGGACAGCCCCTTCGGCGACGGCCTGCGCCTCCCCGACGAGGACGGCTACGACGGCGTCGACTACTCCGACGGCGACCTCGACGACGAGTACGAGTACGAATACGCGTACGCCGACGAGATGCTGTTCGAAGGCGATCCCGATGACTACGAACTCGACTTCGGGCCCGGCGGCTACGCCACCCCGGCGCGACCGCAACCGGGCGACGTCCTGGTGCTCGACGATGCCGGCATGCATCAGCCGCCACCTCGGCCGAGACGCATGTCCCGGATGGAGCGCCGGCGCCGCGTCCGCCTCCAAGCCCGCCGTGTTCGACGGATCATCCGACACGTCGAACCGTGGTCGGTTCTCAAGGTGTCGATCTTCTTCTACGCCTGCCTCTGGGTCATCTTCCTCGTGGCGGGGTTCATGATCTGGGGTGTCGCCGAGAGTTCCGGCACCGTCGACAAGCTCGAGAGCCTCATCACCGACCTGTTCGCTCTCGACACGTTCGACTTCGACGCCGGCCAGATCTTCCGCGGGTACGCGCTCGGCGGCCTCGCCCTGTCGATCGCAGGGACCACGTTCAACGTGTTGATGTGCCTGCTGTTCAACCTGATCAGCGACCTGACCGGCGGCGTCCGGATCACCATGATCGAAGAGGAGTCGGCCCGCCCGATTCCGCCGCGGCGGCGTCGCCGTCGACGCCCGCCGGCCCGGCGCTGATTCAGCCGCCAATCCCGGCGCGCGTTTCGGCAAGCGCCGATATCGTGAGTCGCCGATGCAGGCGCTAACGTGCCTCGCTCACGGGCCTATAGCTCAGTTGGTTAGAGCGCACCCCTGATAAGGGTGAGGTCGTTGGTTCAACTCCAACTAG
>JBCCFK010000247.1:0-6952 GCA_039029775.1 Actinomycetota bacterium | reverse complement strand
TGGGACGTTCATCGTCTTCCCGCATGCCGACGCTTGTCGGCTTGCGGCTGCGCCTGAGGCGGTGGGACGTTCATCGTCTTCCCGCATGCCGACGCTTGTCGGCTTGCGGCTGCGCCTGAGGCGGTGGGACGGTCGGTCACTCGAGGCCGCGGCGAACCCTGGGCAGGTCGTCGAACCGGGGATCGTCCTTGTCCATCTTCGCCCGGAACGTCTCGGCCATGTCTCCGGGCTGGAACATGCCGGCCTGCCACGTGGCGATGTAGTTCAGGCTGTCCGCGACCGTGTGATCGCGGGTGAAGTTGATCATCTCCTTGGTGCCCCAGATCGCCAATGGCGACTTCGACGCGATCTCGCCGGCGATCTCCAAGACGCCGTCGACCAGGTCCTCGTGGGTCTCGAAGACCTCGTTGACCAGGCCGACCTCGCGGGCCCGGTCGGCGCTCATGCGCTCGCCCGTGTAGGCGAGCTGGCGGGCGACACCCTCCGGGATGATCTTCGGGAGGCGCTGGAGCGTGCCGACGTCGGCGGTCATCCCGATGTTGATCTCCTGGATGCAGAAGAAGGCGTCCGCGGTGGCGTATCGCATGTCGCACGCGGAGACCATGTCGACGCCCCCGCCGATGCACCCTCCCTGGATGGCGGCCAGCACCGGCATGCGGGCGCGTTCGAGACAGGTGAAGGTCTCCTGCAGATGCAGCGCCTGCATCCTGAGTTGTGAGTGCTTCCGGCCTGCCTCGGTGCTGCCCGTGCCCTCGATCGAGCCACCGCCGAAGACCGACAGGTCCATCCCCGCGCAGAAGTGTCGGCCGGTCGAGGAGATCACGATGGCCCGGGCGGACCCCGAGTCGCTGATCTCGTTCACGATCTCGGGCAGCTCGCGCCAGAACGACGGGATCATGGTGTTGTACGCCTCGCCCCGGCTGAGCCGGAGATGGGCGACCTTGTCGGAGACGGAGACGTCGAAGCACTCGTAGGACATGGTGCGAGCTTAGAAGGCCGATGAAGGGCGGGAGCGAGGGGCGAGGGACCGGTCGGAGCGCTCGGCGCGGTGCACGGCACCTCGGTGAGCCTTGGCGGCCGCAGCCGCGCCGACACGAGCGTGGCGATGCGGGGCTACTCGGTGATCCCGAAGCGGTGGAGTCCCCAACCATGGATCGCGTTGCCGCGCAGGAGCTTGTAGATCTCGTCCTCGTCGAGGCCCGCGTTGGTGACGATCTTGGTCGCCACCTCCTTGGTGTGGGGGAACGTCGTGTCGGCGTGGGGGTAGTCCACCTCGAAGCAGATCTGGTCCATGCCGATCAGCTCGCGGTTCCGCAGCCCGACCTCGTCGTCGAAGATGCAACCCCAGATGTGGCCGGGGATGTAGCTCGAGGGACGGTTGTCGAGTTGTACGCCGAAGTCGGAGCTGCTGTCGCGCTCCTCCCACAGCTTGTCCATGCGCTCGATCACGTAGGGCATCCACCCCACCTGGCCCTCGGCGTAGGCGATGCGCAGCTTCGGGAACCGGTCGAACACGCCCGAGAGGATGTAGTCGCAGAAGGAGCCCATCGCGTTCGAGAAGGTGATCGTCGAGCTGACGGCGAACGGCGCGTCGGGAGAGGTCGACGGCATCTTCGAGCTCGAGCCGATGTGCATGTTGAGGATGCTCTCGGTCTCCTCGCAGGCCCGGAAGAGCGGGTCCCAGTGCCGGTCCGCGGCGTGGACCGACGGCAGGCCGAGCGGATGCGGATTTTCCGAGAAGGCCACCGCGTGGCTGCCCTTGTCCGCGCACCGCCGGACCTCGGCCGCCGCGAGTTCGGCGTCCCAGAGCGGGACGATCGTCATCGGGATGAGGCGTCCGGCGCCATCGCCGGCGCACCACTCGTCGATGATCCAGTCGTTGTACGCCTGGACGCACAACAGGGCGAGCTCTTTGTCTTCGCGCTCGAGGAACGCCTGCCCGCAGAAGCGGGGCAACACGTTCGGGAAGCAGACCGACGCCTCCATGTGGTTGGCGTCCATGTCCTGGAGGCGTTCCTTCTGCTTCCAGGCGCCGGGTCGGATCTCGTCGAAGGTGATGGGGGTGACGTCGAGGTGCTCGAACCCGACCGCAGCCGAGAGCTTCGGCAGCGGGTAGACGAGGTCGTCGTAGAGCCACCAGTCGCACCAGTCGCCGTCGGGCGCGCCCTTCTCGTAGCTGAACACGCCACCCTCGAAGTTGAACACGGCGCGGTCGCGCTCGACCCTGGGTGCGCGGTCCAGATACGTGGCCGGCAGTCGATCGGTCCACAGCGTGGGCGGCTCGACCACGTGGTCGTCGACGGAGATGATGCGCGGGATCTCGACCATGGGCGTGCCTCCTCATCGGCCGGTGGCGCCCATCGTACCGATATCTGACGGTCCGTCAGATATCGACGGTGACGCTCAGATCGGCGGAGACACCTCGTGTTCGATGCAGAGGTCGCGGAGCAGGTCCCGATAGTGGTCGAGCTTGGGCGTGATCATGTGCCGCAGCCCGGCGCGTCGGTCGATCAGTGCGAGTTCGACCGCATCGGCAGCTTGCAGCTCGGTCTCGAAGCGGCGCTGCGGCGCCGTCGCCGTCAGCCCGGCTGCGCCCGCGTCGAGGTAGCGCCTGGCAGCGGGCAGCAGCCGGATCGGGGTGAGCACCCGATCCGGCAGATGACTGCCCAGGTGGGCGACGGCGGCATCGATCGGATCGGACGGCGCGTGTTCGAAAGCCGGATGGCGAGACCAGCTCCGCACCATCAACTCGCCCACGCCGTAGAGGAGTGCGGCGGCGATCATGTGGTCGGGGAGCGCAGCCCGCTCCGCGAGCGAGGCCGCCTGGCGGGCGTGCTGATGGAACGGCACGGTCGAGCCGGGGATGTGGACCTGCGCATCACGGACCGTGACCAGCACCTGGTCGACGAAGATCTCGGGCGGAAACAACAGGGTGGCCACGGACATGGTGTCGCTCCTGACTGTCGAACCGTGGGAGGAGAGTGGGAAGAGGTGAGAGGTGTTCGTCGGCCCGACGTTGCCCGCGACGCTACGGACGGCGTGTGACAGGCCGAGGGCACCGCCGTGAACGCTCTGTGAACGCGCGGCGACTGGACCCAACGACCCAGGGCAGCTCAAGGGGCCGCGAGTCGTCGCCGATGCGGACCCCATGGTGTGGATGATCCTGGGTGCAGTGGCGCTCGTCATCGTGGCGAGACCGCTGGTCGGTGCGTACCGCGCATCGATCCCGGAAGTGGTCGCCACCTGGGACGCCGCCGAGCGGCCGACCGCGTTCGACGCCGATCTCCAGGCCCTGCTCTGGGAGGCGGAGTTCGTCGACTCGGGCGCGCATCTGATCGAGATCGGCGGCTTCGAAGCGGTCATGCACCTGTGGCAGCGGGCGGATGGGACGGTCGTCACCGGGTTGACTCGACCCGACGGTTCGCTGCCGGCGCACTACGTCACGACCCTGCTGGGGGAGGGCCGCGGGTGGTTGGAGTCGCGGACGACGGATCGCACGCCGGGGCCCCGACAGGAGCTGATGCAGGTGGTCCCTGACGCCGGGCTCGAGGAGCTGTTGCGCACGCACGACCGGGCACTCGGGACGATCGTCAGCCTCGGTGTCTCTCCGGTCCGTTCCATCGAGCCGTTCCAGGTGCACCTCGTCCAGGGCAAGGCGACGCGACGCAGTCTCCGCCACAACCCGCTTCGCTGGTTCTTCGCCCAGATCGCGAAGACCGTGTCGCCGGACCGTCCGAGCACGGTGGCGATGGGGCCGACACTCGACCGGCGCCTGCGGGCGCTGCGCCTCTCCTAGTCGACCGACCCGACCCCTCAGTCGGTGTTGTCCACCCCGCGGGCGGCGTCGAGGAGGTCCTGACGGATCTCGTCGAGCTCGTCGGTCGTCGCCACCGCCTCGAGTCGCAGCCGGATGGCGGCCAGTTCTCGGGACAGGAACTCGGTGTCGGCGAGGATGCGTTCGTTCACCTCTCGATCGCGTTCGGCCAAGGCGCGGTCGCGTGCGTCCTGCCGGTTCTGCGCCAACAGGATCAGCGGTGCCGCATAGGCCGCCTGGGTCGAGAAGATCAGGTTCAACAGGATGAACGGATACGGGTCCCAGTCGTTGCCGAACGCGATCGCGTTGAGCACGATCCAGGCGATCACGATCACGGTCTGGATCGCCAGGTAGCGACCGGTGCCCAGGAAGCGGGCGACGCGCTCGGACCATCGTCCGATCGCATCGGGATCGACGCTCGGGCCGACGGGGGCGCCGACCCGACCCGGGCGGTCGAGGGCGGTCTCGTCACGGAGCTTCACTGGTCGACCTCCCCGACGAGGCGGACCATCACGTCGTCGACCGTCACCACGCCGACGAGGCGTTGCGCCGCGTCGACGACCGCGACCGCGAGCAGGTCGTAGCGCGCCACCAGTTGGGCCACCTCGCTCTCGGCCGCACCCGTGAGCAACGTGGGCACCTCGGGGTCGGCGCAGTCGCCGACCTCTCGGGTCGGCTGCTCCTTGAGCAGGCGGGGAAGGGTGACGCTGCCGAGGTACCGACCGGTCGGCGTGGTGGTCGGGGCTTCGACGACGAAGACCCGCATCGTCAGCGCCGGAGGAAGGTCGGCGTCGCGGAGTCGCGCGATGGCTTCGGCCACCGTCACGCCCGGGCTCACGATCACGGCTTCGGGCGTCATCATCCCGCCCGCGGTGTCCTCGTGGTAGCTCAGCAGCGACCGCAGGCGCTGAACCTCGTCCTCGGGCATCTGCGCGAGCAGCTCCTCCCGGTCGGCGGTCGGGAGTTCCTTGAGCAGGTCGATCTCGTCATCGACCTCCATCTCGTCGAGGACCGCGACCGCGTCCTCGGTCTCGAGGCCGCCCAGGATCTCGACCTGCTCCTCCTCGGGGAGCTCCTCGAGGACGTCGGCGAGCCGGCTGGCGTCGAGGGCCGCCGTCAGCTCCGCTCGTCGGTCCTCCGAGAGGGACCGGATCGCCGCGGCAGCGTCGGCCTTGTGCATGTCTCGGAGTCTGGCCAGATCGCCTGCCACCGAGTCCCCCTGGAAGCGCGATGCGATGGCGGACCACGGCAGCGTGGCGACGGTCCGCCGTCGGAGCCGTCCCGAGCCGGCGGCCACGGACTCTGCGACCCAGGTGCCTTCATGGACCGAGGACTCGGTGAACCCCACATCTGTGACCGGGCCGTCGGGCGTCGGCGTGCCGACCAGCTCGGCGGCGACCAGGATCTCGCCGGCGCGCTGCTTGAACTGACGCAGGTCGACGGTGCCCCCGCGCAGGTGGACGCCGTCGCGTCCGATCGCGTCGATGCGCGCCTGATGCACGAAGATGCGACGCCGATCGACGCGGGCGACGAACCCGCGGATGGCCGGCGGCTGCGCCGGCAGTGCCGGCGACAGGAGGATGTCCTCGACCACGCCGATCGTGCTCCCGTCGCCGTCCAGGAGTCCCCGACGCAGGACGCGGGACGACCAGAACATGGTGCGGTCGCCGAGTTCGAGAGCGTCGGTGCTGGTCATCGTTCGCAGGTGGGTCGCGCCGAGCCGAGGTGCCCGGACCAACTCCACGGTACGGGGCCCGCACCGGGCCGCATGGGATTTCTGCGAGGTCGGGCTCAGCCGCCGGCCGCTTCGATGTCGAGACTCAGCGTCTCCCATCGCGTCATCAGGTCAGCGGCCTCGTCCTTGGCGGCGTCGTGTTCGGCGACCAGGACCCGGATTCGTTCCGGATCCTCGTAGACCTCCGGGGCCGCCATCCGCTCCTGCAGCTCGACGACCTTCGCCTCCGCCCGTTCCCAGGCCTTCTCGACGCGGTTGAGCTCCTTGCGCAGCTCGCGTGTGTTGCGGTGCCGGTCGTTGCGATCCTCGGCCTGGCGGCGCTTGCGGTCGGCCTTGGACCGGCTCGGCGAGGGCTGGGCCGCCGGCTTCCTCGCGGCCGCCGGTCTCTGCTCGACGCGTTGGGGCTCGGTGCCGAGCAGCGTCTCGTCGACCCGGTCGTGCCACCGCATCCTGCCGTCGCGGACCTCGATCATCGCGTCGGCCACGTTGCGGATGAGGTGCCGGTCGTGGGTCACGAGCAACACCGTGCCGGGGTAGGCCGTCAGGGCGTCCTCCAGCAGGTCGCAACTCGGGAGGTCGAGGTGGTTCGTGGGCTCGTCGAGGACCAGGAGGTTGACCGGGGTCGCCATGACCTTGGCCAGGGCCAGCCGCGTCTGCTCGCCGCCCGAGCACGCGCCGACGAGACGGTCGGCTGCGTCTCCGGGGAATCCGAACGACCCGAGCACGGTCCGGATGTTGCGCGGATCGCCCTTCGGGATCGCGCTGCGGAACTCCTCGTGGACGACCTTCCGCTCATCCAGGACCTCGGCCTGGTGCTGGTCGAAGCGCGCGATGTCGACGTTGGAGCCGACCGTGATGTCGCCCGAGATCGGGGGGATCTCCCCCAGCAGCGTCCGGATCATCGTGGTCTTGCCGGCACCGTTCGGCCCGATGATCGCGACCTTGCGGCCTCGCTCGATGGTGACGTCGAACGGTCGGAGGACGGCCTCGCCGTCGTACCCGGCCGAGAGCCGCTCGGCCGCGACGACCACGCGGTTGGCACGCCGAGGCTCGGGGAACGCGAACCGCGCCCCGATCTCCTTGCGGTCCGTGACGTTGATCTCCTCGAGCTTCTCGAGGGCCTTGATCCGGCTCTGGACCTGGCGCGCCTTGGTCGCCTTGTACCGGAACCGGTCGATGAACTCCTGGGTCTTGGCCACCTTGCGGGCCTGGTTGGCCGCCTGGGCCTTGAGCCGCTCGATGCGTTCCTCACGCTGGACCACGAAGTCGAGGAACGATCCGGTGTACTCGGCCGCGGTCCCGTCGGCGACCTCGTTGTTGTGGGTGGCTTTGCCGTCTATGATGTCGCGGTGGTGGCTGACTAAAAAGAGCGACTGGGTCCAGCCGGAAAGGTGATTCTCGAG
>JBCCFK010000246.1:0-6959 GCA_039029775.1 Actinomycetota bacterium | reverse complement strand
GCCTTCCATGGCTTGGCCTTCGCATTCGTGTCCTTGCGGACGCCCCGGAACCTCGACGTTCCCCCCCCACCGTTCCCCCCTCGTTGCCCCCCAACACCCCGCCCGAGCACGCAGACGACGAGCGCTAACAGACGGTCTACGCCCACACCGCGAGCTCGGTCGCGGCCCCCACGGCCGGCTTGCACCTGACCGAGGAGGTCCTCGGCCGGTGTCGGGACGCGGGTGCCGAGATCCGCACGGTGGAACTGAGCGTCGGCGTCGGCACGTTCCGGCCGCTCGAGACCGACCTCCTCGACGACCACGCCATGCACAGCGAGCGCTACCGGGTCGACGCGGACGCATGGGCCGACATCCAAGCGGCCGAACGGGTGGTCGCGGTCGGGACCACCGTGGTGCGCACGCTCGAGTCGGTCGCGGCCAGTGGCGAGCTCGCCGGCCGGACCGACCTGTTCATCACCCCGGGCTTTCGGTTCCAGGTCGTCGACGCGCTGATGACCAACTTCCACATGCCCAGGTCGACCCTGCTCGTCATGATCGAGGCCTTCGCCGGGCCCCGGTGGCGAGACTGGTACGGCATGGCACTGGCCGAGGGCTACCGATTCCTGTCCTTCGGCGATGCCATGTTCCTGGAACGAGAGCAGACCTCATGAGCGATCCGATCCCGTCCTTCACCGTCGAGGCCACCGATGGCGATGCGCGGGCGGGCGTCCTGGCGACGCCGCGCCACACGGTGCAGACCCCGGTGTTCATGCCGGTCGGGACTCGAGCCTCCGTGCGGACGGTCACCTCCTCGGATCTCGAGGATCTCGACTTCGGCATCGTGTTGGGCAACACCTACCACCTGATGCTCCGGCCGGGGGAGGAGCTGATCGAGGGCTTCGGTGGCATCCATGGATTCTCGGACTGGCATCGTCTGGTGCTCACCGACTCCGGCGGGTTCCAGATCTTCTCGCTGGAGCCGAAGGTCGACGACGAGGGTGCGGACTTCAAGAGCACCTACGACGGCAGCAAGCACCGGCTCACGCCCGAACGCGCGGTCGACATCCAGTTGGCGCTCGGGTCGGACATCCAGATGGTGCTCGACGTCTGCCCACCGCTGCCCGCGCCCGACGATGTCATCACCACCGCGGTCGATCGCACCGCGGCGTGGGCCGAGCGTGGGCGGGCCCACTTCCTCGCGAATCGCGAGCGGCCCATCGGTGACGCGCCACATCCCGGGCGAGCGCAGTTCGGCATCGTCCAGGGAGGCTTGGACGAGGAGCTCCGCCGACGGTCGGCCCGACAGCTGATGGACATCGGTTTCGACGGCTATGCCGTGGGCGGGCTGTCGGTCGGTGAGACGCGTGCGGAGATGATCGCCCCGCTGCGGGCCTCGACCGACGTGCTCCCCGGTGACCGGCCTCGGTACTTCATGGGACTGGGCGACCCGGCCGGTCTGGTCGAGGCCGTGGCCGCCGGCATCGACATGTTCGACTGCGTGTGGCCCACGCGGATGGCCCGGCACGGCACCGCACTCACGGCCGCCGGGCGGCTGAACATCAGCGCGGCGCGGTACGCACGTGACGACGACCCACTGGACCCGGCGTTCCCCGCCAGCCCGGCCAACCGCTGGTCGCGGGGCTACATCCGGCACCTGCTGGCGGTCGGCGAACCCGCCGCGGCCCGCATCGTCACGCTCCACAATCTCGCCTGGCTCGGCGACCTGATGCGGCGCATCAGGGAATCGATCGCCGCCGGAACCTTCGACGCGCTGCGGGCGGAGATCCTCGAGGTGTGGGGCTGACGCGGCGCGAACGGTCACCGCTCAGACCGTCCGCTATGGATTCGGGCGGGGGTGCGGGTAGCATTTCGGCGCTTGTCCCCGCCTCACCTGGAACGGATTCATGGGTTCCCTGATCATCTTTCTCCCGCTCATCCTCATCATGTATTTCCTGATGATTCGGCCACAGCAGCGCCGTATGCGCGAGCACCAGGAGCTGATCAACGGCCTCGACGTCGGTGACGACGTCGTGACGTCGTCGGGCATCTACGGCCGGGTGAGCGACCTCGACGGCGACACCATCTTCCTGCAGGTCAGCGATGCGGTGGAGCTCAAGGTCACCAAGGAATCCGTCGCCGGTCTCGTGACCTACGGCGAGGTCGACGACGAGCTGGTCGACGACGAGTGATCGCCGCCACCGGCGGTCCAGCACCACACGACGCGGGACGGATTCGACGATGATGCCGATGCAGGACCCAGGCGCGCCGAGCGCCGAGCAGATCGGACGGCTCCGATGAGGCGAGCCGGGCTCTACTCGCTCGTCGGCCTGCTGACGATCGTCATCGGCGCGCTGATCTGGTCGCTCGCTGCTGGCAACAGCGTGCTCCTGGGCCTGGACCTCGAGGGTGGCGCCGAAGTCGTGCTCGAGCCGGACCAGGACACCGAGTTGACCGGCGACGCGCTCGACGACGCCCTCGACGCGTCGGTCGACATCATCCGCAACCGCGTCGACGGCCTGGGCGTCGCCGAGCCCGACATCACCCGCCAGGGCGACCGCATCGTCGTCCAGCTGCCAGGCGTCGACGACCAGCAGCGTGCGCTCGAGGTGGTCGGCCAGACCGCCGAGCTGCGCTTCCGTCCGGTGTGCGCCGTCCTGCCCGCCCAGCAGGTCGACACCGGTGTCGCCGACGACGGCGACACCACCGAGGACTCCGACGAGGGCGACGGCGGGGCCGACGCGGACGACGGCGAGGTCGCCGAGGACGACGGCGTCTCGGAGACGCCCGTCGGGGTGAGCCCCGCCGACGCGGATCCGACCCCGACACCCGAGGGCCAGGAGGCCGACGACGGGGCCGCCGCAGAGGACCTGCCCGTTCTCGGCGCTCAGGGCTGCGAGGACATCGGGATCGACCAGATCGAGGCGATCGGCCTGCCCTCCACCGATCGCGAGGGGGACGACCCGGATCTGCCGGTGATCCTGCCCCAGATCAACCCCGACTCCGGCGAGGTGGAACTCCGCTACCTGCTGGGTCGCACGATGCTGACCGGCTCCGCGCTCGAAGACGCCGACGCGACGTCCCGCGACGGTCTCACCTGGTTCGTCGCGCCGATCTTCCGCGCCGGTGAGGACGGGATCGACCTGTTCAACGAGGCCGCCGCGGCATGCAACCTCGCGTCGCCGATCTGTCCGACCCGCCAGCTCGGCATCGTGCTCGACGGTGTGGTGGAGAGTGCGCCCGAAGTCCAGCAGCCGTTCTTCCAGCGCGACCAGATCACCATCACCGGCAACTTCAACCAGGAGCGGGCCGAGGACGTCGCGCTGGTGCTTCGTTTCGGCGCCCTGCCGCTCGAGTTCGGCGATCCGACCGACCCCGAGTCCGGCAGCCGCGTCCGCACCGTGTCCGCCACGCTCGGCCAGGACTCGCTCGATGCCGGCATCGTCGCGGGCATCGTCGGTCTGTCGCTGGTGGCGCTCTACATGATCGCCTAATACCGCCTGTTGGGGCTGGCCGCCATGCTCTCGTTGGCGGTCTCGGGCACGATGCTGTGGATCGTGCTGGCGTTCCTCTCGGAGACGCAGAGCCTCACCCTGACGCTCGCCGGCATCGTGGGCCTGATCGTGTCGATCGGTACCTCGTTGGACTCCAACGTCGTGTACTTCGAGCACCTGAAAGAGGACATCGCCAACGGCCGGACACTGCGATCGTCGGTCGACCGCTCGTTCCCGGTGGCGTTCCGAACGATCTTCTACGCCAACCTCGCTTCGTTGATCGGCGCGGCCATCCTCTGGTTCCTCACCATCGGCTCGGTGCGGGGCTTCGCCCTCATGCTGGGCCTGGCCTCGATCCTCGACCTGGTCGCCACGTACTTCTTCCTGCGCCCGGTCGTGCGCATGATGGCCCGAGGCCAGTCGCTCGTGGAGCGCCCCGGCCTCTACGGCCTCCCGAACCCCGAGGACGTGGGAGCAGCATCATGAGTGATCGCTGGGAACGTGGCCGCCCGGCCCGTTGCGGAAGCAACATGAGGGCAGACGCATGAGTCGACTCGCACGCATGTATCGCAACGACACCGACGTCGACTTCCCGGCGTACTGGAAGCGCGTCATGGCCGTGTCGGTCGCGATCGCCCTCATCGGTGGTCTCAGCCTGCTGACCCGCGGCCTGAACCTCGGCCTCGAGTTCGAGGGCGGCGCCGCCTGGGAGCTCCCGGCGAACGGCGTGTCGATCGACGACGCCCGCTCCACGCTGGACTCGCTCGGCCTCGCCGACGCCCGCATCCAGACCGGTGACGACGTCCTCCGGGTCCGCGCCGAGCTCGACACCGAAGACGCCCGGGTCACCGAGGTCACCGCTGCGCTCGGCGACCTCACCGGCGCCGACGCCACCGAGATCAGCGTGAACACCGCCGGCCCCTCGTGGGGCGAGGAGATCACGGACAAGGCGGTTCAGGCCCTGATCGTGTTCTTCATCGTGATCGCGGCCTACATCACCGTGCGACTTCGCTGGGAGATGGCCGTCGGCGCGCTGGTGGCCGTCGCGCACGACCTCCTGATCACCGTCGGGCTCTACTCGATCTTCCAGTGGGACGTCACACCGGCAACCGTGATCGCCTTCCTGACGATCATGGGCTACTCGCTGTACGACACCATGGTCGTCTTCGACAAGGTGCGCGACAACGAGTTGCGTCTGGCAAACAACAAGCTCGGCGCCACCGAAGTCATGAACCTGTCGCTCAACCAGGTGCTCATGCGCTCGATCAACACCTCGATCACGTCGCTGATCCCGGTGCTCTCCGTGTTGGTCGTCGGCTCGCTGATCATGGGCGCCGTGGCCCTGCAGGAGTTCGCGCTGGCGCTGCTGATCGGCTTGCTGATCGGCACGTTCTCGTCGCTGTTCATCGCCGCTCCGATCAGCACGTGGCTGCGGGAACGCAACACCAGCACCGAGGCCACCGGCGCTCGGCAGTACCGGCTCAGCGACGCGGTCCGGCGCCGCGAGAGCAGCTCGGGACGCGGCGCCGCCGTGTCGGGCAGCGACGCCATCCCGCCACGACCGCGCAAGCAGCGGCGTCGCTGATCAGCGATGGGAGCCGACGCTCCCTTGCCGCCGGGGCCGTCGAGGCGGTGACCGGCGTCGGTCCCTCGCTCCCGCCGGGATTCCAGGCCTGTACTCTGAAGCCGCATGACGGCTGACACGGGCTGGCTCCGGGAGCACATTCGCGACGTGCCGGACTTCCCCGAGCCCGGGATCGTGTTCAAGGACATCACGCCGCTGCTCGGCAACGTCGACGCCTTCCGCTTCGCCGTCGACGCGCTGGCCGACCACTACTGCGGCGACGACATCGACTACGTGGTGGGGATGGAAGCACGCGGGTTCCTGTTCGCCGCGCCGCTGTCGTATCGCTGTGGTGCCGGTCTGGTCCCCGTGCGCAAGCCGGGCAAGCTCCCGTGGGAGTCGATCACGAAGAGCTACGACCTCGAATACGGCACCGATGAGTTGGAGATGCACATCGACGCGTTCGGGACCGGGGACCGAGTACTGGTCGTCGACGACGTGCTCGCCACCGGCGGTACGGCCGCGGCCACGGTCGACCTGGTGGAGCACACCGGTGCCACCGTCGCGGGCCTCGGGTTCGTCGTGGAGCTCGGGTTCCTGGGCGGAAGCGCGAAACTGGAACAGCACGAGGTGTTCTCGCTGTTGGTCTATGAGTGACCGTCGATGCGACGATGACGGGCACGAACACGAACACGAGCACGAGCACGAGGACGAGGAGGTGAGGCGACGATGGTGATGGTGGACAGGGTCTCGCTGTGGGACCGGACCGAGGTGAGCCCCGAGGACGAGATCGGAACCGTCCTCGACATCTTCCGCGACCGCCACCCCGACGAGTCGACCTCGCTCATCGAGTCGGCGTTCACCAGCGCGTTCGACCACCACGACGGCCAGAAGCGCAAGTCCGGCGAGGCCTACATCACCCACCCGGTCGCGGTGGCCGAGATCATCGCCGACCTCGGCCTCGACGACGTCTCGATCGCATCCGCACTCTTGCACGACACCGTCGAGGACACCGGTGCCGGCCTCGACGAGATCGAGGACCAGTTCGGATCCGAGGTCGCAACCATCGTCGACGGCGTCACCAAGCTCGACCGACTCCACTTCGACACGAAGGAGGCCCAGCAGGCCGCGTCGATGCGGAAGATGATGGTGGCGGTCGCCAAGGACCTGCGGGTCCTGATCATCAAGTTCGCCGACCGCCTGCACAATCTCCGCACCCTCGGCTCGCTACCCCAGTGGAAGCAGCAGCGCATCGCCACCGAGACGCTTGACATCTACGCCCCGCTGGCCCACCGCCTGGGCATGCAGGACCTCAAGAACCAGCTCGAGGACATCTCGTTCGCCGCGCTCCACCCCAAGCGGTACGCCGAGATCGACCACATGGTGGCCACGCGAGCCCCCGAGCGCGAGATCTACCTGACCCAGGTGCTGTCCGACGTCCAGGCCCGACTCGCCGAGCTCGGGATCGACGCCGACGTGACGGGCCGCGAGAAGCACCTGTGGAGCATCTACGAGAAGATGGTGCTCAAGGGCCGCTCGTTCGACGAGATCTTCGACCTGGTGGGCATCCGGGTCGTCGTGGCCAACGTGCGCGACTGCTACGGCGCGCTCGGCTCGATCCACGCCACGTGGTCCCCGGTCCAGGGCCGGTTCAAGGACTACATCGCGATGCCCAAGTTCAACCTGTACCAGTCGCTGCACACCACGGTGATCGGACCGCAGGGCAAGCCGCTCGAGGTGCAGATCCGCACCGAGGAGATGAACCAGCGGGCCGAGCACGGCGTCGCCGCCCACTTCGAGTACAAGGACCGGGTGGCTTCGGGCGACATCGCCTGGCTCAACCGCATCGTCGAGTGGCACCAGGAGACCGAAGACCACTCCGAGTTCATGTCGAACCTCAAGCTCGACCTGGACCAGGACGAGGT
>JBCCFK010000245.1:0-6991 GCA_039029775.1 Actinomycetota bacterium | reverse complement strand
GACGCGATCATGCGGTCCTCGCCGAAGCGGGTCTTCTGGATCCGGCGGACGTTGCCATAGGCGCCGTCGTTGAAGAGCAGGATCGTGCACGGAATGTCGTGCTGGACCGCGGTCGCGAGCTCCGAGGACGTGAAGAGGAAGCCGCCGTCACCGGTCACGCCGACCACCGGCTGGTCGGTGGCGGCGGACGCCCCGATGGCCACGGCAGTGCCGGCCCCGAGCGTGCCGGCGGCCCCCGACGACAGGAAGGTGCGCGGCCGTCGATGGTCGTACATCAGGTGTGCCGCGAAGCCGATCTGCGTGACGTCCTCGACGATGACCCCGTCGTCGGGGAGGACGTCACGGATGGCCTCGCAGTAGCCGCGTTGAGGCTGCAGATACGCCGTGGCATCGAGGAACGCTCGCTTGGTCTCGGCCAACGCCTCGGTGCGGTCGGCCCCTCGGTGGTCGCCGAGCGCTTCGACGATGGCCGAACAGGCCTCGGCCGCGTCGGCGTGGATCCCGACGGTGGTGATGCCGTGCCGATCGACCTCCTCGGCATCGATGTTGATCTGGATCAGCGTGAGCTCGTCGTCGATGCCCCACGTGCCGAGCGGCCACTCGATCCTGCTGCCGATGCCCACCACGACGTCCGCCTGCGGCCAGAGGTCGTAGGCGCTGCTGATCGGGATGAAGAGCGGGTGGGTGGTCGGCAGCACACCGTGGCCCATCCGCCGGGTCGTGACCGCGGCGCCGACCTTCTCGGCGAGCGCCTGCACCTCGGCGCCGGCCCCGTACGCACCGGACCCGACGACCAGGAGCGGGTTGCGGGCCTCGGCGAGCACCGCCGCGGCGCGGGCGATGGCGTCGGGGTCGAGCGGCGGCGTCGTCGGCGTCGCGGGAGCGATCGCCCCGGTGGCGCTCTGCGCCCAGACGTCGACCGGCACCTCGATGCTGACCGGGCGGGGGACGCCCTCGTGCACGAGGTCCACGGCCCGCTGGATGTCCTGGGCTGCCGTGCTGGGGTCGTCGGCGACGATCGTCGCCTTGGTCAGCTGGTCGAGGATCGCGGTCTGGTCGGGGAGGTCGTGCAGCGTTCCCACCTCTCGGCCTCGGAGGAAGCTGGCGATCTGCCCGACGATGGTGAGGACTCGGGCATAGCCCCAGTAGGCACTGGTCAGAGCGCCGGCGGCGTTGAGGATGCCGGGCCCCGGGACGACACAACACGCAGCCGGTCGACCCGTGACCTGGGCAGCGCCCATGGCCATGTACGCCGCGCCCTGCTCGTGGCGGCACACGATCGGCCGGATGTCCGGCGCGTCGACGAGCGCGTTGAAGAAGTCGTCGTTCTGCACGCCGGGAATGCAGAACAGGGTGTCGATGTCGCTGGCGCGCATGGCGTCGACGACGAGGTTTGCGACCGAGGGCATCGGCGCATCTTCGCGCATGCGAACTACCTTGCCCTCGTGCGCTTCGCTTCGAGGACCGCGGACCTCATCCACTCCCCGATCGGGGCGGCGCACGCGCTCGTCCCGCTGCGGACGAACGACCGGCCGCTGCTCGACCTGTCTCAGGCGGCGCCAGCGTTCCCGCCCGCTCCGGAGGTCGCCGCACGGATCGCTGCGGTGGCGCACGAACCGGACGGCGCGCGATATGCACCCCAACCCGGTCTGCCCGCGCTCCGCGACGCATTCGCGCAGGACCTGTCGGATGCCTACGAGGCCGCGATCGGCTCCCAGGACGTGTTGATCACCGCTGGCTGCAACCAGGCGTTCTGCCTGGTCGCTTCGGCGCTGGCCTCGCCGGGCGACTCGGTGGTGTTGGCGACGCCCTTCTACTTCAACCACGACATGTGGCTCCGGGTCGAGGGGATCGAGCCTCGCCATTGGATGCCCGACGAGGACCTCCTGCCGCCGGTGTCGACGCTGGCCGACCACGTCGACGAGACCACGCGGGCGATCGTCATCGTCTCGCCGGGCAACCCGACCGGCGTCACGATTCCCGCCGACCGCATCCGGGCCATCGCGGCCGAGGCCAGGCGGCTGGGCGTTCCCCTGGTGCTCGACGAGACCTACCGCACGTACCGCGGGGTGGACGGGCCGCCGCACGACCTGTTCGGCGCGCCGGACTGGGGCGATCACGTCATCAGCCTGCACAGCTTTTCGAAGGACCTCGCCATCCCGGGCTACCGGATCGGGGCGATCGTCGGGTCCGCTCCGATGCTGGTGGAGGCGCTGAAGCTGCTCGACTGCGTCGCCATCAGTGCGCCGCGCGTGGCGATGGAAGCGGTGATCACGGGCCTGACCGGATCGGGGACCTGGCGCCATGACCAGGTGGTCCGGATCGGTGCTCTCCAGGAGCGGTTCGAGGCGGTGATGTCCGGTCGTCCGGGCGGGTTCGAGCTGGTCAGTTCCGGGGCCTACTTCGGCTGGGTGCGCCACTCGTTCCGCGACGTGCCGACCCAGGAGGTCGTGCGGCGCCTCGTGCTCGACCACGACGTGCTCGTCATACCGGGCACGGCCTTCACCCCCGGCGACGAGCACATGCTCCGGTTCAGCTTCGCGAACCTGACCGAGGCGGAGCTCGAGGAGCTGCCCCGTCGCCTGGAGGAGATGCATCCGTGACCCAGTACGAGGACGACACCGCTCTCCAGGCGATCGAGGAAGGCCGATGGTCGGGTCGTGTGAGCCCGCACTGGAACATCGGCGACAACCCCAACGGCGGCTACCTGGTGTCGCTCGTGATGCGGGCCTTCCGTCAGGTCGGGCCCCACCAGGACCCGCTGTCGATCACCACGCACTACCTCCGGCCGGGCTCGCCCGATGAGCCCTGCGTCGTCGAGGCCGAGCTCGTCCGGACCGGCCGGACGATCACCACGGCACGCGGCCGGGTCATCCAGGACGGCAAGGAGCGGCTGGAGGTGGTCGCGGCACTCGGTGACCTCGGTGCCGCGGACGACGGTCCGACGCTGTCGGTCGAGCCCCCGGACATGCCGCCGCCCGACGAGTGTCCGGCGCGGAGCGCGGGGGAGCAGGGGGTCGAGCTGCCGTTGCTGGACCGGCTCGACATCAGAATTCACCCGGACCACCACCGAGCGGGCGAGGCGGGCCGTGCCGAGATGTCCGGCTGGATCCGGCTGGCCGACGGCGCACCAGTCGATTCGATGAGTGTGGCGATGTTCGCCGACGCCTTCCCACCGTCGTTGTTCGGCCTGCTGGGCGTGATCGGATGGGTCCCCACGATCGAGCTGACCGTCCACGTCCGGAGACGGCCGGCGCCCGGCTGGATCATGGGCCGGTTCCGTACCGAGGATCTCCTCGACGGCCGCATGATCGAGTCCGGGCACCTCTGGGACGAGACCGGCGCGCTGGTCGCCCAGTCCCGCCAGCTGGGGTTGTTGCTCAGCCGCTGAAGGGGATCACTCGGTGATTCCGAGGGGGTTGGGGAGCACCCCGGCCATCACGCGGTCCCAGTCGTCGATGCCGCAGCCGTTGGCGCGGTCGAACGTGGTGTCGACCGGCTGGTCGTCGATGGTGCCGACCACGCGGGCGGTGTCGGGGCCGCCGTACTGCTCGGTGCAGACCTGATCGGCAGGAGCGCCGTCGACCAGGCGCTGCTGCACGTCGGCATCGGCCAGTCGAGTGCAGGCGCCCTGGTCGGTGACGCCGTCGGCGGCGCCGATGAGGGTGGCGGTGTCGCCGAGACACACGATCTGATACTCGACGGTGCCGGCGTCGGGGTGGTCGTAGGTGACCGTCAGGTCGGCGATGGGGTACGGCCCGGCGCCGAGAGGTTCGTCGGGCAGCGGTTGGGCACCGTCGCCGATGCCGCCGTCGGGCTCGACCGGGATCGGCTCGTCGCTGTCGCCGGGCTCGGCCTGGGGATCGTCGGTGGGTGGGTCGTCGCCGTCGTTCACGGGAAGGTCCTGGGGGTCGTCGCCGGCGGCGACGCTGTCGTCATCGTCGCCGCCACCGGCGGCGGCGACCAGCGCCAGGGCCAGCAGGAGGGCGATGAGGGCGGTGATGCGACGCATCTGGTTGCCTTTCGGGGGGTTCGGGGGTCTGGTTGGTATGCGAGTACGACGATGCCAGGACGTGCTCGGTTCCCGGCGAGGCGGAAAGTTCGTGCGGGTATCGTCGGCGGCATGGACGTCGACCGCTACCTCGCCCGCATCGGCTTCGGTGGGGAGGTCAACCACGACCTGGACACGCTGACCGCCCTGCAGCGCGCCCACCTGTCGACGGTGCCGTTCGAGAACCTGCACGTGTATCACCGCCTCGGCGTCCGCACCGACACCGAGTGGTCGATCGCCAAGATCGTGGACGAGGGTCGAGGGGGTTGGTGCTTCGAGAACAACGGCGCGTTCGGTGCCCTGTTGCAGGAGCTCGGGTTCGACGTGTTGCGGCTCGGTGCGGCCGTTCTCCTCGGCGGGCCCAACACCGTGGTCGACCACCTGGCGCTGGAGGTGACCCTCGACGAGCCGTGGCTGGTCGACGTCGGGTTCGGCGAGAGCTTCACCCGGCCGCTGGCGCTCAACCGACGAGGTCCCCAGGACGGCGGCAACGGCACCTACGAGCTGATCGACTCGAGCCAGGGCGTCACCCTCACGCTCCACGACGCCGAGGGTGTCCCGGTCCCGCAGTACCGGTTCAAGCGTGTGCATCACGAGCTCGCGGAATTCGACTCCGCCTCCCAGCATCTCCAGACCGCCGAGGATCTGCACTGGCGGCACAAGCCGTTCGCGACTCGCCTGATCGATGGCGGTCCGGACCGCGTGACGCTGCTCGGCGATCGGCTGAAGTTCCACGGGCCCGACGGGGTCCGGGAGGAGCCGGTGGGCGCCGAGGACTGGGACGACACCCTGGAGCGGTGGTTCGGCATGCGCTCGCCCGCGTAGCGATCCGGCCTGTGCAAGGCTCGGGCCATGACGCTCGACAACGGTGCTGCACTGCCCGAGATCGCCGCGAAGACCCGAGAGGGCGAGGCGATCACCGTCAACTCGCTGATCGCCGACAGCTGGGCGGTCGTGTTGTTCTACCGGGGCCACTGGTGACCGTACTGTCGTCAACAGTTGGTTGACTTCGACACGAACGCGATGCTCCTGCGTCAGGAGGGCATCACGGTGGTGGCCGCGTCCGTCGACGCCGTCGACGAGACCGAGGCCCTCGCGAGCGGCATGCAGATCCGGTACGTGAACGTGCTCGGCGAGCTGGACGGACCGGCGGTTGCCGAGGCGACGGGCGCGAGGATCCAGACCGGCGACCGCACCTTCCTCCACGCGACGGGCTTCCTGTTGAACCCCGCGGGCGAGATCGTGAACTCGGTCTACAGCAGCGGCCCGATCGGCCGGTTCACGGCCAACGACATCCTCAAGAGCGTCGTCTTCCAGAAGTTCATGGCCAGCCGAAACAGCTGAGCGCCCCTACTTCCTCGCCACGAGGAGGAACAGGATCGTGAGCAGCCCGTAGCCGACATAGCCGACGGCCATCGGGGTGACGGTCATGTCGATCCGCGCGTCGACGATGGCGGCGAGGCCGGCTCCCGCAGCGGTCGACATGAAACCCATGACTGCCGAGGCGGTGCCGGCGAGCTCTCCCATCGGCTCCAACCCGAGCGCGTAACACGTGGGTGTCAGGAGCACGGAGAAGACGTTGACGGTTCCGATCATGCCGAGCCACCACCAGAAGCTCGGCACGCCGTCGGCCTGAAGCGAGATCACGAGGAAGGTGCCGGCGAGGACGACCACGGCGGTCGCACAGAACATCGCGACGGTCCGGGCGCCGTGGCGTTCGATGAAACGGTTGACCGAGAAGAAGCCGATCGCCATCGCGACTCCCGCGACGGCGAACCACAGGGCGAACTGGTCGCCGCGGCCGTAGATCACGTCGATGATCGGCTGCGAGCTGCCGAGGTAGACCGTGAACCCCCCGAAGGCGAACACGAGGGCCATCGTGTAGGCGAAGGTCGTGCGATTGGTGAAGACGGCCCGGAAGCCGGAGGCGACACGACGGATGTCGAGCGACTGCGTGTTCTCCGGCGCCAGGGTCTCGCCGAACCGGGCGGTCCAGGCGAACAGGACCGCTGCGAGGATGAGCGAGGTCGCGAAGACCCACTGCCAGTTCCCGATGGCGAGGATGCCCTCGCCGGCGATGGGCGCCAGGATCGGACCCATCAGGAAGAAGGCCATCATGATCGACATCACGCGGGCCATCTGGTTGCCCTCGTAGAGGTCGCGGGCGATCGCGGCCCGAAGCACCCCTGGTGCCGCAGCCCCGAGACCCCAGACGAATCGCGACACGAAGAGCAGCTCGAGGTTGGGAGCGACGATCCCACCGACCGCACCGAGGCAGTACACGCCGATCCCCACGCGCAACGCCGGGACGCGGCCGAAGCGGTCCGAGACCGGTCCGTAGACCAGCTGTCCCACCGCCATCCCGAGGAAGTACCAGGTGATGATGAGGGTGATGCGGTTCGACTCGGGCTCGAGCCCGAAGGCCGGTCGGAGCTCGTCGAATGCCGGGAGCGCCGAGTCGATGCCGAACGCCAGCAGGATGCCCGCGTACGCGAGGTAGGCGATGACCTCCCGCTCGGACCGCCGTCTCGTCGACGGCGCTGCGGCCATCAGGCGTCGTCCGTCGCGTAGCGCTGTTCCGCGGCGAAGTACTCGGGGAATCCTGCGATCTCCTGCAGGTCGGCGAACGACGTCAACTCGGTGGGGCGCTCGCCGCCGGCCAGGGTGGTCAATGCCTGCTCGATCGCGCGCACGGACGCCATCTGGAGCGTCAGCGGGTTCATCGACAGCTTGTACCCGAGGTCTCCCAGCTCGGTCGGCGACAGGATGGGGGTGTCGCCGCCCTCGACCAGGTTGGCCACCTTCGGACCGTCGACGGCGTCGCAGTAGGCGCGCATCTCGTCGACGTCGAGCGGCGCCTCGAGGAACGTGATGTCGGCCCCGATCCGGCGGAACTCCCGGGCGCGGGCGATGGCTTCGCGGTGCCGGCCCTGGGCGGCG
>JBCCFK010000244.1:0-7119 GCA_039029775.1 Actinomycetota bacterium | reverse complement strand
GGCCCTGGTGGCCGGCTTGTTCTGGTGGTCGAAGCGCCGCGCCAACAAGATCGACACCGCCGAGGTCGATCGGGCCAAGGCCGAGATCCGCGCGCAGCTCGAGCAGGTGGCGCACGACATCGTCGAGCACGAGCACACGATCGACCTCTCAGGTGACGAGCAGGCGATCGACCACTACCGGGACGCGTCGGCCACCTACAAGCGCATCGCCGAGGAGGTCGAGGCCACCGAGAACCTCCACGATCTCGCGGAGATGAACGACGACATCGATGTCGCTCGCTGGCAGCTCGAGGCCGCGCTGGCGATGGCCGAGGGTCGCGACGTTCCGCCGCGGCCCGAGCCCGACAAGCCTGCGGCCTGCTTCTTCGACCCGACACACAAGCCCGGCACCGAAGAGTGCACGATCAAGACGAGCGCCGGCGACAAGGAGGTGCGGGTGTGTCGCACGTGCGCCGACAAGCTCGAGAAGGGCGAACGACCCGAGCCCCGGATGATCGACGTCGGCGGCAAGCGGGTGCCCGCGGCCAAGGCGCCGAAGTCGCACGGTGGCCTCGGCATGGGCGGGCTCAGCATCTTCGAGGTGATCCTCGGTGGTCTGGGGGCGCTCGCCGCCGGCCGGAGCCGGTCGACCGACTCGGGCCGATCCGCGAGCCGCAGCGGGGTCGGCCTCGACTGGGGCGACATGCTCCCCAAGCGCCGCAGGTCCGGCACCACCTTCGGGCCCGACCGCCAGGCGCCCAGACCGGTGGGCCTTCCGCGCACCACTCGGTCCAGCCCCAGGAGCCGCACGCGGACGCGATTGCCGAGTCGCTCGTCGAGCCGCACACGCTCGGTCTCTCGTCGTTCCTCGTCGTCGGGCGGGCGCTCCCGCTCCCGGTCGCGTTCTCGGCGTCGGTGACAACAGGCTCGGCGGGCGCTCGTTAGGATGACGCTGCCTCCACGGCGGAGGCACACGAGTCCACGGCGGGGCCGGGCACGCGGCCGAACAGTCGACCGTCCGGTCGTGACGACACCACCATCGAAGGAGTCGAGATGTTCAAGCGCATCTGGGGATACCTGAAGACGCTGTTCCGCGTGAAGGCGGAGGGCGCCATGAACCCCGAGATCGAGATCGAGCAGGCCATCCAGGAGGCACGAGAGCAGGACCAGCGGCTCCGGGCCCAGGCGGCCAAGGTGATCGCTCATCGCACCACCATCGAGCAGAAGATGGAGGACGCGGCCGATTCGGTCGGCGAAGCCCGCGAGACGGCGAAGCAGGCGCTGCTCCGGGCCGAGGACGCCAAGAGCAAGGGCGACGCCGACGGTGTGACCAAGTGGACCAATGCCGCGCAGTCGCTCGCGATGAAGCTCCAGGCCTCGGAGAGCACGCTCGAGAGCTACAAGCAGCAGTACGAGATCGCCGTCGCGCAGGCCGAGGAGGCGAAGTCGGCGGTCGAGCAGAACGCCATGCGCACCTCCGAGCTGGCCGCCAAGCGCATCGAACTGCTCGGCAAGCTCGAGCAGGCCAAGATGCAGGAGACCGTCAACGACGCGGTCGAATCGATGTCGGCCACCCTCGAGATGGACAAGCCGAGCCTGTCGAGAATCGAGGACAAGATCCAGAGCCGTGTCGCCGAGGCGTCGGCGAAGGCCGAGCTCCGTTCGGCGACTCCCGAGGGGGCGGAGGCCGAGTTGCGCGAAGCCGTCTCGTTGGCTCGCGCCGACGACAAGTTGGCCGAGCTCCGGGCCGAGCTGGGGCTCGACGAGGGCCCCGCGACGACGGGCGAGTTGCCCGCCTGAGGCTCAGCTCAGGGGAGTGAACGCCGCCTCGGTGACCCAGGCGGTGGCATCGCCCCACCTGATCTCCATCCAGTTGACGGCATCGGTTGCCACGCGGCGACCGGTGCCGATCACGTTTTCGCCCGGCCCCAGCACGCCAAGACGCGTGTACAGGTAGCCGGGCGCGGAGTGGACGCCGATGCTGGCGTCACTCGTCGCGACGGTCCACGCGCTGGGCTCTCGCTCCTCGAGGAAGTCCTCGGCGTCCGCGCGGCGGACGGGTTCGTCGGCGGTGCCGGCCGGTTCGGCAGCAGGCGGCTGCTCGTCGACCGGGTCGTCGAAGGCCAGGACCGCGGGTTCGGCGGCGGGTGGTGCGCTGGACTCGACCTGGCGGATCGGCTCGAACGAGCAGGCGGACGCGCCGGTCGCCAGCGCCAGTGTCAACGCGATGAGCGGTCGCCGCCGTCGGGTGCTTGCTCGAACCACCCGGTTCCATCGGCCCGAGCACCCCAGCGTTGAGCGATCCCGGTGCCGGCCGAGCCTTGGCAGGCGCGGGTGCGCTCTATGCTGCCCGCGTGTCGCTCCGCCCGATCGCGTGCCTCATCGTGTCGTCGCTGATCGCGGCAGGGTGTGCGACGAGTCTCGACATCAACGTCAGCACCGACGCAGCAGGGGCGGCCGCGACTCCCGAGCCGTCGCGGGAGCTCGCCGGCGACGACCCGGCCGACGATCCGGTCCCGACCCCGACCGGGACCCCCGAACCGACGCGGACCCCGGTGCCTGCCCCCACCCCGACGCCGGTACCGGAGCTGGGGTATCAGGAGGCCATCGACCTCTACTTCGCGGACGTCGAGCGGTTCTGGGAGCGCGAGGCCGGCAGGCTCGGGATCGCCGCATTCGCGCCGGTGTCGGACCGCATCCCGTACGACCCCGAAGAGCCGGGCTCCGTGCCGACGTGTGGCGGCGAGCTGGGGCCGGTCGGTATCTATGTCGGCAACGCCTTCTACTGCACCCCCGACGACTACATCGCCTGGGACGACGTCGGGCTGTTCCCCAGCCTGTACGACGACTACGGCGACTTCACCGTCGGGCTGGTGATCGCCCACGAGTACGCCCATGCGGTCCAGGCCCGGGCGGGTCTGGACGGCCCGACGATCTTCGTCGAGTTGCAGGCGGACTGCCTCGCCGGCTCGTGGGCCGGCGCGGTCGCCGCGGCCGGAAGGGCCGACCTGGGGTTCGACCCGACCGACCTGGACAACGCCATCGGTGGCTTCCTCACCTTCGCCGACCCGTTGGGGACACCCGCCGGCGATCCATCCGCCCACGGCACGGCATTCGACCGTCTCAACGCCTTCGCCGACGGCTTCGAGGCCGGGGTCGAGGCCTGCCCCCGATTCTTGACGGATCCGCCCCGGACGGCGTCGTTGGGCGTCGACCTGGGCGACGAGAACGAGGGCAACCTGCCCCTGGCCGACCTGTTGCCGATTCTCGTGGCCGACCTGACGAACTACCTCGGGATCGTCGGTACCGAGCTTCTCGGGCCCGACTACACACCGCCGGTCGGGCTCATCGAGTTCGGGTCGGGGGTCGGCGATCCGGCCGACTGTGGGGGTCTGTCCGTCGACGCGGAGGAACTACCGGGTTCCGCCTACTACTGCGAGGTCACCGCGGCGGTGGCGATCGACCGCGCCGAGCTGGAGGAGGTGTGGGCCGAGGTCGGGGACTTCGCTCCCGCCTACGCGGTGGCGCACGCGTACGCCACGTCCGTGGCCTCGCCGTTGGGAGCCACGGCGGCCGATGTCGTCCTGGTCGCCGATTGCCTCGTCGGGGTGTGGGCCCGCGACGTGTTCGAGGCCACTGCGACGCCCCCGCCGCCGCGCGTGCACTCGATCTTCCTCTCCGCGGGCGATCTCGACGAGGGGATCGTCGGACTGTTGATGATCCCGGCGGTCGGGGTCTCGCTGGCCCCGACCGGCGAGGTCGCCGTGTTCGATCGGGTCTCCGCCTTCGCCGACGGGTTCTTCAGCGGGACCGGTTCCTGCGCGCGCTGAGCCGGCTCAGGTGCCGGCAGCGCCCACCGCGGACCTGTCGCGCGTCGTCAAGAGCGACTCGGCGTCGCGGACCATCGTCTCGAGCAGGCCACTGCGCTGTGCGAGGTGGTACTCGATGTCGGCCGCCGGACGAGGCTTCGCGAAGCGGTAGCCCTGGAGCCTCGGACTGCCCAGTGAGGTGAGCATCTCGATCTGCTCGTCGGTCTCGACGCCTTCGGCGACGAGCTTGATGCCGAGGCGGCCGGCCATGTCGGCGATGGCGCCGATCACCGCGGCGGAGGCCTCGTCCTCGGGCAACTTCGACACGAACGACTGGTCGATCTTGAGGTAGTCCACCGCGAACTGGGTGAGATACGCGAGTGAGCTGTAGCCGGTCCCGAAGTCGTCGATGGCGATCTGGACGCCGAGCTGCTTGAGTCGCTGCAGGGCGAGAACCGACGCGTCGCTGTCCTCGAGGAGGAAGCCCTCGGTGACCTCGATCACGAGCTGTTGGGGGTTGATCCCGGTCTCGGTGAGCACGGCCTCGACCTGATGGACGAATCGGCCGAGATTCCGAGCCGACCAGTTCGTCGTCAGGTAGAGGTTGCGTGCCGCGGGGAACGTCGACGTCCAGTCGGCGATCTGGTGACACACGCTGCGCAGGGCGAACGAGTCGATGAGGTCGATCAGACCGGCGTCCTCGGCCACGCTCAGGAAGGCACCGGGGCCGAGGAGACCCTTTTCGGGGTGATTCCACCGGATCAACGCCTCGTAGCCGGCGGGTTCGTGGGTGTGCGGGTCGACGATCGCCTGGTAGTGCATCACGATCTCGCCGTTCTGGAGCGCCTCGCGGAGCTGTGACTCGATCTCCATGCGGGCGACGATCGAGGATCGCATTGTCTGGTCGAAGACCTCGAACCGGTTGCGGCCGCCCTCCTTGGCTCGGTACATCGCCGCATCGGCGTCGCGCAGCAGCGAGTCCGCCGAGGTGTCGGCCGAGCCGCTGAGGGTGATGCCGATCGAGGCGCTGGCGTACGTCGGGCTCTCGGCCAAGCCGAAGGGCTCGGCGAAGGACCCTTGGATCCGCTGGGCCGCAGCCGTCGCCTCGGAGACGCCGCTCACGTTCTCGCAGAGGACGACGAACTCGTCGCCGCCGAACCGCGCCACCGTGTCGCCGGCGCGCACCGCACGACCGAGTCGCGCCGCGATCTGCACGAGGAACTCGTCGCCCGTCTCGTGGCCGAGGCTGTCGTTGATGACCTTGAACCGGTCGATGTCGATGAACATGACGGCGACCTGGGACTCGTGACGCTCGGCCCGGATCAGCGCGTGCTTCAGACGGTTGAGGAACAGGGCCCGGTTCGGAAGGCCGGTGAGCTCGTCGTGGAGCGCCTGCTGGGCCAGCTCCCATGCGGCGCGACGTTGGGCGGTGATGTCCTGGCTCTGGACGAGCAGCGTGCGGGGCTCGCCGTGCTCGGATCTGACCACGGAGATGCTCTCGTGCACCCAGACGTCGTTGCCGTCGTCGCCCCGATAGCGGTGCTCGCCCTGGACGGCATCGCTCCGGCCCGCCACGAGCGAGCCGACTCGGGCGATGTGGGCGTCGCGGTCGGATTCGTGGACGAGGGCGGACAGGACCTCGCCGAGGATGCGCTCTCGGTCCTGGCCGGCCTGGTCGCACAGCGCGCCGTTCACCTCGATGATGCGACCGTCGGTGTCGAGCTCGGCCATGCCGATGGGTGCGAGGTCGAAGCTGGCGCGGAATCGGCTGGCCATGGCGGCGCGCTGCCGGTCGGCGGTCCGTGCCGACTCCCACGCCGAGGCGCGCGACTCGAACAGGCTCCTGAGGGCGGCGTAGAGACCGAACGCGGCCGCAGCGCCGGCCCCGAGCAGGAGCCACAGCAGCGAACGATCGACCTCGCTGAGCAGATCGGTGGTGCTCTCGCTCCGCACCTCGAAGACGGTGCCGAACACGTCGATCGGGGTCCGGGCGACGAGCCGGTAGTCGTCCCCGGACTCGACGAGGACGAGCTCGCTGACCTGCAGGGTGGACGTCGCCGTGGGCTCCCCGGTGTTCGTCATCGTGCTGTTGATGCGCGGGTTCGGCACCATCGCCCGGTCGAGGAAGGCATCGCTCCGGAAGATCAACGACGCGAGCGTCTCGCCGCTGCCGATCGGGAGACCGAAGCTGATCGCGATCGTTTCGCCGCCGTCGTAGGTGTGCGACGAGAGCGTGGGCTCGGCGGGCGTCGGTCCGACGGCGGTCGCGATCTCGTCGAGCAGCGCGCTGAGCTCGGGTGTGACCGTTGGGGTGCCGGCACCGACCGGCGTACGCTGCACGACGGCGTCTGACAGGGCCGGGAAGCGCGTCGCGGCGTCGGTCAGCGCCAGGTAGCGGTCGACGGCAACCCATGGGGCGGCGGGTCCCGTCACCGCGAAGGCCTGGACGCCCGAGATGAGCTCGGTCAGGCGGTCGATCTCGCGGTGGACATGTTGGGTGGCAGACTCGATCTCCAGGCTGAACTGGGACCGCGCGGCGTCGTCGTACTGGCTCTGGAGCGCCGCGAACTCGTTGTTGCGGTCGACGGCGAGCAGGCCGGTTGCGGCCAGGGCCACGGACATGACGAGGAGGGGCAGTGCCAATACGACACGGCGCCGTCCGCGGTCAGGTCCACCAGGACCCGCCGTCACTGCCTTGTTTGCCCCAAACATGACCTGAGGCCCATCGGCCGGGCCACAGGTGAGTTGAGGGCGTCAGCGCAGCGCCAGGACCCCGTTGTCGAGGACCACTCGGTCACCGCTGGCGAAGGTGCGGAAGTTCGCCGTGCCGTCGTCGTTCTCCCAGATGTGCACCGACAGCTCCTCGCCGGGCATGACCGGGCTGCTGAACCGTCCGTCCATACCCGCGAACCGGTCCGGATCACTGCCGCAGACGGCATGGAGGAGCGCCCGGCCCGTGAATCCGTAGGTACACAGGCCGTGGAGAATCGGCTTGTCGAATCCGCCGAGCGCGGCGAAGGCCGGGTCGGAGTGGAGTGGGTTGCGGTCGCCGTTGAGTCGGTACAGCAGGGCCTGGTCGATCCTGGTCGAGTAGCCGACCACGTGGTCGGGCTCGCGGGCCGGGAACTCCACGGCGTTGTCGGGGCCGCGATCGCCGCCCCAGCCGCCCTCGCCGCGGAAGAAGAGCTTCGACGTGCTGGTGAACATCGGCTGATCGTCGGCAGCATCGATCGCCTCGGACTCGTGGACGACGAGCGCCGCCTGGCCCTTGTCGTAGATGCCGCTGATCCGCGCGACCGTGCGCACGGTCGCCTCCACCGGGAGGGGCTTG
>JBCCFK010000243.1:0-7164 GCA_039029775.1 Actinomycetota bacterium | reverse complement strand
TGGAGCATCTCGAGGTGATCGAGGTGGCGGCGATGGACCTGGCACGTCAGGTCTTCTCGTGTTCGTTCGCCGAAGTCCGTGTCGCCTCCGGAGCAATGGCCAATCTCTACGCCTTCATGGCGACCTGTCGGCCCGGCGATCGCATCATCGTTCCGCCGCCCTCGATCGGCGGGCACGTGACTCACCACCGTGCGGGGGCGGCCGGTTTGTACGGCCTCGACGTGCACGTCGGCGCCGCCGACCCCGAGACGTTCTCCTACGACCTCGCGGCGCTCGCCGATCAGGCGGAAGCCGTGAAGCCGGCACTGATCACCATCGGGACCTCGTTGAACCTCCGGGAGCATCCGGTGCGTGCGATCTCGGACATCGCGCGTTCGGTGGGGGCGTCCCTGCTGTTCGACGCCGCTCACGCGTGCGGAATGATCGCGTCCGGCCGGTGGGCCAGTCCGCTTGCCGAAGGCGCAGACATCATGACGATGAGCACCTACAAGAGCCTCGGCGGACCGGCCGGTGGACTCGTCGTCGTCGACGATGCCGATGTGGCAGCGAGGTTGGCGGCCATCGCCTATCCGGGGCTGACCGCCAACTTCGACATCGCACGGGTTGCCGCTCTCGGCGTCGCCTTGAGTGACTGGCTCGCCGAGGGATCCGCGTATGGCCAGGGCATGGTCGACAACGCGCTGACATTGGCGGAGGGCCTCGAAGAACACGGGCTGATCGTTCATCGCCCCGGCGGGGCACCTTCTTCCAGCCATCAGCTCGCTCTGGAGGTCGATGAACCCGGGGCCGGGCGGGCGACGGCGGTGCGCCTCGCCGAAGCGAATCTGCTCGTCAGCGACATCGGACTCCCGAACACCGTCGGTGAGGGGGTCCGCCTCGGGACCCCGGAGGTCACGCGGCTCGGCTTCGACGACCAGGCCATGCGCGAGGTGGCCGGCCTGATCGCAGTCGCCCTCCGCGATGATCCTGCGGAGGTTCGCCACGAGGTCGCCTCGTTGCGGCGACGCCACGGGTCACTGCGTTTCACCCCGAGCGCCGTCTGACCACCCCTCGCGGTCGCATCTGTCAGACTGCATCGATGGCCACCGTGTTCGGCGACGGGTACGAACTCGACGTCGACGCGTTCGAGCTGCGGCATCGGGGCAGCGCGGTGGCGATGGAGCCCCAGGTCTTCGACGTGCTCGCCTACCTGGTCGAGCGCCGCGACCGCGTGGTCACCAAGGAGGAGCTCCTCGACAACATCTGGGGCGACCGCTTCGTGTCCGAATCCGCCCTCACGAGCCGCCTGAAGTCGGCCCGGCGCGCCGTCGGCGACGACGGACGGGCGCAGGCGGTGATCCGGACCGTGCACGGGCGCGGCTACCGGTTCGTCGCCGAGGTCCGGGAGATGGCGACGGCAACGCTGGCGAGCGAGCCCGCGACGGCGCCGCTTCCGGTCGTGGGACCCGACGACCCACCCGACCAGCCCGACGACGACTGGCCGTTGCTCGGCCGGCGGTCGGAGCTCGAACGGTTGTCCCGCGCCTTCGCCGACCCCGACGTCGGTGGCGTCCTGTTGACCGGCCCGGCCGGAATCGGGAAGACGCGTCTGTCCGCAGAGTTGGTCGCGCTGGCCGCCGACGCCGGGATCCCCACGACCCGAGCCCGAGGGCACGCCGAGGCGACCGATGTGTCACTGGGCGCATTGGCGCACCTCCTGCCGAACGATCTGTTCAACGCAGGCGGTCTGGACGGTGAGTTCAGCCGAGGGGTCCTGCTCCAGCGGGCCATGGATGCGATCGAGCAACGGGCGGCCGAGACCGATCGGCTCATCCTGTTCGTCGACGACGTCGATCGGCTCGACGAGTTCTCGCTCGCCGTGCTCTCGGCACTCGTGTTGAACGGCCGGGTGTTCCTCGTGTTGACCCAGCGCACCGACGAGATGAGCCAGCCTGCGCTGGGCCACCTGGTCAAGGACGGGCCGATCGAGCGGATCGAGATGGTTCCCCTGGAAACCGAGACGCTCGACGTCCTGCTCTACCGGGTGCTCAAGGCTCCGATCGCGGCGCCCGTGCTCGACCACCTCCTTCACACCTCGGGTGGGCTCCCGGGCATCTGTCGCCAACTCGTCGAGGCCTCGATCGAAACCGGGGCCCTGGCGTTCGAGGACGGTGTGTGGCGCCAACGCGGTGACCTCACGGCACCCCCGGATCTCGCCGCGCTCGTCGAACAACGCCTCGACGGGCTCGACGCCGAGCATCGCGGCGTGGCGGAGCTGCTCGCGGTCGCCGGCTCGCTGGACTTGGACATCGCGGTCGGTCTGACGAGCGAGGAGCTCCTGGACGCTCTGGACCTCCGCGGCATGTTGGAGGTCACCGACGTCGAGGGACGAGCGGAGGTGTCGCTCGCGCATCCGCTCTTCGGCGAGGTCCTACGCGGGCGAATGGGTCGGCTGCGCTCGCGACGTGTGCGTGAGCAGTTGGCAGCTGCGCTGGCCGGGAAATCGGATCGGCCGGACGACCGTCTGCAGCTGGCGCGGTGGATCATCGACACCGACGGCGAACTCGAGGTCGGCCTCGCGCTCGAGACCGCTCGACTCGCCCTCATCCGCAAGGACGAGCGCACGGCCGAGCGCATCGTCGAGCGCCTCCAGCGCGAGTCGCCATCCCCGCACGTGACCCATCTCGCCGCCGAGATGCACTTCCGCGCCGGCCGCACCGACGAGGTCGAGGAGCTCCTGGCCGCGATCGATCTCGACGCGTTCGACGAGATCACGCGGGCCCAGGTCATCCGCCGCCGGGTCACCAACATGTTCTTCGCCCGCTGGGAGTTCCAGCGAGCGCTCGAGCTCCTCGACGATCTCCTCCCGAAGGTGTCCGGCGACCCGCGGCAGACCCTCCTGTCACACCGTGTGACGCTCAAGGGCCTCGCTGGTCGGGTCACCGAGTCCGTGGACGAGGCCGAGGAGCTCCTGTCCACGGCCGGGGGCGCTGTTCGTCTCGAGCTGCTTCGGGCGAGCGCATTCGGGCTGATGAGCCAGGGCCGACATCGGCTGGCCCTCGACCGTGTCGCCGAGGCGCACGAGCTGGTGGAACAGCTTCCCCGTGGCCTCGCCCGTCCCGGGCTCGCGCTCGCCGAGTACACCGAAGTCATCGCGCTCATCGAGTACGGGGACCTGGCTCGAGCTCGGGAGGTCGCGGACCGTGTGACGCCGCAGGCGGTGACGGTGGGCTGGCTGCCGATGGCCGTCTCCCGAGTGGCCTATCACGAGGGTCGACCCGGCCAGATGCGCGAACGGTTGCTGAACCCGCTCGGCCTCGCCGATGCCCTCGGCTTCGAGGAGATGGCGGGCTGGATGCGGGCCGAGCTCGCGGCCGCCGCGTTGCTCGAGGGCGACCACGAGGACGCGACAGATCACGTCAACCGCATGATCCCGCTGATCGAGGACGAGCTCGGTCTCGCGCAGCTGGACATGGCCAGGGCGGTCGCCGAGGTGCAGACGGCGCTGGGGGACCGGATCACCGCCGGGACCAACCTGCTCGAAGCGGCCGAACACGCGCACGAGCTCGGTGCGGGCACGATCGCCTTCGCCCTCCTGCACAGCGCAGCGATGTCCGGTCAGGCCTCGGCTGCGCTCGAGGCGCTCGATGTCATGGGGATCGAGCCGGAGGGGCCGAGTGGGACGGCACGCCTGCTCGAGATGCGCGGCCGCGCTGCCGACGACCCCGACCAGCTGATCGCGGCGGCCGAGGCATTCGACGAGTTCGGCGCCCGAGTGATGGCAGCGCGCACGTTCGCGGCGGCCGCCGACCTGCTCGAGGCGGCCGAAGACGTCCGTGTCGTCGAGGTCCGGGAGCGATCCGACGCCCTGGCCACCGTCGACGGCGTGCGGCTCCGGCTCTGAGGGTCAGCGGGCGAAGAGCGTCTCGTTCGCGCCGTCGAGCATGGTCTCGGCGATCAGGTTGTAGAGCACGCCCCAGGCGACGACGTGGTCATCGCTCCAGGCCTCACCGCAGGCGCCTGCCAGGGCATCCAGGAGCGCTTGACGCACCAGCGCGTAGTGCTCCTCCTCCACGCCGTACCCGTCGTGGCGTCGGCCGAGATCGCGCGCCCGGTCGACGAAGCGGTCGAGGTCGGTGGCGGCTCGGGTCAGGAACGCGAGCTCGTCGACCAGCTTGTCGCTTTGTTCGTCGATGTCATCGGGGAAGAGCGAGCGGACCTGCGGAGCCAGTTCGAACAGGCGGCCGTAGAAGGACGCGCCGAATCCTCGCCGGTCACGGGTCGCCGCGGCCGCCGAGGAGGCGATCAGGTCCAACTGCTCCGGCGTCATGTGCCGAGCCTAGCCCCGGGACCGATTCCGGCCGGCCGCCACGGCTGCCTCATGCCGAGCGGGGTCCGGCCCGAGAACCGATCCCGGGGACGATCGATGGCTCTCACGACGCGGCCGCCATCGATCCCGTCGTGGCGTCGAGGTGCGCCGCCAGATGGGTGACGATGTCCCGTGCATCGTCCCTGGCGCCGTCGATGAAGGTCGACTTGCGACGACGCATGAAGGGCAGGCCCATGACATACGCGCCAGGGGTGGGCAGCACGCCCCCGTCGTGGATCAGGCCGCCTCGCTCGTCCTTGACCGGCAGATCCAGCCATGGGTAGTGGGGCTTGAATCCGGTGGCCCAGACGATGGTGCCGATTCCCTCGGTGCGGAGGTCCAGGCTGTCCAGGCCGGCGCCGACGGTGATCTCGTCCCCCCGTTGGGCCGGGGGGATGTCGACCATCTGGTTCATGAACGCCCAGGCGTCGACCTTGTCGAGCAGTCGGTGCATCCGACCTTCGGCCGTGTCGACCTGGTCCTGGAGGTCGCCGGCGAAGCTCGCGGCGCCACACTCGATTCCGGTCAGGCGACCTGCCAGGCGCACGCCGTTGGCCGCCAGCACACCCAGGTCCAGCGTGCGGTGGTCCTCGGTGCCCACCAGCTGGAGCGACGGTTCCCGCCGCGCCCGCTCGATGTCGCGTACCTCGTCGTAGCGGGCATCCAGGGTCCCGGTGGCGTCGAGCCACCACTGCATGTCGCGGCCGCGGTATGTCCGCGGCAGCCGGGTGTGGGCACCAACGGCCAAGGTGACGTCCCGCCCGGCCCGTCGGATCTCGTCGGCCAGCTGCAGGCCCGACGCCGAGGCGCCGACGACCAGCACACCGCCGGGCGGCAGGTGCTCGGCGTTGCGGTACTGGGTGGGGGCGATCTGGAGGACCCCACCGGGCACCGCCGATGAGGCGGCCGGAATGTTGGGGGTCGAGCATGCGCCGGTGGCGACGACCAGCGTTCGAGCACGCCACGTGCCCTGGTCGGTCGCCACCGTGTAACCGCCGTCGTGCTGGTGAGCGGACAAGACGGTGGTCTCCTCCTGCACAGGGGCCCGGAACGACTGGGCGTAGGCATCGAAGAAGCGGGACACCTCCGGCATCGTCATGAATCCGTCCGGGTCGGGCCCGGCGTAGGTGAACCCCGGCAGCCGGGTCATCCAGTTGGGAGTCAGGAGGCGAAGCGAGTCCCAGCGCTCGGTCTTCCAACTGTTGGCGATGCGACCGCGCTCCAGGACGACGTGGTCGATCCCGCGGTCGGCGAGGTTGCGGCTGGTGGCCAGCCCGGCGGCGCCGGCGCCGATGATGATGGTCGTGGTTTGAGGCATGGTTCCGGGGAAGAGGTTGAAGCGGCAAGAGGGGCCGAGCAGGGGCCGGGACTACGTCCCGGCCCCGAACGGGGGTCCGCAGCGGAGCAAGCGTTCCGATGCGGGAGGGTGGGGACCAACTACGCCTTGACGCTCACGTCGACGGCGACGGGGTTGGTGAGGATGTCGTAGACAGCGGAGCGCTTCTGCGACTGGGAGACGAGTGCCTCGATCTCCTCGGGCGTGGCGTCGGCGTCGACCTCGAAGCTCACTCGGACGTTCGAGTAGCCGTTGCGGACGTCACGGTCGATGCCGAGGATGCCGGCCATGTCCATGTCGCCTTCCAGCGTGCTCGTCACGCTGTTGAGCTGGATGCCACGGTTCTGGGCGACGCTGGCGATACCGGCGGTGAGGCAGGAGGCCAGGCCGACGAGGATGTACTCGACCGGGGTGATGCCGTTGTCCTCGGCGGCGAACACCTGCGGGTGGTCGGCGTCGAAGGAGAACTCCTTCACGTGGCACTGCTCGGCACCGACGCCGAAGAAGTCCTCGACGGTGGTGGTGCTGTGGGTGCCGTTGACCCAGGTGTTCTTGGCTCGCCAGGTGAAGGCGCCCGCTTCGCGGGTGCCGCTGATGGCCTCGCGGGCCCCCAGGATTGCCTCGACGTTCACGCCGTTGTCGACGGGGTTCTCGGTGATGGTCATGGTGGTTCCTTCCGTTTGTTGCGGCCCCCGCCGGGCCGTTCCGAGCGGGAGGTCGTTGTTGTTGAAGGACACTCTGCGGGATTCGGCCACAAAGGTCTTGGAGACCACCTGGAGAGGTTCTGGAGACGGGTTTCAGGTCCTCTGACCTGGGGTTTCGCGCGCCGGGTGCGCCTCCTGACCGAGTTCTGAAGGCGCGTGAGGGGAGCATGACGCCGGGTCCCGACGCTCTCGCGGTGGCCCGCGCCCGGTCAGCGGGAGAGGAGGCGGTCCCGGAGCACCGCGAACCTGTCGAACGTCCGGAGGATCTCGTCGGGGTCCTCGGTCCACACGGTCAGGACCGCTCGTTCGACGCCCTCGGCGCCGAGGTTCTCCAACCCGGCCGGATCCTCGACCGCCCCCATCACCGTCACCGACAGCGTGGCCGGGTCCCGGCCGTGCTCCTCGGCCGCACGACGCATCACGGCCAGCCGTTTCTCGAGGCTCGGGCGCGCCGAGATGGGCATCCACCCGTCCGCCCAGCGGCACAGGTGCGCCATCAGCTTCGGGCCCCAGCCGCCGCCGAGGAGGACGGGAGGGCCGCCGGGCTGTGACGGTTTGGGGTACGCCCAGCTCGGTTCGAGCGACCGAAACGAGCCGGTGTGTGCCGCCTCGTCCTGGGTCCACAGCGCCCGCATGATCCCGACGTTGTCCTCGGTCAGTTCGCGGCGCTGGTCGAACGGCACGCCATGCGCCTCGCACTGCTCGCGGTTCCAGGCGAAGCCGACGCCGAGTTCGACCCGACCGCCGGAAAGGTGATCGAGCGTGGCGATCTGCTT
>JBCCFK010000242.1:0-7169 GCA_039029775.1 Actinomycetota bacterium | reverse complement strand
TGCACGTGATTTAAACTTCATTCTGGGCCACGAACATGACGGGAAATCTTCATATGACCCTCTGGGACCCAAGCCGTTCGTGCAGTACCGGGGCGATGACTGGCGCGACATCGTCGACCAGAACCTGACCCTTGCGGCGCTGTGCGGGCGGGCCGAAGCCGAGGTGATGATCGGTCAGGACGGCGGCGGGGTGATCCTGTTCGTCACGTCGGGCGAGACCACCAGGCCGTCGCCCTACAACTCGATCTACGCCGCGGCGAAGGCCGCGATCGACCATCTCGTCACGTCGATGGCCGTCGAGCTCGGCCCCGAAGGCATCCGTGTCCTGGCGATGGCCCCGGGGACCACGATGACCGAGACCGTGGCTGCCGCCTTCACACCCGAGCGGGTCGACCAGATCGTGGCGTCGACACCGCTGCGGCGGATGGTCGAACACGACGAGCTCGCCCGGCTCGCCGTCTTCCTGGGGAGCGACCTCGCCCGCGCCATCACCGGGCAGACGATCCTGGCCGACGCCGGTGCGTTCCTCAGCCGGAGTCGGCCCGCCAACGACGAGGGCCTGAAGCGTCCCCTCGACGGCAGCAACGCCAGCTGAGGGGTCAGCTCAAGCAGCTGCGGATGGCCGCGTTCAGTCGCCGCGTCCGCGGGTCGCCGGCGATGTCGCCCCCCATCTGGTTCATCACGTAGCCGTAGGCGACGCCGGACTCGGGATGCGCGTAACCGAGCGATCCGCCCGCACCGGCGTGCCCGTAGGCGCCATCGGCGATCATCTCGCTGAGCTCGTGGTGAAGCATCATCCCGTGGCCGAAACGGGTCTCGACGACGAGTGACTTGTCGGGTGCGAGCACCTGCTCGGCTCGCATCGCGTCGACGGTGTCGGGCTGGAGGATTCGCACGCCGTCGACCTCGCCGATCGTCGCGGCATACATCCGGCTGAGGCTGCGAGCGTTCGTGATGCCGTTGGCCGCAGGCATCTCGGTGGCGTGGACCGCCCGGGTGTTGAACGGGTTCTGCGCCGGGTCGAGAGCCATGAGCAGCCCGTCCATGAACAGGGCCCGGAACCCCAGCGTGCCCGGACCGGCGACCTTCAGCATCAGCTGCAGCGTCTCGGGGTCGCTGGGCGGTGGTGACGGTGCGAGCGTCGACACTCGGTGTTCGTGTTCCTCGGGCAGGCCGATCCAGAAGTCGAGCCCGAGCGGACCGGCGATCTCCTCGTCGAAGTAGGTGCCCATCGTCCGGCCGTCGATCCGACGGAGCAGTTCGCCCGCGAGCCAGCCGTACGTCACTGCGTGATAACCGTGGCCCGCACCGGGTTCCCACATCGGAGCCTGCGCCGCGAGCGCCTCGACCACGGGGCCGACCGCCATCAGGTCGTCGAACGTGAGCTGTGCGTCGACCGCCGGGATGCCGGCCTGGTGGCTCATCACCTGACTCACCGTGATGTCGCCCTTGCCGTTCTGGGCGAACTCCGGCCAATGATCGGCGACCTTGTCGTCGTAGCCGAGCTTGCCGTCCTGGACGAGCCTGGCGATGCAGATCGCCGCAGCGCCCTTGGTGGTGGAGAACACCAGCTGCAGGGTCTCGTCGTCCCACGCTCGGCCGCTGGCCTTGTCGGCGACACCGGCCCAGATGTCGACGACGTTCTCACCGTTCACGTGCAGGCAGAACCCGGCACCGAGCTCGTTGGCGTCCTCGAAGTTCTGGGCGAAGGCGTCGGCGACGGCGCCGTAACCCTCGTTCACGGTTCCTTGGATGTCGGTCATGGCGGCACCCTACGGGATGCACTCGACCACCGTTTGTTGCCATGATCTGACGAACCGTCAGCCATCGACGCCAGGAGCACTCGGCATGCAGGGTCTGATTCTCGAAGGCACCACGGAGGACAGCGTTCGGCTCTCGGACGACCTCCGGCTCGTCGGCGACCTGGCGCCGCGGGATTGCCGCGTGGAGATCCACGCGGCCGGCGTCTGCGGCTCCGACATGAGCTGCGTCCACGGCAAGTACTACATGCCGACCCCGCTGGTGCCGGGCCACGAGGCCGCGGGCATCGTCGTCGAGGTCGGGTCGGCCGTGACCTACTGCGAGGTCGGTGACCACGTCATCCTGTCCACCTTCGGCAACTGCGGGCACTGCCCGGAATGCGAGGACGGCCACCCGGGCAACTGTCGCAACGGCGGCATGGGGGGCCTCAAGCAGACGTACGCAGAGGGCGATCAGCCGATCTACAACTTCGCCAACATCGGCGCGTTCGCTCAGGAGACGATCGTCTCGGAGAACCAGTGCATCCCCGTCCCGAAGGAGATGTCGCTCGCCTCGGCGTCGCTCATCGGCTGTGGCGTGATGACGGGATGTGGTGCGGTCTTCAACCGGGCGAAGGTGCAGCTCGGGGACACGGTCGCGGTGATCGGAGCCGGTGGCGTGGGACTCAACGTGGTCCAGGCCGCCAAGCTCGTCGGAGCCTCACAGATCGTCGTGATCGACCGGGTCCCCCAGAAGGAAGCGCTCGCGCGCGAGTTCGGCGCGACCGACTTCATCGTCGCGGACGGCGAGGACTTCGACCCGGTGGCCGCGGTCAAGGAGCTCGTGCCACTGGGGGTCCACCACTCCTTCGAGGTCGTCGGAGTGCCCGCGCTGCTGACGAATGCGATCCAGATGGCGCGGCCGGGCGGCAACGTCTGTGCGGTCGGCGTGCCGGACCTCACGGCCACGGTCACCTACAGCTTCTACGACCTCCACCAGAACAAGCACCTGATGGGGATTCGCGCCGGTGGCGCCAAGCCGCGCAAGGACTTCCCGATGCTCGCCGACCTCTACATGCGCGGCATGTTGAAGCTGGACGAGATGATCTCGAACACCGCCGGTCTCGACGGACTCCAGGGCGCGTTCGACGCCATGCGTGAGGGCACCGAGGCCCGCACGGTCCTGCTCCCCCACGGCTGAGGATCAGGGCTTCGACGCCTCCATCACGAGCAGCCAGGGCATGCCTTCGAACGCGGCCCGGGTCAGATCCGGGTACAGGCCGTAGATCGGGTTGGTCTGGATCGCGCCCTCCGACACCGGCGCCTCGTGCAGGCCGTCGACGACGAGACCGGCCGAGGTGGCGGCCCCGAAGTACTCCGAGACCGGCCGTCCCTGGTTGCGTACGAACGGCAGGTCGAGGTCCTGGCGGAAGAAGGCCTGGCCGCCACACAGTGTCGCGGTCGGGTGCGGATCGGAGATCACCAGCCGACCGCCCGGACGGAGCACCCGCGCGAACTCGGCCAGGACCGGATCGAGATCGCGGACGTGGCACACGGCGAGCGACGACGTGACGAGGTCCACCGACTCGTCGTCCACCGGGAGATCCTCGAAGACACCCTCGCGGAAGTCCGCTTCGGGCACCGTCACCCGCGCGTGGTCGAGCATCGCCGGGGTGAGATCGCACCCGATCACGTCGTAACCGAGGTCGACCAGCGTGCGTGCCTTGCGCCCGGTACCGCAGCCGGCGTCCAGGGCCTGTCGACCCGCGTGCTGCGAGGCGATGCGCTCGAGCATCGGATTGCAGATCTCCTCCTCGCTGTCGATCAGCGGGTTCGGCCCGTCGTAGGTCTCGGACCACCTCGTGTACCCCTCGAGGAGTTCGAACTCCTCGGTGTTGAGCGCGAGCTGCAGGATCTCGTCGTCGGAGGCCTTGGTGGCGAGCGAGACCAGTTGGTCGTAGCGCGCCTCGGTGGCCTCGGTCTGCTCGTACCAGCGCCGCAGCAGTGCGAAGCCGCCGAGCGCCAGGACGTACTGGCCGAGCGTCGTCTGGGTCATGGCGCCGAGGCTAGATGGTGGCCCCGACGGCTCCGCCGGGTTTCGGTCACCGCCGGATCTGGCCTCGAGCCGGCAGCGGTGGGAGGTCGAGCGGATGGAGGACACCCGGGTCCGCCTCGCAGACCGCCGGGATCGCGTTCACGATCCGGTTCGCCGCCGTGGCATTGCCGCCGCCCGCCGCCCCCGGTTCGCCCGACTCCGTGCCGTGGACCGCCACCGTGAGGTTCGGCCGTCCGGTGACCTGGACCCGATGTGAGCCCTGGCCGTCGTCGGGGTGGGGCCAGTCCGGCGCGCAGTCGTCGTGAATGCGGGTGATGTGCTCCATCACGATGAGCGGCTCCCCGGCGACGATGCCCTGGACCTCGAACCGGAACGCTCCCATCGTCCCGATCTCGAACTCGCCCATGCCCTCGACGATGACGGTCTGCTCCAGCGCTCGCTTCTCGACATGGGTCCGCACCTCGTCGACGTCGACGCCGAGCCCATCGGCCAGGACCCGCACCACCGGGCCCCAGACCATGTCGAGCGAGAAGTCGAGGAGCATGGGCGGGGTGACGTCCATCGGACCGCCGAAACCGATGAGCGTCCGGACGGCTTCGGGCTGGTCGTACAGCGCGTAGTTGAAGATCTCCTGCGAACGGATCTCGGTGATGTCGGCGCTGACGCCGGTGAGGAAGAGCGGCAGGACGTCGCAGGTCCAGCCGGGGTCGATGCCCGAGGCGAAGATCGCCGCGCCGCCCGCGTCGCACGCCGCGTCGAAGCGCTCCGCCATCGGCGGCGGCATCGAGGGCGGGTGGTACATGGGGTAGAAGGCCGTGGTGACCACGTTCGTGCCCGCGCGCAACATGGCCTCGGCCTCGTCGAGCGACTCGTTCGGACGGAAGTCGGCATTGACCGCGTAGACGACACAGTCGACGTCACCGGAGGTGGCGAGACCGCTGTCGTCGGTGGCGGCGAGGCCCAGGGGCGCGATGCCCGCGAGCGTTCCGACGTCGATGCCGACCTTTGCCGGGTCCGCGACGATCGCGCCGACCAACTCCAGGTCCGCGTGGGCGGCCACCGCGCGGATCGCGGGCCGGCCGACGTTGCCGGTTCCCCACACGACGACTCGCGTCACCGCGGCTCCTCTGCGACCTCGGCGAGGCGAGCGAGGAAGTGCTCCCACCCGGCCCGATGGTCACCGGCCTCGTCGGTGGTGGACGCCGTGTGCTCGAGGTGCAGCGCCGTCGAGCCGTCTTCGTCCCGGAGCTCGATCCGGACATCGCCGGGAGGCGTCTCCTCGTGGTCCCAGGACCAGGTGTAGGCGAACAGGCTCGGCGCCTCGACGGCGGTGACCTCGCCGCGCAGGTGCACGTCGGGCCCCTCCCAGTGGAAGTGGTAGGCCCCACCGACCCGGAGGTCGATGTCTGCGGTGGACGGCCACCACCGCACCAGGCCGTCCGGCGTGGTGAGCAGGTCGAACACCGTCTCCGGGGACGCGGCGATCGTTCGATCCATCGTCGTGCGGATCACGCCGTCTCCGCGGGGCTCGAGCAGGTCCCACTTGTTGCCGTAGTCGTCCTGGAAGACCGCGACGGTCCCGTAGGCCTCGGTTCGCGGGGTCTCGAGGAAGGTGACGTCGGCCCGCAGCATGCGGCTGTGCTCCCGCTCGAAGTCATCGGTGTAGAGGAAGAAGCCCACCCGGCCCCCGGTCTGGTTGCCGATCGCGGCGCGCTGTTGCTCGCCGTCGGCCGCGGCCAGCACGATCCCCGTCTCGGCACCCGGCGGCCGGACGACGACCCAACGCTTGTCCCCCTGGTCGAGGTCCTCGACCAGCTCGAACCCCAAGGCCTTGGTGTAGTGGTCGATCGCCTCGTCGTAGTCGTCGACGACGATCGTGAACAGTCCGATCCGGATACTCACCGGTCTCCTCCTACTCCCAGCCCGTCTTGGCCCGGAACTCCGCTGCGGTGTTGGCGTGTGGGTACGGCTCGTCGGGCACCAGGACGCCGAGCCCCTCGCACAGCGGGTCCCATCCGTCGCCGGGCGCGAGCTCGATCAGCCGGTCCGCTGGCACCGACGAGCGCACGTCGTCGTTCCATCGCTCGTAGGCGGCCTTTGTGCCCTCCACGTCGAAGGGGTCCTGGTGGAAGCGGCGGCGGAGCCCATCGACCAGTCGGTCCCACTCGGGGATCCCCGTCGTGCGCTGCATCGACTCCCACACGGTCCGGGATGCGCTGCCCCACCACTGGTCGACATCGTCGCGGCGGGTCAGGACGATGACGGCGTCGGGGTGCTGCTCGGCGTTCTCGCGCCAGAAGACCGAGCTCGGCCAGTCGACCGCCGACCCGAAGCCGTCCAGGATCTCGTCGATCAGCTCGATCTCACCGTCCACCACCCGTTGCCACAGTGGCAGGTGCGCCTCGGCGCGCGGGAAGACCTCGGTCATGTGGTAGCAGGGCTCCCCGGTCAACTTCTCCAGTGCGAGCTTGAGCGACGTCGTGCCCGTCCGTGGCAGTCCGGCTCCGATCACGCGCAATCCCATCGTCAGACTCTGACACGTCGTTCCCGCCATCGCCCGCGGCGGCCGCGGTACCGTCGCGCCATGAGGACGGTCGCCAGGGTCGAGGCGGAGCTGGGGTTCGCCCGGCCCGACCAGGTGGTCCAGGACCACGAGCGCGCCGGCATGCTGCGCGCTCGGACCGAGGAGCGAGGCGCGCCGGAGGTGTGGGACTACCGAACGTGTGCGGTGCACGACATGGCCGATCCCGACGCCGCGCCCCGGCATCTCGACGACGCCGGCTTCGAGGCGGTCGACATCTCCGAGATCGTCGACCTGCAGGCGGCGCTGGCCCAGGTCGCCGCCGACGATGCCATCACCGAGACGGCCGACGTCGCGCTCCGCTCGGCACTCCAAGGCGTGACCCTGCGACTCGCCGACGGGCGGGGACTTCGCGTCGACTACATCGCTGACGACGGGCTCATCAATCGGCGTGGCGGCCCGAACCGACTGAACGTGAACCTCGGCGGAGCCGACGGCCGCAACGGGCACGACGCCGCCGTGGGCATCCACGCCGATCAGGACGTCTTCGGCGTCCCGCTGCGCAAGCTCATGGACGGCACGGCACCCGAGGTCTTCCGCCACCGCACACCCGACGGCACCAACGACGACTCGTCGACCTTCCTGTTGAACCTCTGGATCCCGATCCAGCAGGTGACCAATCCGCTCGTGTTCATGGATCGCCGGACACTCGACCAGCAACGGCATCAGTTGCGCTACGGCCTCCCGGTCGAGGGCTTCCTCGACCGGGACGAGGACGAGCGGGTGAACGACATCTGGAAGTTCCTGCCGGACCCGGACCAGGAGTTCTGGTTCCGGTCCGACATGGGGCCCC
>JBCCFK010000241.1:0-7223 GCA_039029775.1 Actinomycetota bacterium | reverse complement strand
TTGGCCGACTCGACCTCGAGCAGCATGTCGGCGCACTTGTGCTTGATCGCCTGGAACGAACCGATCGGGCGACCGAACTGCACACGCACCTTGGCGTATTCGACCGACATGTCGAGGCACATCTGGGCGCCACCGACCTGCTCGGCGGCGAGGGCCACGGCGGCGAGGTCGAGGACGCCGTTGAGGACGTCCCAGCCGCCACCGTCGGTGCCGATGAGCTTCGCGGGGGTGCCGCTGAACTCGAGCTTCGCCTGCTTGCGGGTCTGGTCCATGGTGGACAGCGCCGTGCGGGTGAGACCCTCGGCGTCGGCGGCCACCTGGAACAGGCTCACGCCGGCGTCGGTGCGGGCCGCGACCAGGATGATGTCGGCGGTGTGGCCGTCGAGCACGTACATCTTCGTGCCGTCGAGGGTGTGGCCGTCACCGGACGCCGTGGCCTGCATGGTGATGCCGGACTCGTCCCACTTGCCGTTCTCCTCGGTGAACGCCAGCGTGGCGATGGTGCCACCGGCGATCTGGGGGAGGAGCTCGCTCTTGGCGGCCTCGTCACCGGAGTGGATGAGGGTGTTGGCGGCGAGCACGACGCTGGAGAAGAACGGCGCGCACAGCAGGGCTCGGCCCATCTCCTCGAGCACCACGATCAGCTCGACGTAGCCATAGCCCTGGCCGCCGTACTCCTCGGGGATGATGAGCGCTTGCAGGCCCATCTGCTCGCCCATCTGGCTCCAGACGTCGGCGTCGTAGCCGTTGTCGGTGGCCATCTGCTCGCGGACGGCAGCCTCGTCGGACTTGTCCTCGAGGAAGCTGCGGACGAACTCGCGCAGCTGCTCTTGCTCCTCAGAAAATGCAAAGTTCATGGCGCGGACTGTACGGGTTTTGCGCGACGCTGTCGCATCGAGATGTGTACACATGTGCTACGCCTCTGGCACACTGCTGACATGGAAGACACTCCGAACCACGTCGGCGTCCGCGAGCTCCGCAACCAGGTGGCGGCTGTCGTGCGCCGAGCCGGGGGAGGTGATCGGGTCATCGTGACCGTCGACGGCCGGCCGGTGGCCCAACTCGGGCCCGTCGAACCGGCCGGTGGCCTGACGCTCGACGACCTTGTGGCGGGCGCGCTGGTGCACCCGCCCGGCCGGAGGGACAAGCCCGAGCCGCCCGACCCGGCGATCCTGCCGATCGACCTCCGCGCCGACGGTGTCCTCGACGAGGTCCGCGGATGAGCGAGCCGATCCTCGCCATGGACACCTCGGCGCTGATGCGCCGCTACATCCCGGACCCACACGCGAGCCTGGTGTTGGACGCGATGGCCGGCGCCGACGTCTGGTGTGCCTCCGAACTCGCCCGGACCGAGGTGCTGATGGCGCTGCACCGGATGGCGATGGCGCCGTTCCAGCACGAGGAGCTGTGGCGATCGGCTCGCGCCGACTGGGATGCGTTCCACGTGGTCCCGGTCGACGGTCGATGCCTCAGTCACGCGGCCGACCTCGGCGCCACGTACGGGCTTCGGCTCACCGATGCCATTCACCTCGCCGCGGCGGACCGGCTGCCGAGACCGGTTCAGTACCTCACGTTCGACCGGCGCCAGATCCCCGCGGCCGCCGAGCTCGGCCTCGTGGTCCTGACCCCGGTGGAGGCGCTGTGAGCGCCGAGCTGGCGGTGGAGTGGCGGGGCCGCTTCACCAACGAGGAGATCCACCGCCTCCACGCCGAGGCGTTCGACACGCGGCTCTACGACGCCACCGAGTGGGACTGGGAGGCGCAGGTCGAGCGCCACAGCCTCGGTTGGGTCGTCGCGAGGGTGCAGGGCAGGTTCGTCGGCTTCGTCAACGTCTTGTGGGACGGCCTCGTCCATGCGTTCATCGAAGACGTGATGGTCGACGAGTCGGCCCGCGGTGCCGGCGTCGGGGTTGCCATCGTGCGCGCGGCGCGCGCTGGGGCTGCGGCCGCCGGCTGCGAGCACCTGCACGTGAACTTCGAGCCCGACCTGGCGCCGTTCTACATCGACGCCTGCGGCTTCGAACCTGTGCTGGGTGGTCTCATCGAGCTCTGACGGTCGAGGCGGTCAGGAGGCGGCGACGTCGCCCACGATCAGCTGGGGCGCCACGTTCGTGTAGTTGGGGACGTCGCCCATGATCGCGGCACCGGCGGACGCCATCGCGTTGTCGAAGGCCTCCTGGCTCTCGACCATGGCCCAGCCCATCGCCTCGTAGTCCCCGGTCTTGATGGTTGAGGCACCCCAGCTCACGCACGCGTCGCCGAGGGCATCGGCCAGCATGGGCATGTGTGTCGACGTGTAGTAGTCCATGTCGAACGTGGAGTCGTCGGTCTTGGGATACATGATGAGGACAGAAATCATGCGCAGGAGTCTGTCATCTCGTCCGCCTCGGCGGCGGCTTCGTGGTGGCTAGGGTCGCCGCATGAACCCGATCGTGTTGATCCACGGCGCTTGGCACGGCCCGTGGTGCTGGGACGATGTCGCGGCTGATCTGCGAGGGCGCGGGCACGAGGTGCATGAGGTCACGCTGCCGGGGCACGATCACCCGGGCGACCACCGCCGCATCTGGAACCGGATCTCGCAGTACGTCGCCGCGGTCGAGGAGATGGCGGACTCGCTGCCGGAGCCGCCGGTCCTGGTCGGACACTCGATGGGCGGGTACACGGTCCAGCGCTCCCTCGAGACCCGCACCGCAGCGGCCGGGGTGCTGGTGGCGTCGGTGCCGTGGCGGGGGAGCCTGCGGCCGAACCTGCGCGCCATCCGTCGGCGTCCCGGTCCCACACTCCTGGCCGCGCTCACGGCTGACTACAGCCGGATGGTCGCCGACGCGGAGCTCGTGCGGGAGCTGTTCTTCACCCCCGAGACGCCCGAGGACGTGGTCGGGGCCACGGTGGATCGGCTGCAGAACGAGTCTGCGCTGGCGATCACCACCATGGCCGTTCGCCGCATTCGCACCGACCGGATCACGACGCCGATGTTCGTGATCGGTGCCGAGGGCGACGCGGTCTTCACGGTCGCCGAGCAGGAGGAGTTGGCGGCGGTCTACGGCGTCGAGGCCGACATCATGCCCGGCGGCCACGACCTCATGGTCGACACGACCTGGCCCGACCTCGCGGCACGCATCGATCGGATCGTCACCGATCTGGGTTGACTCGGTTCGTCGCCGTTCAGGCGAAGTCGTCGATGGCCGGCGGCATGGTCCGCCGGCCGTCGTCGGGTTCGTTCATGAAGCCGACCGCGATCGGCCCCGGCCCGAGCACGACCGCGTACCGCGAACCCCAGAACGCGTCCCACGGCGCCTTGAGTTCGGTGGCGCCGAGCTCGAGCGCTCGCGCGTGCAGGTCGTCGACCTCCGCGGCGCTGTCGGTGCGGAAGTTCACGACCACGCCGCTGAATCCCTCTGGTGTCCCGCCCCACCATCGGGCGAACGCCGGGCTGTCCAGGTCGGCGTCCACGTCGGGTGTGTCGCCGCCGAAGGTCCGGTGATGCGGCGCCCACTCGGGTAGTGAGCCGATGACCTCGATGCCGAGCGCCCCCAGGAACTCGGTGGCGGCGACGACGTCGGGCACGACGACGTTGACCGAACAGAATCGCGGATTGGCCATCGCGCCAGCCTGCCCGTGACCCCCTCGCCCTGTCGAGTGGCACGGTCCCCGAGCGGGCCTTCGAGTCTGGCGCGTCCCCCGCAACGGGTGCTAGCGGCTGGTGCTTCCAGCCGCTGGCGGCGGGTCGGACCGCTGGGAGGTGGCCCACACTCTTCGAGCGTCGGAGTCGAAGAACTTCGATTGCACCGCGTCGTGCAGATCCACCTCGAAGGCCGATGCAAGCGCGCTGAGTACGACGAACACATCGGCGAGTTCGTCGGCAAGATCGCCCTGCCGAGGCGCGGGATAGTTGTCCGACCAGGTCTTCTTGACCTCGGCCGCGACCTCTCCGACCTCTTCGACGAGCAGGCACAGGAGCCGAACAGGGTCCGTCGTGAAGCCTCGTTCGGCCCGAGTGAGCTCGATTGACCGTTGGAGCTCCTGAAGCGTGTCCACCCGCGAGAGCGTACGTCACCGGGTCGCCACCATTTCCGGCCGGGCCAATGGGACCTCGTGTGCCGTGGTCCCCGATTGACCGCCCCCGAACCGGCGTTAGGGGATGGCCCCGAACGCGAGTGGCACGTGTGCCCGGAAAGGCCGCAGCGAGCGCAGTGAACGGGTCTCCTGCGGCCGCTTACGCCGTTGGCGTCAGGCCGGGTCCAGGACTTGGTCAACGATGCTGTTTGCCGTCTCATGGAACAGGAACAGGTCCGTGGCCATCACCGAGCGACCGTCGGGATCGGTGGCGACGACGGCGATCTCGTAGGAGACACCTTTGACCTCGACCGGCTCTGAGTCGATGCCATAGGCCATGCCCCCGATGTACTCGTGGCATACGGCACGGATGCGCTCCTCCGGGATGCCGGACCTTCGAAGCGTCGCCGCGAGGCGGGTCACCTCCCGGAACAACCAGCCCATCGCGGGCTCTTCGAACTCATCATCCGGCTCGACCTCCACACCGCTACTTTGCCCCAAGTTGGCTCCGGTCCGCTGCCACTTGAGCTTCACCCTTCGCGTGAGCTGAGGCCTTCGCTGGTGCCGCCCAAAGCGGCCGAAGTGGGCGCATCCCCGAAGTGCCGTTAGGGGATACGCCGCGGCACCGCCCGGACAGCATGTGGAGCCAGTGTCTCCACAGCCGCATGCGGTCCGGGCACTGTCGTCAGCGCAGCGCAGCGCAGCGCTGCGCTGGCTAGCTCGTGTCGGGTGGCCGGCCTCGCCGGGAGGGTGCGACTTCGTCCGGCGTGGCCGGACGGGTGGACCAGCGGCCGTCGGGCCCACGGATCAGGCTCTGCCGGCGCTCGTGGACGAGGCGGTGACAGCTGGGGCACAGCAGCGTGAGGTTGTCGATGTCGGTCCGGCCGCGGCCCGGGGCGCTGTAGGGGAGCACGTGGTGGGCCTCGCAGCGGCCGTGGTCGGCGCCACAGAGGACGCAACCACGATCGCGAGCCACGAGGGCAGTGAGTTGCGGGCTGCTGACGGTGCGCACCGTCCGGCCGAGCCACAGCGGTTGACCGGCAGCATCTGCGACCAGGGCAACCATCTGGGCGTCGCACCGGAAGCGCTCGAACGTCGAGGCGGGGATCGGGCCCGTCCCGACCAGCGCCGGGTCCGACCAGGTCCCGCGTTCGTCCAACCGGGCCGTCACGACCACGGTCGGTCGGGCATTGCGTGAGCCCCCGCCGTCACCGGTGAGGAACTCGATCGCTGCGTCGAAGGTTCGTTGGGCGGGCGTGCGTGGGTGGTCGGATGCAGCGACGTCGCGGCCGCCGTCGGCTCGGTACATGGCGTCGGCGCGCTGTTGGATGCCGCGCCAGGCGATGTCGATCGACTCGTCGTCGCCCGTGATCGTGATGCTGGCGAGGCCGTCGGGGCTGCGTCCCTTCCGAGCCGCCCGTAATCCGCGCTGACGCTCGTGTTCGGTCCGGACCTGCTCGGCGGTGAGGTGATCCTCGACCCACGCATCGGCGATCCGGTTCGCCTGGTCGGCCTTGGCCGCGGCGATCTCGTCGAGCAGCCTGGGGCACTGCGCAGCCGCGCCGTCGGTGCGGCGACTGGCCCGGGCGATGGAGTCGACCTGCTCGACGCCGAGGGCCCCACCGGCCATCCGTCCGGCGATCGCAGGGTTCTCCGCCACCATCCGGGCTCGGTTGACTCGACGACGCTGCTCGGCCGTCGACACGCCGGCGGCCTCCGCCATCCTGAACGCGCCCCGCGCCCCACCCTTGATGTGCGGAGGTCCGACCACCCCGGTGGCCAGGGTCTCGGCTTCCATCGCGTCGAGCTTGCGGCGGTAGCGCTCGATGGCGGCGACCCGATCACGGGCGGGAAGGTCTCGCAGTCCAGCACAGACCTCTCGGAACGACACGTCGGCGGAGACCTCGCCGGCTGGCTTGCGCTCGATGGTCCGCCCGAACTCATACCCTCACAGTAGAGACGGGGTGTGACACTCTTCGCCCCGAAAGCCCAGTTCAGAGCAACTTTTCTCCGTGGTCGAGATCGCCACGCAGCAACGGTCGTCAGTTGCTGCGCAGGACGAGGTCGAAGCCGTCCGCGGGCACGATCTCGCCGAAATAGTGGTCCTCGGCCGCCCGCCAGCGCTGGAACCAGTCTTCGTGCCAGTCGTCGCCGTCGCGGGCGATGCAGCGGTCCCGACGAACGGCATGGGGCACGTCGACCAGAACTCGGAGATCGAGGAGGTCGGCGAGCTCGGGCCGAGCGCTGTAGGCCCCCTCGAGGATCACGACGCCCGCCGGCGCGCAGGTCGTGGGCTCGGTGGCCAGCGTGCCGTCGAAGCGGTCCCAGTCGAAGCCGTACCAGGTGCCCGGTTCGCCGCGCCGCAACGATGCCAGGACCGGGCGTTGTCGACGCCAGTCGATGCAGAACGCCGCGCGCTCGGCGTCGGACAGCGAGTCCCAGTGCTCGTCCGAACCACCGGCATAGAACTCGTCGCCCTCGATCACCGAGCAGCTGGGGAGCGAGCGGGCGACCTCCGCGGCGAGTGTCGACTTCCCGCCGCCGCTGCGGCCGTCGATGGCCACGACGACCGGTCGGCGAGCGTCGGCCAGCGCGCGGATTCGCTGCACGACGCGTGCCGCCGAGGCGCTGGCGTCGACGCTGCGGGCCAGATCGAGGGCGGCGGTGGTCGACCGGTCGAACCGTCCGGTGGTGGAGATCCGCAGCAACACCGACCGCAGCTCCGCATCGAAGGCTGCCGTATCGTCGCCCACCACGGCATCGCCGAGCACCGACGTCGATCGGGCGAACCCGACCAGGTCGTCCACGGTCCACCGCTCGTCGTGGGGGATCTCGATGCGTTCGTGCGAGGCGAAACCGTTCCGGAACAGCACCTGGGGCAGCGGATCGGCCGACGCGTCGCCGCCTGACGGCCGACTCCACCGGTCGACCACGCCGGCCATCGCAGCCTGCCAGGGCTCGTCACCGTCCCAGGGGACGTGCGTCCACAGCAGGGCGAGGGCTCCGCCGGGGCGCAGGAGCTGCCAGGCGCGCGCTGCCACCCGGTCACCGTCCAGGCGGTGGAACGCGTTGCCGATCGTGACCAGGTCGACGGGCTCGGGGAGTCGGACGTCCTCGGCATCCCCGACACGCCATTCGATCGCGGGCTCCAGCGCGCGGGCGAGCTCG
>JBCCFK010000240.1:0-7293 GCA_039029775.1 Actinomycetota bacterium | reverse complement strand
GCGGCGACCTCTGGTCGCCGCCTGGCTGGCCGAGCCCGAGCCGTGGACCGATCCCGCTCGCGCCGTGGAGACGATCGAGGGATGGGCAGCGACGATCGAGACCGATCCGCCGTGCGGTGGGTGGGCCATCGAGCCAACTGACGGGTCGCCGATCGCCGGCTACGTGGTCCTGCATCGGCTGCCCGACGGGCAGATGGACATCGGCTGGAGCCTCCACCCCGACGCCGCCGGCAGGGGTTGGGCGTCGGAGGCGGCCGGACTGCTCCTCGAGCGGGCCCGCGGCGCAGGCGTGGAGCGCGTCCATGCGGTGATGTGGCCGCACAACGAGCCGTCGGCTGCTGTCGCCCGTCGTATCGGGATGCTGGATCTGGGGGTGATCGCCGACCCCTGGTACGGCACCGACGACGACCCCGACTCCCGCGTGTTCGTGTGGGAGCCGCCGAGCCGGTCGGGTCGGTGACCGACCCCGACGCCGGTCCCGACCCGGTCGACCTCGAGGGCGCGCGTCGCCAATGGCGCCACCGCCAGTTCGGGTTTGCGGCGTTCTCGCTCGCTGCCGCCGGAGTGCTCGTGGTGTCGCTCGTCTGGTGGGATGCCCAGCGCGCCGCCAACGACCGCCTGCTGGATGAAGGGGAACTGGTGACGGCCACGGTCACCGAAGTGCGGGTGGGTCGAGGCCCCGACACGTTGATCGTCGAGTTCGTCCATGAGGGAGACCGCTATGAGCGCAGGATCCACACCGGCTTCTTCGGCGGCTACGCCCGGAGCAATCGCGGACGCGACATCGGCGTGCTCTTCGACCCGGCGAGACCCGACCTGGTGCGGACGCCATCGGGTCGCAACATGCACGACTGGACCTGGCTCGCGCTCACCGCGCCGGCGTTCGCACTCTGGTTGGCGCTCCGGGAGTTCCGGCGGACCAGGATCGCTCGCCGACTGCTCCGGCGCGACGACTGGCAGGCGGGAAGACTGTCGGTCGAGCGACCGGAGCGGCGCCGCCCCGGTCGACTCGAACTGATCGACGACACCGGCCGCACCGTCCGGTTCGGTCGCCATGCCAGCGGGTCCGTGGGGGCGGACCACTTCCGCACCGCCGCCCACCACGTGTCCGACGAACGGTGGACGGTGATGGTCCCGGCGCGCACCCGCAAGGCGACGTTGGGACGCCGGTCGGGTCGGTGACCGTGACTACTGGTGGCGGATGAGCCGTTCGATCTCGGCCGAGATGTCCAACGGCGGTGGGGCGCCGATGTCGATCCGGATCCCCGTGAAGGACTCAGGAGCCGTGAACGGGGGCTCGTAGTCGTCGCAGACGGGAAACGGTCGTCCATAGCCGATGGTCAGGAACGCGCCGTCCGGTGCCACCGCAGCCGGGAAGAACGGCAGGTGTGAGCCTCCGAGCTCGGCCCCGTCGGCTCGGAGCGAGAGGTCGAACCCCCCGCCGTCCGCGAGCGTGGCGTCCACCGACAGCACCCGGCTGCCGGGTGGGACCGCGCCGACGGCCCGGAACTCGTGGCCGGCATGATTGAGGATCCAGGTGGCGGTGCCGTCGATCACCACGAACGCCCAGCCGCACATCCAGTCGCCCTGCTCGGCGAGGACGCCCGACGCGCCCTCCTCGATGCCTCCGGGGAACGACGCCACCATGCGGAAGCCGCCCAGCAGCAGCGGCCCGTTGGACTCGTGGATCTTGTCACCGGGGCGCAGCTCGTAGCTCGCCCGGAACGCGGCCCACGGCAGGTGGATGTGCATGAGACGGCCGTCGCGGCTGTCGTCGATCGGAAGCACGTCGTTCTCGCGGGCGAGTTCCATCCACCGCGACGCCAGCTCGTCGACCTTCTCGGGCATCTGCCGCGCCAGGTCGCGGGACTCGGTGGGGTCGGCGCGGGTGTCGAAGAGCTCCCACTGGTCGTCCTCGAATCGATGCGAGCCGACGATGTGCTCTCGTTCGGCCGCGGCGAGCTGGTTGACGTGATTGGTGACGGCCTTCCAGCCGTCGCGGTAGATCGCCCGGCTCCCCCACAGCTCGTAGTACTGCTCGATCCTGGGGTCCGGTCCCCGCTCGTCGGCGAGTGTCTCCCGCAGCGAGACGCCGTCGAAGGAGAGCTGGGCGACGCCGTCGAGTTCGGTCGGCAGGTCGATCCCGACCAGATCGAGGATCGTGGGCATTAGGTCGACGACGTGGCAGTACTGCGAGCGCACCGTCCCCGCCGCCTCGCCGGCATCGGGCCAGGCGATGATCATCGGGTCTCGCACGCCCCCTTCGAACGTGTAGCGCTTCCACCGGCGGAACGGGCTGTTGCCCGCGTGGGCCCAACCCCAGGGATAGTGGCCCGACGACTTGAACCCGCCCAGGTCGTCGTAGTGCGCCTGTTCGAGCTCCATGTCGTCTGGCAGGTCCGAGATGTAGTGGCGAAGCTGGTTCCACGTGCCGTTCGGGCCACCCTCGCCGGAGCACCCGTTGTCCGACAGGAACACGAAGACGGTGTTGTCCGTCATCGCCTGTCGATCGAGCTCGTCGAGCACCCGACCGATGTGGTGGTCGGCGTGGGACAGGAAGCCGGCGAACACCTCCATCATCCGGCTGTACAGGCGGCGGCGATCGTCGTCGATGTCGTCCCACGCCTCGATCCACGGCGGTCGCGCGGACAGCTCGGTGTCGTCGGGGAGGATCCCCAGCTCGATCTGGCGGGCGAGCGATCGCTCTCGCCAGGCATCCCATCCGTCGTCGAATCGGCCTCGGTAGTGCTCGATCCACTCGGGCGGCGCCTGATGGGGCGCGTGGGGCGACGCGGTGGCGTACCACATGAACAGCGGCCGGTCTGGCGAATGGAGGGCGTGGTCCTTGATCTGCGCGATGGCCTCGTCGGCCAGGTCCCGGTCGAGGTGGTATCCGTCCTCCGGCGTCGACGGCGGCTCCACGTGGGTCTGATCGCGGATCAGGTTCGGCGTCCACATGTTGGTCTCGCCGTTCAGGAATCCGTAGTAGCGGTCGAACCCCAGGCCGGTCGGCCACATCGTGTACGGCCCGTTCGCCCGTTCGTCGCGAGCGACCAGATGCCACTTGCCGATGCAGGTCGTCGCGTAACCGTCCTCGGCGAGCACCTGCGCGAGCGTCCCGGCGCCCCGAGGGAAGCGGCCGGTGTAGCCGGGATAGCCGGTCGGCAGATCCGGCAGCATCCCCATCCCGACGCGGTGGGAGTTGCGCCCGGTCAGCAGGCTCGCCCGCGTGGGCGAGCACATCGCCGTCGTGTGGAAGTTCGAGAACCGCACCCCTCGTTCGGCGAGGCGGTCGAGGTTGGGCGTCTCGAGGTCCGAGCCGTAACTGCCGAGCTGGGCGAACCCGAGGTCGTCGAGCACGATGACCACCACGTTCGGTGCGCCCTTCCGGTACGGAGCCGGGTGTCGCGGAGGCGAGGCGTCCGCCATCGCCAAGGGATAGTCGCCTCGGGTCACGACCGGTGTTCTAGCAGTTGGGCCCGGCCGGACGAACCGGGTGGCGCCTCAGGCCAGGCGAACCTTCTTGCCGGCCAGGCGGGCCTCGAACTTCTCCGCCTGCGTCGTGAGGTCGTCTTGGAGCGTCATCAGCCGCTCCTGCGCCTTGGCGCCGACCGACGTGAGACCGGTCAACGAGTCGACCTTCCAGTACCGCAACAGCGGTGAGACGACGTTCTCGAGGTGGATGCGGACGTTGTAGACGCCCAGCTTCGCCATCTCGACCGCGCGGCGCCGGAACTGCGGGATGCCCGTTCCCGGCATCTCGAACCCACCCATGACCTTGGCCATCGACTCCAAGGTCAGGTCCGGTGACTGGTCGAGCATCGCCGTGACGACGCCGCGGTAGAAGATGAAGTGGTGGTTCTCGTCGGCGGCGACGCGGTTCATGACCTCGCGAGCGACGCCGCAGTCGGCCTTCGCTCCGGCGTTGCGGTGACTGATCCGCGTCGCGAGCTCCTGGGCCGCGGTGTAGTTGAACAGGTCGATCGCCGTGTCCATCGCACCGACCCAACCCTTGCGCACCGTGGCCACCCGGTCGTCCTCGAGGACGTCGGGGTCGCAGTTTCGGCTGGTCAGGAGGTAGTTGCGGATGGCGATCGCGTGCTGGCCCTCCTCGGCGGTCCAGAGTCGGGACCACTCGGACAAGGGCGAGTCTGGTCCGAAGAAGACCTGGAACTGTGCGTGGTAGTAGGGCAGGTTGTCCTCGGTCAACAGGTTGAGGACGAGCGCGGTCCGCACCTCCGGGGACAGGGTCGCCTGCTCCGGCGACCAGGGCTCGTCGCGGAAGTTGCGACCGAGCTCCCAGGGCACGATCTCGTGCGCGTACCAGTGCTCCCGGCGCTCGAGATGGGCGTCCATCAGGCCGCGAACGTCAGACTCGACGGCTTCGACGAGGGCCATCGCCTCGGCTTGGATTGACACGGCAGACTCGATTCGGTCGGGCGACGGCCCATGCGGGCCTTGCCGAGGCTACCCGGTCCTGGCCCTCCTGAAGCGGTCATGCCGGGCGATTCGGCCCAACGGCCGTCAGCAGCGCCGCCAACCGGTCACCCGAGGATGCGAGGCCGAGAGGCCGCGCTCCGATACCCTTGACGTCGCGTCAGCCGGGATCTCCGGCAGATGGGTTCGCAGACGGGTGTGGTTCACCCCGGTCAGGTGAGCCACCACGACCGTCAGCGGCCCGCACAGGGCAGAACCCACACTCCCCCCCATCGCAACGAGCGCCGCGCGCTCGGAGAAAGACCCCCATGTCATCCACGTTCGCCCAGCTGGGCGTCCCCGCCCCGATCGTCGACGCGCTCGCGCTCCGAGGCATCGACTCCCCCTTCGCCATCCAGGCCGCCACCGTCAAGGACGCGCTGGCCGGTCGAGATGTCTGCGGCCGCGCCCCGACCGGCTCGGGCAAGACGATCGCATTCGGCATCCCCCTGTCGGCGCGTACGCAGCACGCACAGGCCCGGCGGCCCCGGTCGCTCGTGCTGGCGCCGACCCGCGAACTCGCCGATCAGATCGCCGACGAGATCCGGACGTTCTCGGACCATCTGCGGGTCGGCGTCGTCTACGGCGGTGTCGGCTACGGACCTCAGATCAAGGCGCTCCGCGCCGGGGTCGACCTCCTCGTGGCATGCCCCGGCCGCCTCGAAGACCTGATCGCGGACGACAAGGTTCTGCTCGGAGACGTCGACATGGTCGTCATCGACGAGGCGGACCGCATGGCCGACATGGGGTTCCTGCCCGCAGTCCGGCGGCTGCTCGACCAGACGAGCCCCGATCGCCAGACCCTGCTCTTCTCCGCGACCCTCGACGGCGACATCGCCACCCTGACGCGCGACTACCAGCACGATCCGGTGCGCCACGAGGTGGGTGAGGAGACCCCCGACATCACCCTCGCCGACCACCGGTTCTGGCGCGTCGAGCGCACGGAGCGCATCGACGTCACCGCCGAACTGCTCACGAAGGTCTGGCCCGCGATCGTTTTCTGCCGCACCAGGCACGGCGCCGATCGATTGGCCAAACAGCTGTCCAAGCGGGGCGTGAAGGCGGCGCCGATCCACGGCGGGCGCAGTCAGGCCCAGCGGACGAGAGCGCTGAAGGACTTCGCGGCCAACAAGGTCGAGGCGCTGATCGCCACCGACGTTGCCGCTCGCGGCATCCACGTCGACGGAGTCGCGGTCGTCGTGCAGTTCGACCCGCCAGAGGATCACAAGACCTACATCCACCGCGCCGGTCGCACCGCGCGCGCCGGCAGCGGGGGTCTGGTGGTCTCCCTGGTCCAACCCGATCAGGTCAAGGACACGACCAAGATGCAGCGCAAGGCGGGCCTGGATTCGGGCGTGACCGCCGCCGACATCGAGTCCGTCGATGCCACCGAGCCAGCCCCACGCCGTCCCGAGCCGGAATCCGGCCAGCGGGGCGGCCAGCCGGCGCCCTCACACGACAACCGTCCGAGCGGCGGCGGCAATCGAGGCGCCAAGCGTCCGGCCCGCAGTGGCGGCAAGGCGAACGCCCGTGGCGCGGGTGGGCGCAGTGGCAAGAACCGCTCGCCCGGGCGGCCCCGCCGGTCCGACGAGCGAGCGGCTGGAGACGCGACCGGGGAGCGTCGCGAAGGAAGCCGCCCGCAGCGCTCGAAGCCCGCGGGCCGCAAGACGCGAAGCGGAGCCGGCGGCGGCGGGGCGAAGAACGGTGCCCCCAAGGGCCGCAACGGCCGCAAGACCAAGTCGACCGGCAAGGGCGAGTCGCCCGCCCGGTCCACTCAGGGCTCGGGAGGGACGAAGCCGGCCACGCCCGGCGGACCCAACCGCAAGGCCCGGCGAGCGCACCTCCAGCGCCCAAGCTGAACCCGCCCCTAGGGCGTCAGGACGAGGTGCGGGACGACCCTGTCGAACCAGTCGCGGTCCCCGTCCACCGATGCGGACGCCAGGATCTCGTCGGGCACGCCGCGGCCACAGACCAGCCGGGCGACCACGCCGAGGTCGCCCGAGAGCGTCGCCGCCGATTCGCTCTCGCCCAGCGAGATCGTCGTCGAGCGCTGCACGGGGGACGTGACCTCGACGCGCAGCGTGCCGGGAGGAATGTCGTCCTTGCGCGGCAGGGCCATGGACCAGAGGAGCAGGATTCGTTCGGCGACGATCGGCCCGCTGACCCCGTCCAACCGCATCGGTGAGCCGAGCGCCCTCCGCATGTCCTGTTCGTGCGTCCAGAGGTCGAAGACACGCATCGGCAGCCCGCGGGAGATCGGGCGCACGGTCCCCATCGGTGCGGCCATGTCGGGGTCGCCCAGGGCGACCAAGGCCTCGAGTTGCGCCACCCGCCGCGGGAGCATGCCCTCGAACTCGTCGGCGACGTTGCCGACCGGAAGGGCGCGGCGGGCCTGGACGTGTCGTTCCATGTAGCCGTCGATCTCGTTGACCACGTGGTCGAGGTCCGGGAGTTCGACCCGAGGTTCGGGGGCGCCGCAGAGGACCTGCTCGAGCCCGACCATGTGGGCGAGATGGTCCTTCACGGACCAGCCGGGGCAGTCGGTCGGCAGGTCGGCGTCGTCGGTCGAGAGGTCGCGGGCGATGGTGATGGCGCTGCGACAGACCTCCTCGAGCGCCTGGACCTGTCGGGCGAGATCCTGGGTCACGGCGGGTTGCTCCTTGGGCGCGGGCTGCGGGCCGAAACCTACTCGACCGCGACGACTGGGCCCTTCGGCCGTTTCGGGGACCTCGAGCTCACCCATCGTTGACATCACATAACAACATCTTTATGTTTCGATGTATGCAGTTGAGTTCGGCAGCCCTCGTCCAGGCGACG
>JBCCFK010000239.1:0-7308 GCA_039029775.1 Actinomycetota bacterium | reverse complement strand
GTCACCCATGCAACGTATGAATGTCGACTGTCCGGGTCAACGGTTCTAGTCTCGATGGGGCATGAATCAGATCGATGGCGGCACCGGTGGCGTGTCCGATCGGTGGCTCCGGGTGTTCGTCGCGGCCGCCGATGCCGGTTCCTTCACCGGCGCGGCGACGAATCTCGGTATCGGCCAGCCCGCGGTGAGCCACGCCGTGAAGCGCCTGGAGCAGGCGGTCGGGGCACGCCTCTTCGATCGGACGGCGTCGGGGATCGCCCTCACCCAGCTTGGTGAGGAACTCCGCCTGCGGATCCGGGCGGGTTTCGACGTTGTCGACGCGGCCGTTCGGGACGCCGCGTCGCAGGTTCGGTCCGATTCGGTGGTCACGCTGTCGGTCTCGACCGCGCTGGCGACCTATTGGTTGATGCCCCGCCTCGCGGCGTTCAAGGAGGCGCACCCCGACGTCGAGCTCCGCGTGATCACCCAGGACACCGACGACGGTGTGGGTCGCGACGAGGCCGACCTGTGGATCCCGCTCGGTCCTGGTCCGTGGCCAGCACTCAGGACGTGGCACTTCGCCGACGAGCGACTGGCCCCGGTCGCGAGTCCGGCCCACGTTGCGGCCACCGGTGTCACCTCGGTGACCGAGGCCGAGCTCCTGCACAACGAGGAGCGGTATCGGCCCCGCTACGACTGGCGCACCTGGTTCGAGGTCCACGGCATCGAGCCGTCGACGGCTTCGGCGGGCCAGACGTCCAACGACTACTCGATCGTCGTCCATGCCGCGCTCGAGGGGCAGGGCGTCGCGCTCGGTTGGCTCCACATCGTCGAGCCGCTGCTTCGCGCCGGCCGGCTCGAGCGGATCGGCGACGACGTCGTGCTCACCGAGGCGCCGTTCTGCGTGGTGGCTCGGCCCGAGGCCATCAGGCGGCACGGCGTGGACGACCTCAGGCGGTGGCTGCTCGACGAGGCGGCCGACCTCCGGTCGTCGATGTCGGCGGCGGCGCCTAGCCCTGCAGCTGGGCGCTGAGGAGTTCGGCGGCCTCGGCGACCAGCAGGCCCAGGTCGTGGGTGCGATCGGGGTCCGGGAAGCGGTAGGCCGGGCCGTGGACGTGGATGGCTGCCTCCACCCCGGCCGGACCGAACACGGGCGCCGCGACCGAGTTGATGCCCTCGGCGAATTCCTCGAATCCCCAGGCGTATCCGGCGGACCGGACCTGCTGCAGGCGCTCCCGCAGCTCCTCGCCGTCGGTGACGGTGTTGGGCGTGAGCAGGTCGAGGCCCTGGTCGATGTAGGCGTCGACCTCGCCGTCGGGGCTGTGCGCCAGCATGACGACCCCCGCGGGCACCGTGTGCGCCTGGCCGTACTCACCGGTCCAGTCGCGAACCTGGACGTCGGTCTCGGAGGCCACCTGATCGAGGAAGTAGACCCAGCCCTCGTCCAGCGTGTCGAGCCCGCTCGCCTCGCCGGTGCGTTCCGTCAGGTCGATCAGGAACGGCCGAGCGATGGCGACGAGGTTCCGGCCGGGCTGGGAGCCGGCCGCGATGTCCTCGATGCCCGGGCCCAGGCGATACTCGCCGCCGGCCTCGACCTGGGTCACGGCGCCCTCAGCCTCGAGCGCGCCGAGGAGCCGGGCGACCGTGCTCTTCGGGAGTGCGGTTCGGGCGGCGAGTTCGGTGATGCCCGCCGGCTGCAGGGCCAGGGCGCGAAGGATCGCGAACGCTCGCTCGATCGACTGCACCCCGGCCATGAGGTCAGGCTATCGGCGTGTTCCGCATCGTGGAACCGAACGTGTCGTATGCCACGCGTGAGGTCCGCGTGGTCGGTCTCTCAGAGGTCGCGGCGCCGGAAGGAGTTCGCGGTCGAGACGATCGCGATGCCACCGAGGATGAGACCGCCGCCCAGCACCGCCATCGAGCTGTTCTCCGCCCCGGTTCGTGCCAGCTGTCGGGGCAGCACCTGCGGTGGTTGCTCCGGCTCGGCCGCCGGTGTCGGCTCGGGCGGAGGCGGCAGGACCACGACCTCGTCGGTCGGCTCGGGCTCGGGTGTGGGCTCGGGCGTGGGCTCGGGTGTCGGCTCCGGCGTCGGCTCGGGAGTCGGCTCCTCGACGGGCTCGGGGGTCGGCTCGGGTGTGGGCTCCGGCTCGGGCGTCGCCTTCTCACCGTCGGGACTCACCTCGCCCGGGTCGTCCGGTGTCGGTGACGGCTCGTCGCAGACCGGCGTGCCGGGCACGCCGAGTGCACCGCCGGTCACCTCCACCGTGTCGTCGGGAACGCATTCGTCGTTCCCGACCGCCCCGGCGTTCGCCGAGAGGAGCCCGACCGTCGCCAACGCGAGCGCGGCGAGGATCAGGACGGTGGTCGTCAAGCCGGTCTTTGGTGCCCGTTGGAGGGAGTTCGAACGCACGTGCGTTCCCCTTTCGCCAGAACCGAGGAAGCCCGCGTTGTCCCCACAGCCGCCTGTGCGCGGACCGGCTCGGTACGGCCGACACTAGGTCGTCCAGCCCACCCGCACAATGGCCAATCTGGTGACGATTTTCGTGCTCCGACCAGGCCGTTTGCGGTCAGCCGTCCTGTAGCGCGTCCTCCACGAGCGCGATGATCTCCGCGCCGTATTTCTCGATCTTGACGGGTCCGATGCCCGTGATGTCGAGGAGTGCGTTCTCGTCGGTGGGCCGCAGCCGGGCGAGCTCGAACAACGTCGTGTCGTTGAAGACCACGTACGCCGGTACGGCGTCGTCCTTGGCCCGCTTGGTCCTCCAGGTCCGCAGCGACTCGCGCAGCGAAGCCTCGGTGATGCTGGAGGCCTCGGGCACCTCTCGCTTTGCGCGCGGCTTGCGGCCCGCGCTCGCCTCGGCGGCGCGGGGACGCAGCTCCGGTTCCGGCTCGGCGTCGGGGTCCCGTTCGACCGTGAGCTGGGCCACGAAGGGGGAGGGGGGCGTGCCCGCGGCGACGAGGACGTCCTCGCTCCCACGTGTCACGGCCACGTGGAACACGCGACGTTCCTCCTCGCGGTCGGACGCGAGGCGATGGGGCATCAGGCCCGCGGTGGCCTCGTGCACGATCACGTGGGGCCACTCCCGACCCTTGACCCGATGGATGGTCGCCAGCCGGACCCCGCCCGGGTCGGCCTCGATGCGGTCGAGCCGCTCGGAGATCCAATCGCCGAAGAGGCCCGGGTCGGGTTGGTGTGAGGCCACCGCCAGCAGCGCGGCCAGGTCGTCGCCGTGCGCCGAGCGGTCGACCGAGCGTCGGCTGGCGTCGAGGCGGTTGTCGAGGGCCTGTCCGAGTCCGACCTCGTCGCGGATCATCGCGAGCAGCGTCGCCGTGTCGGCTCCCGACTCGGCGCCGGCCCGCAACCGCTCCAGGTCGTCGGCGAATCCCGACACCTTCTGCTGGTCGCGCTCGTTGTTCATCCGACCGGCCAGGGCCCGGAGGCCCTTGATGCTGCTCTGCTCCCCTGCCCATCCCGCGAGCCGGGCCGAGATGCCGCGCGGGGGCCGACGGATGGCGGTCTCGACCGCCGAGCCGGAGAATCGCTGGGCCGGGGCGGTCGCGAGGTCCAGCCAGGCGAGTGCGCCGGCGACGCCCGTCCGCTCGAGAAAGTTGGCGTGCACGGGAGCGTTGGTCGGGATCCCGTCCTCCTCGAGGAGGAGCATCGGCCCCAGCAGTGTCGAGTTGACGCGCGTCAGGACCGCGATGTCCCTCGGTCGGGTTCCGGTACCCACGAGGTCGCGCACGCGGGCGAGGGTGACGGCGAGGGCATCGTCGCTCTGGGCCACAGCGAGGTCCGACGTGTGGCCCGCCCGTCCGGGCGCCGCGGCGATCGTCTTGTCGATGCGTCGCCGGTTGTGGGTCAGGAGGGTGGCCGCACCCTCGACCACCGCGGGCGGGCAGCGGTAGTTGACCGTGAGATCGTGGGCTGCCGCGCCGGGGAAGAGGTCGGCGAAGTCGATGAGCCAGGACGGTGACGCCCCGGAGTACCCGTAGATCGTCTGGTCGTCGTCGCCGACACCGAAGACCTCGGCCGCCGGCCCGGCGAGGAGTCGCAAGAGCAGCACGTGTGCCGGTGTGAGGTCCTGGAACTCGTCGACCAGCAGTACACCGCACACCCGACGGGCGGCCGCGCGGGCCGCGGGATCGGTGCACAACACCTCGATGGCGCCCAGGATCTGCTCGTCGAAGTCGACCGCGCCGGCGTTGGCCAGACGGTCCCGGTACTGGGGCAGCACGTCGGCGAAGCCCGTGACGTCCGGCGCGAACTCCTGCTCGACGGCCGCGGGAGAGCGCAGCCCGAGCCGCGTCGCCGTCAGTGCCTCGATCCAGGTGGCGAAGGGGTCCGACATCGCCTGGCGGCGGGTGCTGACGAGGTCGTCGAGGATGCGCCTGACGTCCCGCTCGTCCACGACGCTCGGCGCGCGGCGTCTCGCCGGGGGAGCGAACGGCGCGCGTCCCGACAGGATCGCCAGGGCGAGGGAGTTCAGCGTCCGGATCTCCAGTCCGGGGAGGTCGGTGGTTCGCTCCTCCATCTCGGCTCGAGCCCGGACGTTGAACGCGACCATGCAGATGGTGCTGGGATCGACGCCGCGGTCCCGGACCAGATGGCGGGCGCGCTCGGTCAGCACCCTGGTCTTGCCCGAGCCGGCCGGTGCGATGATCCGGGCTCCACCGCCGCGGTGTGAGACGGCGGCGAGCTGATCGGGTGCCAGCTCGGCGCTGGGGTCGGCATGCCCGAGGGTGTCGACCGAGCCCGAGGCGAGATGGACGGCCGGGATCAACGGCGCATCCAGCTCGAGCCAGTCGAGTGGTCCGCCGTCGCACCACGCGACGCCGTGGGCGGTCGTGACGTCGCCGGGCCCCTCGGTCGTCAGGGTCGCCCCGGCGGCGATCGCCCGCGAGATCGCATCGACGGTGGGGCGCTCGGGCTCTCGGGCGTCCACCGCGTGAGAGAGCACGAGGTGGCGCAGGACCTCGCCTTCCAGGTCGGCTTCCGGCGAGAGGTGCCAGTAGTCGATGTCGAGGACCGGGTCCGGTGCCGGAAGATCGCAGCCGAGCTCGATCACGACCCGACGCCGCGCCGTGCGCGCGGCGCGAAGATCGTCGATCGCGATCGGATCGTCGACGTCGGACACGGCAACGCGACCGGCGTCCGCCCAGGGTGCGGGGACCGCATCTCCGGGCCGCACGATCAGGTTGCGAGCGAGGCCCTCGGGCCCCGCGAGACGTTCCCAGTCCGCCGCCAGCACGACCGGGCTGACGGCCGGTGCCGTCGCGACCCCGCGTCGCGGCCGGGCCGGCGGATCCGGTTCCGGCAGCGGCTCGGACCCGGGCGGGGCGGAGACGGCGGGCGTTCCCGCCGAGCAGGCGCGTACCTCTGCCACCGTGGCGTGCTGCCCTCCGCAGTGTCCGCAACCGATCATCGACGGCACCGTAGGCGCGGCCGGTGACAACGGGGCGGTCCGGTGCCGGGCCCGCCCCTCCGGCGCGATCGGCTGTCCGACGGCGGTCCGAGGTCAGGACGACATCAGGGCGAGAAGGTCTGACCCGTCATCTGTTCACTGAGGTCCCACAAATCCGCCGCGGTCGCGTCGTCCAGGATGTGGGGCTCGATGCCGTAGGTACCGACGTCGACGCCGACCTCCCCGACCCGGCAGTCGGCGAGGTAGGCACCGTTGTGCTCCGCCGCGGTCCTCGTGGCCGCCCAGACCTGGGTCGCGGCGCCGGCCTCGACGCTCTTGAACTCGAAGCCGCCACCGCTGTCGTCACCCGACGCCTCGTTCGACCGCTCGTCCAGACCGTCCAGCATCTCCTGGATCATCTCCTGGGTGAGGTGGCGGCCGAGCTCGGTCATGATGCCGCCCGGATGGACGGCGAACGAGAGCAGCCCCGTGTCGGCCGAACGTCGTGCGAGCTCTCGCGCGAAGAGCGCGTTGGCGCTCTTCGATCGGCCGTAGGAGATCCACGGGTCGTACTCGGTCGTGGCGAAGCCTGGGTCCGCGAGGTCGACGTCGGCGCGGCCGTGTGCCGCCGACGAGAGCGTGACGACCCGCGGCGACTCACCCGCGAGGATCGACGGCATCAGCGTCGCGGTCAGGACGAAGTGGCCGAGGTGATTGGTACCGAACTGCATCTCGAAGCCGTCTGCGGTCGTGCCGTACGGGCACGCCATCACGCCGGCGTTGTTGATCAGCACGTCGATCGGGGCATCGCCGAGCTGGTCGCCGACGGCACGGACGGAGGAGAGGTCTGCCAGGTCCACCTGGGCCTGGCGCAGGTCGGCGCCCGCGACGGCGCCACGCACACGGTCGGCGGCAGCTGCGTTCTTCTCCGGATCGCGGGCGAGCATCGTCACGGTCGCACCGTGATCGGCCAGCGCTCGAGTCGTCTCCTCGCCGAGGCCGCTCGAGGCTCCGGTCAGCACGAAGTGTCGGCCGGCCAGGTCGAGGCCTTCGAGGATCTGGTCGGTGGTCGTGGAGGCGTCGTAGGTCATGACGTCACTGTGTCACGACCACCCCGAGGTCCGCTTCGAAGCGGACCCGCCCGCGTTCGCTGACGCGCAGGATCCGCTGCTCGGAGCGGCGAGTGACCCAGCGGTCCCGCAGGAGGTGATCGAGGATGGCGGCGCCAACGCCGCCGCCGAGGTGGTGGCGGCGCTGCGTCCAGTCGAGGCAGTCGCGACACATCGGTCGCCGCGATCGCCGGTACGGCTCGACGTCGATGCCGATCTCGGCCAGCCGATCGGCGCCGCGGTCACTCAGGTGGGAGACACCGTCGATCGACCCGAGCACGCCGTTCGTGTGGAGTGCCGTGTGGACGCGAACGCCGAGTTCGCCGGCGAGGTGGTCATAGCAGCTCCGGGCGAAGGTCATCTCGCTGCCTGGCCGGGGTCGACGTATCGGGTCGGTCTCGACCAGGTCGAGGGCATCGATCGACTCGATCAGGGTGGCGACCTCGGGCGATGCGAGCCGGAAGTACCGGTGCCGGCCGGCGGCCTCCACGGCGACGAGTCCGGCATCGACCAGCCGGGAGAGATGCTCGCTCGCCGTGGAGGCGACCACGCCGGCGTGGCGGGCGAGCTCTCCAGCGGTGTGGGCCGTGCCGGCCGACAGGGCGGCGACGATCGTCGCCCTGGTCGGGTCGGCCAGTGCCGCTCCGACCGATGCCAGACGGCTGGTCTGGGCGGTTGGTGGTGGGGCCATGGAGCGACCGTACGCGCCGGACGTTTGGGCGCGCGCCCCAACCGGGGATCGACCACACAGGTCCCGAGGTTATAACCCCCCCCCCCAGGAGCGCCGCCCCCCCGCACGCCCACCAGAAACAACCAGC
>JBCCFK010000238.1:0-7396 GCA_039029775.1 Actinomycetota bacterium | reverse complement strand
GGGATCCCCGACGCCGCCGCGAAGTTGCGACGACCCATCTCTTCGCGGAGCGAGTCGTCGTCGAGCAGCTTGGCGAGGGCGTCGGCCAGCGAGAGCGCATCCCCCGGCTCGAAGTACTCGCCGATGAAGCCCTCCTCTTCGATGACCTCGGCGAAGTCACCGATCGCGGGCAGAACGGCGCAGCGTCCGAAGCTCCCGGCCTGGTGCAGGACGCCGGAGCTCCCGGTGGTGGAGGTGTAGGGGAAGACCGTGACCGCCGCCTCGGTGAAGATCCGCTGCACGTCCTCCTCGGGCACGTACCCGGTGAAGGTCACCTCGGGCAGGTCCCGACAGCTCTCCTCGACACCGGCGAGATACCCGGGCGAGTTGGGGCTGTCGGTACCGGCGATCACCACCTCGATGTCGCCGTAGCCGCGGGAGAGCAGCTCGCGGTACGCCTCGATGAGGACGTCGACCGTCTTGTACGTCCCCCACTTGCCGAACGCCAGGAGCTTCTTCGGGCCAGCCGACGTCGTGAAGTCCGGCTCGTCGATCTCGTCGAATGCACCGTGCGGCGCCAGCAGGATGTTGTCGCCGCCGTACTTCGAACGCAGCAGCTCGACGTACCGGGGAATGGTCAGCGCGACGTAGTCGGCCTTGAGGAGCGCCTTGGTCAGGGCCCAGCCGGCGAGCTGCATGACGCGGGCGGTGAGCCTCGAACCCGCGAAGCCGGCGTCCTGCATGTCCACGTTCTCGACCAGGTTGTGGAGGATGACGGCGGTCGGCACTCCCATGCGCTTGAGTACCCACGGCGTCAGCAGGCCCAGACCGCCGGCGACCTTGGTGTCGCCGAAGGTGGCGAACTGCAGGTTGAGCACCACCGCATCGGGCTTGGTACGGCGCACCTCGCGCGCGATCCGGATGGGATTGAGGAGACTGTTGAACCGCCAACAGACCCGGCTCTCGGCGCCGGCGATTGGAGTGGGCGGCCCGTCCGCCGTCTCGTCGGCATAGATGACGAGCGATGCGACCTCCGGCTTGGGAGCCAGATTGATCGCACAGTGCCACCCGAATTCGTTCAGGCTGTTCTTGCCGGGTGGGAAGGCGGTGACGAATCCGAGGCGGACACCGTTGCCGCGCGCGCCGGTGGGCATGGCTCATCCTTCGATGAATCGCGGTCGATTGTGGTGTCCCACGGGATTCATCGGCCGGCGCGGCCCCCGCTTTAGCGCAGAGGAAGGCCCGGTTGTCCGGTTCGTGCGCCGTCAGCGGAGGTGTGGGAGGACCTCGTGGCCCAACACCCCGAGCGTGCTCGGCGCGCCGAAATCCGTGCACCACAGGTAGAAGCGCTCGACACCACGCGCGCGGAGGAGGCCGAGGCGGTCGACGAGCTCGTCGGGCGTGCCGACGACCAGGTCCGGTCGGGGCCCGAACCGGCGGAGCGCCACGGCCTCGACGTCGTCGCGCTCGTCGGGGGTCGGAGCCACCGCCACCATCAGTTGGAGCGATGGTCGAGCGTCACCACATCGCTCGCGGAGGTGGTCGAAGCGGTCGATCGCGTAGCCGGGGCAGTTCCACCATGTGGCGTGACGCGCGACGAGGTCCATCGTCTTGGGTCCGGTCCCACCGATGACGATCGGGATCGGCCGTGTCGGGACCGGCCGCTGGAGAGCACCGACCAACCGATGATGGTCGCCGCGGTGATCGAGCGTGGCGCCGGACCAGAGGCCGGCCACGACCTCCACCGTCTCGGCCAGGCGGGCGAACCGCGCGGCTGGGCGGGGATCACCGGTTCCGAACGCCTCGATCTCGGCGTCGTAGGACCCCCATCCGAGGCCGAGCTGGAATCGCCCTCCGCTCGCGTGGTCGATGGTGACCGCCTGCTTGGCGACCACCGCAGGGTGCCGGAACGCATCGCACAAGACGAGGTGGCCGACATCGATCGACGTGGTGTGGGCCGCGATCCAGGTGGCGGTGGCCATGGCGTCCCAGGTCGGCTGATCCTCCGCACCCGGCGCGATGAGATGGTCCATCAGCGCGATGCCGTCGAAGCCGGCGTCCTCGGCCACCCGTGCCTTCTCGACGATCACGTCGAGTGTCATGCGCATCTGTGGCAGGAAGAGATGGAACTCGGTCATGGACGCGCCTCGGCCGGCGGGCGACCCCGCCTCGGACCGATCACAGGACGGACATCCCGCCGTGGTCGAGGATCTGCGCGCCGCACCGGTTCGCCATGGCGGCGAACATGCCCTCGCTGCGCTCGGTCCGGGTGGCGGTGAACGCGCCGATCGCGGTCACCAGCGGGCCTTGGAACGCGCCGTGGACCAGTTCGGACCGTAACGTCGACTCGTCGTGCTCGACGCCAATCGACCGCAGGACATCCAGGTACTGAGCGATGAGCGCGTCCTCGTGGGCGCGTCGATCCTCGGTACGCAGACTGTTGCCGAGGAAGTAGGCCAGGTCGCGGGCCGGGCTGGCGAAGCTCACGGTCTGCCAGTCGACCGCGGCCACCGATGCATCGACGGTCGAGAAGAGCAGGTTGTCGAGGCGGTAGTCACCGTGGACCATGGCGCGAGTCGGCGGCTCGCCGGAAAGCCACGCGGTCGCTGCCGCGGCGAACCTCCGGAAGACCTCCATGGCCTCGGGCTCGACCAGGTCGGCGAATCGGGGTTCGAACGCGTCCATCGCCAACTGCATGAAGAACGCGAGGTCCTGGCCGCTGCCGGCCCCGTCGTCGAGCCAGTCGGGCGCATCGTCGCGCCCCCACGTCGAGGCGTGGAGACGGGCGAGGTTGTCGATCGCCCGCGTCGCCTCGTCGATGGAGCAGCCCTCGATCTGATCGCCCTGTCCCGCGGGGGTGATGTCCTCGAGCACCAGGACGAACTCGGTACCGCTGTCGGAGATGTCGGCGTGATGGCAGGCCGGGACCCGGCCGTCCACCCGTGCCGCCAGGTCTCGGTAGAAGCCCACCTCACGGCGGTACGCCCTCGCGCCGAGCTCACGCGTGCTCGCCTCGTCGGACGGCACCTTGGCGACGACGCTCGGCGGGATCGGCCCCTCACCCTCGAGACGGAGCCGGTAGCTCCTGGCCATGAGCCCCGTGCCCACCGGTGCGGCCGAGAAGGCGGTGACGACGGCGCCGGGAAAGCTGCCGACCAGCGCGGCGGTCAGCCACTCGGCGCTCATCTCGTCCGGTTCGTGGATCAGGGGGAGGTCGGCCACACCCGCATCGTGGCAGATCCCGGAAGCGTCGGGCACCTTGCGGTCGACCTGCCGATCGGTGCGGCCGGTACATTGACCCGATGACCGGCGACCTGACGCTGCTCCCGGCAGCCGACGAGACGATGCGCTGCGCGGACCACGCTCGCGGGGTTGCTCTCGATCCCGTCGGCACCGCCATCCGTGCGGACCTGCTCATCGCCGCCGACGTGCCCCTGCCCTGGCCCAAGCCCGTGTTCGCCCACGATGCCCTCGGCGGCGTCAAGGAGGCCATGGGGGCCACCGAGGTGCCAGCCCGCGTCCTCGCGTCGGTTCCACGGCGGCCGGAACAGGGGTTGGAGGTGACGGCGTACGAGCGCCGACCCTGGGGTGCGCAGCGACAGGTGTGGCGCACCGATCAGGACGGGCTCGCCGAGGTGACCATCGCTCTCATCGAGGGCCGGCGACCCACGATGGGTGAGGACATCACCGACGAATCGATGCATGTCGCCGAGGTGTGGATCTGCACGCAGGGCAGCCACGACCTGTGCTGCGGATCCGACGGCACTCGGTTCGCCGCCGATGTCGAGGGCACCTGGGACGACGTCGTCGTCCGCCGCGTCAGCCATACCGGGGGACATCGCTTCGCGCCGACGGCCGTGACACTTCCGGACGGACGCATGTGGGCGTACCTCGATCCGGGTGGCCTCCGCGACGTGCTGACCCGCAGCGGCGACGCTTCGACGGTCGCCGATCGGTGTCGTGGGTGGTGGGGCGCCGACACCGGACCCGCGCAGGTCGCCGAGCGCGCACTACTGCTCGAGGAGGGGTGGACCTGGGAACAGGCCCCGCGGACTGCCGAGGTGATCGGCGAAGCCGACGGTGTCGTGACCGTGCAGGTCACCGCCGGCGAGGACGGCCTCCGGACATGGATCGCCGAGGTCCGCGCCGGACGGGAAGTCCCGACGATCGCATGTCGGGCCCCCGGCGGGCTACCGGCCAAGCCAGGGGTCGAGTGGGAGCTGATCGACTTCCGCCCGGCGTGACGGGCGACGCCGAGACCCCACCGATCTTCAACCGGCACGTCGTCACCCTCCTCAGCGCAGGGGTGGCGTACTTCGTGGTCGCCGGCATCTCGTTCCCCATCCTGCCCAGGCTCGTCGAGCGCCGACTCGGCGGGGACGACACCGACATCGGCCTGGCGTTCGGGATGATGGCGCTCGGGATGCTCTTGATGAGGCCGGCCATCGGGTACCTGGCCGATCGATACGGCCGCCGGCCGATGATGGTCGGAGGCGCGATCGGTGTCGGCCTCCTCCAACTCGTCCATGTTCCCGCGGCCGATGTCGGGCTGTGGATGCTGCTGGTCGTTCGCCTGCTCCTCGGCATGGCCAGCTCGGCCATGTATCTGGGCCAGGCCACCACGGCGACCGAACTCGAGCCGAAGCAGCGGAGCGCCGAGATCTTCTCGATCTTCGGCGTGGCGGTCTTCGTCGGCTTCGCGATCGGACCGGTGGTGGGCGAGGCGGCGCTCGAGGCGTCGGGGTTCACCGCGGCGTTCGCCGTCGCCGCAGGGTTTGCGGGCGTCTGCGCCCTGCTGGGCCTGTTCCTGCCCGAGACGCGCCCGAGCGACGTCATCGCACGCTTCGACGGGCTCGGCAGCCTCTTCCACCCCGTGGCGGCCCGCGCCGGAGCGGTCTCGTTCCTGGTGTTCGGGGCGTTCATCGGCTTCCAGGCGTTCGTGACCCCCTACGCCGAGTCCCTCGGCCTGGACCAGGTGCGGTGGGTGCTGCTCGCCTACGCCGTCACGTCCCTGGTTTCGCGCGCCTTCGGCGGCCGGCTGATCGCCCGCGCGGACCGGCTCAGGCTGGGGACCGCAGCCCATCTCACGTCGGCGACGGGCCTGGCGATGATCGTGGTGTTCGACCAGGTGTGGTCGCTCTACGCCGGCGCGATCGTGCTCGCCGCCGGCCTGTCCTTCAACGTGCCGCTGATGACCGTCGTCGCGGCGGAGTCGGCTCGACCCCAGGAACGATCCCGCGTGATCGCCACCGTCGTCGCGTTCGGCGATCTGGCGAACAGCGCCGCGGCGTTCGGACTGGGGATCGTCGCCGATGGCGTCGGGTACCGCGGGATGTACCTCGTGGTGATGATCGTCACCCTCGCGGCGACCGTTCTGTATCGGTCGCCGTTCACGCACCCGGTGACCGCGATCAGGGCGCGACCCGGAGAGCGCTAGGGTCCGCCGTCATGCCCCCTGCCATCGACCCTTCCACCGTCCGCGCCGTCGTGTTCGACATCGGCGGCGTGTTCCTGATTCCACATCACGAGCGGATCCTCCCGGCCCTGTCCGAGGTCGGTATCGAGCTGGCTCCCGACGACGCCGCGTTCCACCGCGCGCACCACGTCGGCGTCCACGCGATCGCCGAGGCAGTGCGCTCGGAGGAGCTCGAGCCCGTCGAGGCCTCCGCTCGAACGTGGGAGGTCTACGACGCGGCGTACTTCGAGGCCGCCGGGGTGGTGGCCGAGCAGATCGGGGACGCATCGGAGGCGAGGCAGGCGCAGCGCCGGCTCGGCGTTTCGGGCGTGTGGGTCTACCCGCTCGACGTCAACATCGCTGCGTTCGCTCGAGTCATGACAGCGCGACCGGACCTCGAACGGGCGATCGTCTCGAACAACGACGGATCGGCCGAGCAACAGCTGCTCGACCACGCCGTGTGTCAGGTCGGTCCGGGCCCGCTGCCCGAGGTGGCGATGGTGATCGACTCGGGCGTGATCGGGGTCTCCAAGCCCGACCCCGCGATCTTCGACCCCGTGCTCGACGGTCTGCGCGCCGATCCGGGCGAGATCCTGTACGTGGGGGACACCTACCAGAGCGACGTTCTCGGCGCCCGAGCGTCCGGTCTGCAGGTGGTGCAGCTCGATCCCTACGACCTCCACCACGACTTCGATCACCCCCGCGTCCCCGATGTGGCGGCGCTGGCGGATCTGTTGGTGGACTGACCTTCAGGCCAGCTCGACACGCTCGATGTCGAGCAGTTGCTGGTGGAGCGCTCGAGTCTCGGAGCTGCGGGACCGGTCCTGAGCGAGGTTGTCGAGTTCGTGGGGGTCCTCGGACAGGTCGTACCACTCGTGTTCCTGATCCTCGAAGGGCGAGTCGGGGCCGAATCGCTTCGGCTCGGGGGCCACCGCGCCCGTGCGGTCGATGCCGCCGCCGACGCCGAAGTAGCGGGCGTACTTCGTCGTGCCGTCGAAGAAGCCCCGGTAGGCGTACCTGCACATCCGAAGCCGCTCGGACTGCGCGCTGTCCTGGGCGAGGTAGATCCAATCGCGAACGCGGGCTGTGGGGTCCCGCAGGACCGGCGTGAGGTCTCGACCCTGGAGCGATGGCGTGGCCTCGACGTCGATGCCGCCGAGTGCGCAGATCGTGGTGGCCACGTCCACGCTCGTCGAGAGCGCCGCGGTGGTGGTGCCCGGTGTGACTCCGGGCGCCTTCACGATCAACGGGACCCCCATGACCTCCTCGTAGACGCAGGGGAGCTTCGCCCGGAGGCCGTGCGAGCCGCAGGCGTCGCCGTGATCGCTGGTGTAGACGATCGCCGTCTCGTCGTACACGTCCGCGTCGTCGAGGGCCCCCAGGATCGTCGCCACCGAGTCGTCCAGCAGCTCGTGGAGCCAGGCGTAGTAGTCGAGATAGCGGAGCCAGTCCCGCTCGGTGGCGTCCTCCATCGACCCGACGAAGTGCTCCCGGTTGCGGACGTCGCGCCAGATCCGCTGCACATCCGGCTTGGTCTCGAGGTCGTCGTGGAAGTTTGGCGGCAGCGCGGAGAAGCGTTCCGGGTAGTCCTCTCGGAGGGTCTCGATCATCAGGTCTCCGAGCCTGAACGACTGCAGGAACTCGAAGGCCTCGCGGTCCTTGGGGTGAGCGGCCTGATGGGTGGGATGGTCGACCGGGTACCACATGATGTCGTGCGGATTCACGAGCGCCACGGTGAGGAACCACGGGCGGTCCGTCGGCCGGCTGCGGATCCATTCGACGGCCTGCTCGGCGATCAGCGGATCGAAGTGGCGTCCGGTCCAGGGATTCCCGGTGAAGTGGACGTCGTTGCCATGCCACCCGGAGTAACCGTGGGCCTCCATGTCGGGCGTGTCGCCGTGATCGAGGTGCCACTTCCCGAGGTAGCCCGACTCATGTTCCTGATAAGCGGGCGGTTTCTGG
>JBCCFK010000237.1:0-7419 GCA_039029775.1 Actinomycetota bacterium | reverse complement strand
CGAGGAGCTCCCGCCCGCGGAGTACCTGGGTTCGGGGTACTACGCTCGCTGGCTGCTCGCCGCGGAGAACGGCGCCGTCGACCGCGGGATCGTGACGGCGGAGGCTCTGCAACGATGGCGCGAACTCTTCACCCACGATCCCGATGCGCGAGTGCCCCGCGCCGACCCGCCCGAACGGCGTGCGCTGGCCGACCGGTTCCTGGGCCCCTCGCCACAGCTCGCTCCGGCTTCCGCACCGGCGTTCGCTGTCGGTGACCGGGTGCGGGTCCGACGCGTGCGCCCCGAAGCGCATCATCGTTCCCCCCGCTACCTGCGGGGTGTCGCCGGGACGGTCGAGACGGTCGCCGGCGACGACCACCTGCCGGGCGCCCGCCGAGACCGCGCGGTGTCCGCCGCCGTGTACACGGTGGCGTTCACCTCGACCGACATCTGGGGCGCGACCGACGAGCCACCGTTCGAGCTGATGATCGATCTGTGGGAGCCGTACCTCGAGGGGGCATCGTGAGCCACGACCACGACGACCACGACGACGACCACCACGACCACGATCACTACGCGACCCCGGCCGCTCGGCGCCCGCGATCGGAGATGGAGGTCAGGACGATGGCGCTGGAAGCGGCGCTGGTCGAGGCCGGCGCGATCTCCTCGGAGGCGATCGAGGAGACGATGCAGACCATGGAGCACGAGTTCGGGCCCCATCACGGTGCCAGGGTCGTGGCCCGGGCCTGGGTCGACCCCGAGTTCCGGGCGAGGCTGCTCGACAACGGCACCGACGCGATCGCGGAACTCGGGATCGAGGGTCCGGAAGGCAACGTACGCGTGGTCGAGAACACCGACGACATCCACAACCTCGTCGTGTGCACGTTGTGTTCCTGCTACCCGTGGCCGCTGCTCGGTCTGCCGCCCACCTGGTACAAGTCCTTCGCCTATCGCAGCCGCGCCGTGGCCGAACCGCGTGCGGTGCTCGCCGAGTTCGGAACGACCCTGCCAGAGGACACCACCGTCCGCGTCTGGGACTCGAGCGCCGAGATCCGCTACTTCGTCCTTCCCCAACGCCCCGCTGGCACCGACGAATTGAGCGAAGGCGAGCTCGCCGCTCTCGTCGAGCGCAATGCCATGATCGGCACGGGGGTCGTCGCCGCGCCCGGCTGATCAGCCGTGGACGAACTCGGTGCCCGACCGGTCGGCGGGATCGGGACCGAGGCCCAGGTGCGCGGCCCGCAGCTCGTCCCAGCATCGGAGCCGGTCCCACTGCGGTTCCTCGTAGGCGCGCATCTCGTCGTCGAGGAACGGATTGGGCAGCAGGAAGGTGATCTGCTGCTCGCCGTCGCCGTTGAACATGCGGAACATCCAGGACCTCGGTGCGCCGTCGATCCAGAGCCGCTGGAACTCGGCGTGCGCACACTGGCGGCTGCGCGCGAGCTCGGGTGAGACCGGGCGGTCCGGCGCTCCAGCGTGTGGTCCGACACAGAGATGGAAATGCCCCTGCCCGAAGTCGACGGTGAGGTAGCCGTCGAGGAAGGACCGCTGGGGTCGCGTCGTGGCGCGGAGTTCGTATGCGGCGCCCTGGACGAGCGGACCGAATGCGATGTGGGGCCACCAGTCGTCGAACAGCACGTCGAGGATGGCCAGGAGTCGATCCTGGGTGACCTGGATCGGGAAGACCTCGAGGTCGTCGTGATCGATCTCGGTGGTGCGGTAGGAGGCGGCGAGGTGCCGCTCGGCCTCGACTGCCTGCGGTTCGACCAGTCCCTGCTGAGAGGTGAACGCCTCCATCGCGACCAGGAAGGAGTCGTAGTAGGCGCGGTCCGGGTCCGCGTCGAGCGCGGCGATCAGATGCACGCGGAAGGCATCCCAGTCGAGGCCACGCTTGTGAACGGTCTCGACCGCCATGGCGACCAGCCGACCGTGCCATGTCTCGGCGAACATGGGCGCGTCGTCCGGCCTCGGCAGCGCCGCGGGGCCGTCCATCGCCTCGGCCTCGGCCCAGATCTCGTCGACGGACCTCACGGCAGCGTCGGCGCCTTCCAGCCGCCGAGCGCCTCTTCGACCTCCAGCGCCGCCGCCAGCGCGACGTGGTCCTGCCACGGATGGGCGACCAACTGGACCCCGATCGGGAGTCCGACAGGTGTCGTTCCTGCGCGCACCACGGCGCCGGGCCAGCCGGTGAGGTTGAAGGTCATCAGGTACCCGGCGCCGCCCATGCCTTCGGCCATCGACGCACCGTGGGCCAAGGCGGCGTGCGCGTGTGGGGGGCACAGGATCAGGTCGTAGTCCTGGAACCAGCGAAGCATCTCCGATTGGAACGACGCCATGTTCTCGACGGACTCCACGTACGCCGCGGCGGGCGGCTGGTGCTCGGGTGGTGGACCGAAGCCGTGCTCGGCGCTGCCGAACCGCTCGAGGATGCGTCGGAACCACTGACCGGCATCGCCGCCGAAGACACCGTTGAAGAGGTCGCCCGCCCGCACGGTGGCGGCCGGCCTGGCCTCGGTGACCTGCGCCCCCGCCTCGGCGAGGACCTCCGCAGCGGCGCGGACCGCGTCGGCCACCTCGGGATCAGCCGGCACGACTCCGTCGTCGACGTACATCGCGACCCGGAGACGACGCAGCGGTGTGTTGAAGGCGTCGCCACCCGGCATGGGGACGATCGCCGGGTCGACGCCGTCGGGTCCGCTGACCACACCAAGGGCCACGGCGAGGTCCTCGACGGTGCGAGCCATCGGTCCCACGACCGTGGCCGCGTCGACCGGCGTGCCGAACGGGATGCACAGCCCGGTTCGCGGCACCCGTCCGCTCGTCGGTCGGATTCCCGCGGTGCCACAGACGTGTGACGGGTAGCGGATGCTCCCGCCGGTGTCGGTCCCGAGGTCGAGCGCCGACAGCCCTGCGGCGATTGCCGCCGCAGCCCCGCCGCTGCTGCCTCCGGGCGATCGCTCGAGGTCGTAGGGGTTGTTCGTGCGGCCGAAGACCAGGTTGTCGGTCTCATAGGACAGCGTCAGGTCCGGTGTGTTCGTCTTGCCCACGACGATGGCGCCGGCATCGATCAGACGCTGCACGGTGGTGGCGTTGGTGTCGGGAACGTTCTCCCGCAGGCCCGTCGACCCACCCGTCGTGCGGATCCCGGCGGTGTCGAGCGCATCCTTCACCGTGATGGGAACACCGTGGAACAGCCCCAGACGGTCTCCGTCGGCGACGGCTCGGTCGGCGTCGGCGGCGGCCGCGAGCGCCTGGTCGTCGCACCGCGTGACCACGGCGTTCAGCATCGGGTTCACGGCGTCGATCCGATCGAGATGGGCCTGCACCAACTCGGTCGACGACAGCTCCTTCTTCCGGACGGCCCTGGCCATCTCGGTGGCCGAGGAAAGCACGATGTCGCTCATGAGGTCACTCCCGGGACGTGGGCGGCGGCGGCGAGATCACCGGGCCCGTTGCGGGTCCGGAGCCGAGCCGCGACGGCCTCTCGATGCGCCTGATCGACATTGCCGCCGTACTTGAACTTGGCGCGCACGTCGTCCATGGCGAGGCGGAGCCCTCGGATGACTCGGAACTTCGCCCGATGCGTGCTGGGGTCCGCCAGATCCGACTCGGGCTCCAGCGTTCGGACCTGGGTCCGGAGAACCTCGGCGATCTCGTCGCCGTCGACGATGGTGACGTCGCCGATGACCTGGACCGCGCCGTAGTAGGTGGTCGGGATCCCGAGCGCGGGATCCTCGTCCCCGATGGCCTTCCAGCCGCCCGGGATGTACGCCCAGTCGCCGGCCACGCTCAGGATCCCCCTCGGCCGTTCCTCGAGGCGGGCGAACACCGGGTTGGCGGCGGCGAGGTGCAACACGATGTGATCACCGTCGACGACGAACTGTGTCGGCACCACCACGGGGACGTCGTGCCCTTCCCCCGACGCCGCCAAGTGGCCGAAGCCCTGCGCGGCGAGGAACTCGAGCGCCGTGGCTCGGTCCTCCAACCGATCGTGCGGGCGGATCAACATGCCCGCATCCTGCCAGACCCGGACGCCCCTGGCGGGCAGATGAAGATCGCCCAGCGAGCGGGCGGTACCGTGAGCGGATCGTCTCGACCACACCGCCGGGTGCGACCGCTCCGGCGCACCCACGCCGCTCCGGCCTCGCCTTCGCCACCTCGATCGCCGCGATGGCACTCATCCCGTTCGGGGTCACCGGGACGAATCTCGCCTTTCCCGAGATCGATGCGGACTTCGACACCACGCGGGCCGTCCTGTCGTGGGCGCTCTCGGGCTACTCGATCACCCTCGCCGCCCTGCAACTCCTCGGCGGCCAGCTGTCGGACCGGTTCGATGCCCGGCGCCTGTTCGTCCTGGGACTCGCCGTCTTCGGCGCCGCCTCGTTGATCTCGGCCATCGCCCCGAACCCGGGCGTCCTGATCGCCGGCCGATGCCTCCAGGGAGTGGGAGGTGCGATGGTCATCCCTGCGTCGCTGGTGGTGGCGACATCGCAATACCCGCCCGATCGCCACCCGTTCGTCATCGCCGTGTGGACGGCCTCGTTCCCGATCGGTTCGGCCGTCGCGCCCGTCCTGACCGCGATCGCCCTCCAGGTGGGCTCATGGCGCTGGATGTTCGGCGCGATCGCCGGCGGGAGCCTGCTCGTGATCGCCGCCGCGCGTGCCGTCGGTCTTGCGCCGAGCGCATCGAGATCGGATGGCGACGATGGCGGCGGGCCCCCCGACCTCATCGGCATCGTGCTCGGCACCGGCGGCTTCGGACTGCTGACGTTGGGGATCGTGCAGGGCCCGTCCTGGGGGTGGACCGGCGGCCGCGTGCTCGGTTCCCTGGCCGCCGGCCTCGTCCTGGTCGGTGCGTTCGTGGGTCAGTCGATCCGGCACCCTCGGCCGATGATGGACCTGCGGCTGTTCCGCATCCGCACATTCGCCGTGGCCAGTGCTGCGAACGTGTTCATCTCGATGGCAGGCATGGCCGCCTGGTTGGTGTGGCCGCTCGTCATGACCAACCAGTGGGGGTACAGCCCCATCAAGGTCGGCCTGGCGATCACGCCGACGCCGGCCATCGCGGGAACGGTCTCGATGCTCGTGGTCAGATGGACCGAGGACAGGGGCTTCCGGGGGGCGCTGATCGCCGGCTCCGCGATCCTCGCCGCAGCGAACGCATGGTACGTGGTCGCCCTGGACGCGGAGCCGAACTACGTCGGTGCGATGTTGCCCGGCCTCGTGCTCTACGGCCTCGGCATGGGCCTCACCTTCGCTCCGGTGAACGCCGCGGCGCTGGTCGACGTGGACCCCGGTCGATACGGCCAGGCGAACTCTGGCTTCTCCACGGGTCGCTTCCTGGCGAGCGCGCTCGGGATCGCCGCCACGATCGCCGCCATCGGCGACGGGACGGGCGATCCCTTCGAGGGCTATGACCGGGCGTTCCTGGTGCTGACCGGTGCCAGCATCGCCTCGGCGATGCTGGTGGCCGCGGCCTGGCCGAGAGCCGCCTCCCGGCCAGACGTCGGCTGATCAGCCGAGGGCCGCGACGATGTCGTCGCGAATCTCCTCGGGTGTCGTCATCGGCTCATAGCGGGCGATCGGGCTGCCGGACTTGTCGACCAGGAACTTGGTGAAGTTCCAGGCGATGTCGCCACCCTCGGCCTCGCCGGGCTGTTCGGCGCGGAGCCACTGGTACAGGGGAGCCGCCCCGTCGCCGTTGACCTCGATCTTCGAGAACATCGGGAAGTTCGCGTCGTACTCCGACGTCGCGAACGCGAGGATCTCGGCATCGGTCCCCGGCTCCTGGTCAGCGAACTGATTGCAGGGAAAGGCCAACACGTTGAAGCCCTGGGCGCCGAGGTCTTCCTGAAGCGTACGCAGACCTGCGTACTGAGGGGTGAGTCCTCACTTGGAGGCGACGTTCACCACCAGTGACACCTGATCGCGGAACTTCTCGAACCCGACCGTCTCACCCTGGATGTCGGTCATCTCGAATTCATGGAACGTGCTCATGGCCGCATCGTAGGACGGAAGTCCCTGGTGGCGCGGACCCACCGCCGGTGACGATGGACCCATGGACGCGAACCCGAAGGAGCAGGCCATGAGCGACGTCACTCGCGTACGCGCCCCCGAGGAGCTCGGACCCGTGGAGTGCTGGTATCTCCTCGGCTCGACCGAGGTCGGCCGGTTGGCCGTCGCCATCCGGAACCGTCCCGACATCTTCCCCGTGAACTACGCCGTGAAGGACGAGACGATCATCATCAACACGGCGCCCGGGACGAAGTTGGCGGCGGCGGTGCTGGGCCGGGCGGTGGCATTCGAGTCCGACGTGATCGACCCCGGCACGCGGACCGCGTGGAGTGTGGTCGTCCGTGGACACGCGGAGGAGATCACCGACCTCGAGGAGCTCGTGGAGATGGACGAGCTGGGCATCGAGCCGTGGACGCCGACCACCAAGACCCGGTACCTGCGGATCGTGCCGGAGGTCGTCACCGGTCGCAGGATCTGACCCAACGACCCAGTCGACCCGGCTCGCCCCCTCGGCGAGCCGTACCGTGGAACCGTGAGTCAGACCGGCGACGCGATACGCGACCGCATCGGAGCGAGCCTGCGCCAGCTCCTCGCGGGCGAACGCCAACCGCGGGAGCTCTCCTCCGAGAGCGGACTCTTCGGCCCGGACAGCGCCACGTGGCACGTCCACGCCGATGCGTCGATGCTGGTCGGAGGCATCCGCGCGCTGCTGCTGCAGACGCTGCATCCGCCGACCATGGCGGGCGTCGCCGATCACTCGGCGTACAAGGACGACCCGCTCGGCCGTCTCCAGCGGACGGCGCAGTTCCTCGGCGCCACCACGTTCGGTTCGGTGGCCGACGCAGAGCAGGCGGTCGCCGTGGTGCGCTCGATCCACGACCGCGTCGAGGGCACGACGCCCGACGGCACGCCGTATCGGGCCAACGATCCCCATCTGCTCGCCTGGGTTCACGCCACCGAGGTCGACAGCTTCCTCGACGCCAAGCGGCGCTTCGGCTCCGGCGTCACCGACGACGCGATGGCCGACCGCTACGTCGCCGAGATGGCGACGATCGGCGAGATGTTGGGGGTGGTCGACGCGCCTCGGACCACGGCCGAGCTCGACCGGGCGCTGCGCAGCTACCGACCGGAGCTCGGCCTCAACAGACAGAGCCGTGAGGCGCTCTGGTTCATCACCTTCGCGCCCCTGCCGCTGCCGTTTCGAGCCCCCTACGCGGTGCTGTGGAGCGGCGCGGTCGCCAGCCTGCCGCGATGGGCTCGCCGCAGGCTCTGGCTTCCCCGGCTGCCCGTCACCGAGACCGTCGCGGTCCGACCCGCGGCCCAGACCCTGATCCGCCTGCTCGACTGGAGCCTCAGCGCCGCCCGCGAGGAGACCTGAACCGGGCGAGGAGGATCTGTGAACCCAAAAGTGCCACGCACTTTTGG
>JBCCFK010000236.1:0-7420 GCA_039029775.1 Actinomycetota bacterium | reverse complement strand
CCGGCCAGTGGGATCACCGGGTACACCTTCAGCAGTTCGCAGCCGAGCGCGTGTTGAGCCATCGGCGGGCCCGGCACGTTGACCGCGAGGGTGTCGATCTGGCGCGACCGGTGCGTCTCCTGCATCGCAGCCCCCACGCCCAGCGCCATGACGGTGGGCGACGAGAACTGGTCCGGGCGGCTGAACGCGTGCGCGGTGATGGCGCTCGCACTCTGTGCGGTGAGTGCGGTCTGAGCGGTGATGGTGTCGAGACGGTTGATCGGGTCGGCCACGCCGACCGGCAGCCGCGCGGTCGTCGCGGCGATCTCGGAGTTGTAGCCGGTGTCCTCGGAGGCGATCGCCAAGGGGATCATCGCGGTGAGCCAGGACGGGATCTCCTCGCCGCGAGCCTGGAGCCAGTGCGCGATGCCGCCGGTGATCGCGGCCAGGATGACGTCGGTGGTCGAGCAGTCGTGGAGCTGACGCACCTGTCGGGCCATCTCGTAGGGGACCTGCACCCGATGCCACCGACGGTGGGGTCCGATCTCGGTCCGGAGCGCACCCGGGCTCGGGCGGAGCGCCGCGACGCTGCGCTGGATGGTCCGCATTGGCATGAGCGATGCGTCGCGGATGGTCCGGAACGTGTCGATCGGGTCGAACGCTCGGTCCAGCAGTGCGGTGGGGACGAGGCTGGTCGGCGTCGGGAGCGGGCGGGGCGAGAAGTCGTCGTCGAAGTCGGTGACGGGTGCCGCGTCCAACAGGAGGCCGAAGAGATCGGTTCCCGACACGCCGTCGATCATGGCGTAGTGGACCTTGGAGATCAGCGCCCAGTGCCCGTCGCGGAGGTTCGACACGACCCACAGCTCCCAGAGCGGCTTGCTCCGATCCATCCGCTGGGACTGGAGCCGGCTCACCAGCGCGGAGAGCGAGTCGATCCCGCGACGTTCGGGCAGCGCGGTGTTGCGCACGTGGAAGTCGATGGTGAAGTGCGGGTCGTCGACCCAGAAGGGCCGCTCGAAGCCCAGTGGAACCTCGACGAGGCGCTGGCGATACCGCGGGACCAGTGGCACGCGGGACTGGACGAGATCCTGGATGTCGTCGAAGGCGGGCTCGGGCCCCTCGAACACCCCCACGGTCATGCCGTGGACCGCGGAGACGTCGTCCTCGATTCGGAGGAGGCCGTCGGCTGCGTGCGTCAGTCGTTCCATCGTCGTTCTCACTCCGGAAGGGAGACGTCGCGGGGCGAGGGGTGCTCGCTCGCGGCGAGGCGGAGCAGGTCGAGCTGCTCGTCGACACCGCTGTCGGTCAAGGCGAGGCGAGCGGCGTTGGAGGTTTGCAGGACCGTGTTGAGGACCCTGGTCGGATCCATCAGGGTCGGGCCCATGGACCGGATCTCGTCGAGGTTCGGCTCGACGACGAGGACGTCGGTGCCTTCGTTCCGGATCGCTCGGACCTCACGGCGCAGGACCTCTTTGCAGAACGCGCGGAGCGGGCCGTTGATGGAGCGACCGATCGATGCCAGCGAGTCGCCGCTCATGGGGGACACGATCACGACCAGGTCGAACCCCTTGCCGACGACGAGGTCGGCGTTGGTGGGCGAGTGGACGCCGCCGTCGATGTAGCGGTCGCCGTCGATGGCGACCGGTCGGAAGAAGCCGGGGATGGCCGAGCTGGCCTCGGAGGCGGTGCCGACGCCCACGTCGAGCCGGTCGCGGCCGAAGACCACTCGTTCGCCGTCGCTGAGGCGGACGGCCGGGATCCAGAGGGTCTCGTCGGGCCACCTGCCGTGGTGGAGCTCGGCCGCCCGGTCGCCGATGACCTCGGTGCCGAGCCGACCCGCGGGGATGAGGCCGACACCCACTCTGCTGGGCCGCGCGAACAGGCCGCGACTCAACTCGCGCAGCGCGAGCTTCGGTGCGGCCGGTGCCAGGCGGAAGCCGCCGTTGGTCGGGTTCGCCTCCACGCGGCCGCTGAGCTCGCGAAGGCGTGCCATCGAGCGGGGGTTGGTCGGGACGGTGAGGATGCGATCGAGCGCCTCGCCGACGGGCACGTTGCCGCGCAGGATGGCGCCCACGTTCGAGCCGGCGCTGGTGCCGACGATCAGCTCGGCCGTCCTGGGGTCCCACCCGGTCATCCGTTGCAGGACGGCCAGCGCGGCCGCGTGGTAGGCGTAGCCTGCGAGGCCGCCAGCACCGAGCACGAGACCGACCGATGTCATGGGCCCCAGTATACGGCCCGGACGGCCGAGCTTGAAATAGCTGGCACATGCTTGAAACGTCGAGCATCGCTCGGATCTCCGTGTTCGCACGGCTCGACATGGCCAGCAGCCACACTGGGGCCCGTGCCCTCAGCACTCCTGACCTCCAGCGCCGGCGGACATCTGTCCGAGCTCGTCCGGCTGTCGAAGCGCATGGTCGACGTCGACCGGTTCGTCTGGGCTGTGCCGGACAACGATCAGTCGCGTTCGCTGCTCGGCTCGAGTCGGAGCGACTGGGTCATCGAACCGATCCCGCCGCTGGGGTCACGGGCGTTGGTCGGAGCGGCCCGCCTCGGACCGGTCGCCGGTCGACTGATCGAGCGTGAGCGGCCGTCGCTGGTGCTCAGCACCGGAGCCGCGCCGGCGGTGCCGTTCCTCCTCCAGGCCGCACGCCGCAACCTGCCCGCGTACTACGTCGAGTCACTCGCGCGCCTTGCCGGCCCGAGCCTCTCCGGTCGAATCCTCGCCCGGGTCCCGCGTGTCCGGCTGCGCACCCAGCACGACAGCCTCGACTGGCCGGGGTGGCGCTCGGTCGGCCTCGGGCTCGGCCACTACCGGCGCGAGGCCGCGTCGCCGTCGGGGCCGATGAAGGTGGTCGTCACCGTCGGCACGACCACCTTCGACTTCCGTCGGCTCTTCGTTCGCCTGGCGGGGGTGCTGCCGTCCGATGCGCAGGTCACCTGGCAGACCGGCCACTCCGACGTCGATGGGCTGGACCTGCCGGGAGCCCGCGCGCTCGTGCCCGCGGCGGAACTGCACGCCGCGATGGCCGAGGCCGACGTGGTGGTCGCCCACGCCGGCGTGGGTTCGGCGTTCGATGCGCTCGACGCGGGGAGGCTCCCGATCCTGGTCCCGCGGCGATCCGGGCACGGTGAGCACGTCGACGACCATCAGGCCGAGGTCGCGCGGTGGTTGACCGAGCGGGATCTCGCCATCACCGCCGAGGCGGAGGACCTCGATGGCTCGGTGCTGTCGCTGGCCGCTCACGCACGCGTGAGCCAGGCGGGTCCGCCCGAGCCGCTCGTGCTCGACTGACCTGCGACGACGACAGGGCCGGGCGTCAGCCCTCCGGGAGGAAGCGGTCCCAGAACCGAACGACGTGGGGTTCGGTGATGACGGTGAGGAGCTTCGCCCGATCGGCGCCGAGTTGGGCCACGACGTCGCTGAGCTGGCTTCGCAGCTGCTGGGTCAGCGGCACGGTGAGCACGATCGCGTCGGCGTGGCGGACGGCCTCGATCACCGCAGCCGAACCCAGGAGGGGACCGCCGTCGACGATCAGGACGTCGCCGAACTGCGCCGCGGTCTGCACCACGGCCCGGGCGTTCGCCCGGCGCAGGACCGAGATCTCGTCGCCCTGGGCGATGACGTTCACGCCGCCGAGCTCGGTGGGCGTGAGCACGCTGTCGGCCTCGACGTCGACCTCGTTCTCGATGCACTCGACGAGCTCCGCCAGGCCGCCGTTGTCCATCGCGGGATGGAGGCGGCTCATCGTGCGGTCTCGGTCGTCGGCGTCGAGCAGCGTGACCAGCGAGCCCTGCTGCGCGAAGCGTCCCGCCATCGCGAGCGCCGTCGTGGTGGCGCCCGCGCCCAAGCGCGGGGCGATCACGGCGATCACCAGTGGTCGATCGACCGATCCGAGCGCCTCGGAGCGGACGGCGAGCTGCGCCAGGGTCTGCGGCGTCCGGCCGCGGGCCTGTTGCGCCGCGAGCAAGGGGGTCTGCCGGAGCGAACGGCCGCGCGAGAGCGTGCCCACCACGGGCTGGCCCGTCACGTCGCTGGTCGACACCTCGTCGATCAGGTACGGCGAGAACTGGGCCCACACCAGGGCGACGACGAGGCCGAGCATCGCACCGAGGACGTAGCCGCCGATGATCAGCAGGCTGTTCGAGCTGCTCAGGGGGACGGTGGGGAAGCTGGCGTTCTGGACGATCGCCGTGTTCACCTCGAGGAGGCCGCGGAATCGGAGGTCGTTCGCCAGGCTCTGCACCTGGCCGAACTCGTCGAGCAGGAGCTGACGGCGTGCGGCTTCGGCCGGGATGACCGCGTCGACGGCCGGAATGGCGTCTCCCGGGATCGTGAAGCGGCGCATCGCCTCTTCGATCGCCGCGTTCACCTCGGCGAGCTCCGCCTCGATCTCCGCGAGCCGGACTTCGAGATCGGCGATGTTGCCCGCCTGGCTGGCGTTGGTGCTCTCGCGCTGGAGGTTGAGGTACGCCTCGGCGAACGCCTGGGCCACCTGCTGCGCGCGCTCGGGATCGGTCGAGCGGGACTCGATCACCACGATGTCGGTGTCGTCGACCTGGGTGAACGTGGTGTTGTTCCGGACCGGCGACACGGTCTCGTCGCCCAGCGCACGGGCGACGTCCTCGGCCAGCGACACGCTGGACAGCACGTTCAGCTGCCCCTGGACGTACCGATCCGGCTCACTCAGGAAGGTGATCGTGCCACTGGTGCTCGGCGGCGAGACGATCAGCACGGCCGCGGACTGGAATTCTGCGCTGTCGTCGTTGTCGACGAGCGATCCCGGAATCGCGCCGATCAACGAGAACAGGACGATGATCCACCATCGGCGTTGCAGCGCCTTGATGACGAATGACAGCTCCATTGGGATGGCGGCTCACTGCTCGGGGTCAGGGTCTGGGTGAACATCACCCACCAGCGCCCGCCCGGCCGCCTCAGAGGTGATTCGGTCCCGCATCGTACCCAGGGGGCCTGCCGGAGCCATGTTCGGCGCATCCATCGGCCCGAACGCTGTCCGCGTGAATTTTGGGATGAAGTTTCTTCGGAGCGTGGTCGGCGGGGCAGCCGAATCCTCAACTGTGCCTCCACGGTTACGATGGGGAGCGGTGACCGCGACGACCCTGCCGACCCCGCCGGCTCGACCGCAACGCCGCCGGCTCTTCGGCAGCGGCGCCAACAGCGAGGTCTCCGCGGCAACCGAGGCCGAGCTGCGTGAGCTCGGTGTGCTGGCCGTCTTCGCGCTCCGCGTCTTCCTCGTCGCGGCCCCCACGGGCATGTTCTACGGGCTCTGGGAGTGGGGCAACGGCGGCATCTACCAGCAGATGGTGTACGCCCTGCCCGCGTTCGGCGCGCTCGTGATCGCCCCGCGCCGCGCCATGCTGCGGATCCCGGTCTCGGTCAGCCTCATCCTGTTGCTCGGCTGGATGATGCTCTCCTACCTGTGGACCATCGACGAGGCCCAGACGAGCTTCCAGCTCCGCCAACAGGTCAGCTTGTGCCTCGCCGCGGTCATCGCCGTGGGCCTGCTGCCGCTCGAGGAGACGTTCAAGTGGTTCCTCCGCGGCGTGAAGCTGCTGTTGCTGATCTCGCTGCTCGCCACCATCTTCGACTCCGGGACCCGGGTCTCGATCGAGTTCGGTTCGGTCCTGAGCGCCTGGGAGGCCTGGTTCCCGTCGAAGAACAACCTCGGTCGGTTCCTCGTGTTCGCCGTGGCGGTCATCCTGTGGATCGACAAGAGCTTCTGGTCGCGCGTCGTCTGGTGCAGCATCGCCGTCGGCCTGGCGGTGGGGGCCAACTCCGCCACCGCCGTCGGCGCGCTGTTCCTCCTCGCGGGCTTCTCGTTCTGGATCAGCCGCTACCGCAAGCTCGGTGACGAGTTCACCGGCGTCTTCACCGTGGTGTCGCTGTTCGTCGGGCTGGTCGGGATCATCACAGCCTTCGCCGCGTTGGCGATCATCGTCGAGGCTCTGGGACGAGACCTCACCTTCACGGGCCGGACCGACATCTGGGACGGCGTGCTCCCGCTGGTCGAGGACCGCCTCTGGTACGGGTACGGCCACGACGCCTTGTGGACGCTCGAGAGCCCCGAGTCACGGGGTCTCGCGAGGGCGGTCGGTTTCCCACCGGCCCACGCGCACAACAGCGTGCTGAACACGTTGGCGGGCGTCGGCATGCCGGGCCTGCTCCTCTACTTCAGCTTGTTCATCTCGACACTCACCGCATCGCTGCGCCATCTGCGCACGTCGCCGGTGGCCGCGTGGTCGCTCTCGTTCCTGATGCTGATCATCGTGTTCGGGTCCGTCGAAGCCGTGTTCCTCACCGACTGGCTGCCCGCGCTCGTCATGGCCCGCGTCGCGGTCGCGAAACTCAGCCGAGAGCGGCGAGCACGCGACGAGCAGGAGGTGACCGCGGTCGACCTGACGAGGCCCGACCCCGACGCGGACGCAGCCACGCGGGGGTACGACCCGGTCGGTGTGATCAAACCGCGCTTCTGAGGGCGGGGGGGGGGCCGGTTCAGGCCGCTCGCAACTCGTCCATCACCGATCGCCACTGCGACGCGTCGGACTGGCCGGGCGCATAGAAGCTGAGGCGGTCCACGACGTCGCCGTACCGCCTGGTCAACTCGCTCGCGACCTTGTCGGGCTCGGCCACGACAGCGAAGGTGTTCAGGACCTCGTCGTCGATGATGTTGCCCATCTCGACCCACTTCCCCTGCTTGGAGAGCGTGTTGAGCTCCTCCTGCATGCCGTCCCAGCCGTGGATCTCGAGCACGCCCTTGTACGCGGGCGTCGAGCCGTAGAACGCGATCTGCTGCTTGGTCGCGGCTTCGGCGGCCGCCATGTCCTCTTCGTTCTGGCCGGTCACCACGAAGAACGGACCGGAGATCTGGAAGCCCTCCATCGTCTTGCCGGCCTTCTCACGGCCCTTGGCGATGTTGGGGATGGTGACCTCTCGGAGGTACTTCTCGGTGGTGAAGCCGTGGCAGATGATGCCGTCGCAGACCTCGCCGGCCACCTCGGTCATCATGCCGCCGACGGCGGCGAGCCAGATCTTCGGCACGCCGAAGTCACCGAGGTCGCTCTTTTCGGGCGTGAAGAACGGTGTCATCAGGGTGTGCTGGTAGAAGTCGCCTCGGAAGTCGAGCTTCTCCCCGGTCTCCCAGGTGTTCCAGATCGCCCGCATCGCCGAGATCATCTCGCGCATCCGCGCGGCCGGCTTCGACCACTCCATCGAGAACCGCTTGGTGATGTGCGGCTTGATCTGGCTGCCGAGCCCCAGGTTGAAGCGTCCGTTGCTCATCGCCTGGAGATCCCACCCGATGTTGGCGAGCAGCATCGGGTTCCGGGCGAAGGCCACGGCGATCGCCGTCCCGAGCTCGAGCCGCTCCGTGTTGGCGGCCGCGACCACGAGCGGCAGGAACGGGTCGTGGCTCGTCTCGGCCGT
>JBCCFK010000235.1:0-7429 GCA_039029775.1 Actinomycetota bacterium | reverse complement strand
GCCGCGCTCTGATCGGAGCTCAGGCCGAGTACTTGGCCTTGTTGGTGGCCATGTACTCGGCCAGGTCTCGGAGGAACCCCGCGCCCTGCCGCTTGAACCCGACGCCGAGCACCGGCTGGAGCGGGAGCGCGAGGCGCGGGGTCTCGAACGCGTAACGCCAGACCAGGCGACACGAGTCGTCGCCGGTGGGTTCGACGCGCCACTCCTCGGCGAAGGCGGCGAACACGGGGACATTCGCGGCGGCGAAGCAGAAGCCCATCGAGCGGCCGTCCTCCCAACCCCAGAACTCCTCGTCGATCGACGTGCCCCGGCCCTTGATGGTCCGAGTCGTGCCGACGCCGAAGGGCGGTGGGCTGGTCCAGATCACCTCGGTGATCGGTCCGATGAACTCCGGCCAGGACTCGGCGTCCTCGAGGGCCCGGAACGTGACGTCGGCGCTCGCGGGGATGTCGTGTTCGATCGTGCCGTGAACCGGTGCCGTGTCGAGGTAGTCGGCACCGACCGCTCGCAGCTGTCGCATCTTGGGCATGGGGGCTCCTGGGGCTCGAAGCGGTGTCAGGTCAGCGCGTAGCTGGCGATGGTGCAGCTGACGGCGAAGATCGGGATGGGCTCGCAGAAGTGAACGGTTCCAGTCGCCCCGCCGGCGGCGGCGCTCACCGCGAGGAACGTCCGTATCTCGAACCCGCCCTGTCCGGCATCCGCGTAGACGGTCAGATCGTCGTAGTCGAGCAGGGCGTCGCGGTCGTTGCGACACCAGCGGTCCATGAAGTCACGGTCCCAGGCCTCGTTGATCTTCCCGGAGTCGGGCGTGGCCGGCCAGTGGGAGATCCCGCCGGTACCGACCAGGGCGATCTTCTCCGGCACGGAGTCGGCGGCCCGACGCAACGCCTCACCCAGGGCCCACGCCCGCGGCAACGGCGTCAGCGGCGGACCCTGGCAGTTGATGTTCACCGGGACGACCGGCAGGTCAAAGTCGGGGGTGAGGAAGTGCAACGGTACGGCGATGCCGTGGTCGAACTTCCACTCCTCGGCGTACGCGACGTCGACCGTCTGCATCACTTCGGTGATGAGTCGCTGCGACAGGTCGCGGCTACCCGGCGCCCGAAACTTGTCGATCCCCAGCCAGCCCGGGTCCTCGATGGGACCGTCGTAGAAGTCCGCCATGCCGATGGCGAAGCTCGGCATGTTGTTCATGAAGAAGTTGGCGAAGTGCTCGGCGGCGATGACGACGATCGCCTCGGCGCCCGACGCCGCGATCTCGGCGCGCATCCCGTCGAACGCCTCGTAGAACGCGTCGCGGACCTCGGGGTCGGCCTGGTCGGCTCGGCCGGTGATGCCCGGCGCATGGCTGCAGACCCCCGCGTAGACCAGTGGCATCAGCTCGGTCCCTTTCGCTGGTCGGCACGGCTGCCGCTGCCGTCGGCAGCATTCGACGCCTGGCCGAGGCTCTCGGCGTGGGCGTCGACTCCTTCGTAGCCGGTCATCGCGTAGACGCCCTCGCGGACAGGGCCGTGTTCCTCGATCCCGTGGCGCATCCGCTGTAGGTAGTCCGCCCATTCGATCTGATGGAACGCGGCGAAGTGCATGAGGATCTGGCCGTTCACGCCGAGGTGGAAGAGCAGTCCAATGTCGGGTTCGGTGAGCGCCGCCACCTCCTCGTCGGTGAGCTCGTAGGGCTCGAGCACGGTGAGAGGGTCGGCCCGGTACTGCTCCTGCAGCGCAGGGGTCCGGTTCAGCTGGTAGAGGAACTTCTGCACGTAGTAGAGGCTCACTGGTTCCTCCTCGACGCGTCCGGCCGAGATCCGATGGACGACATCAGCCTCTCACCACGATGCTGCGATGTACTGGGTCTCGCAGAACTCATAGATGCCTTCGCTGGCACCCTCGCGTCCGAGGCCGGACTGCTTCATGCCGCCGAACGGCGCCGCCGGGTCCGACATCGCCCCGCGATTGAGCCCGACCATGCCTGATTCGAGGCGCTCCGCCGTCCGCATGCCCTTGGCCAGGTCTTGCGTGTAGACATACGCCGCCAGGCCCATCTCGGTGTCGTTGGCGTGGGCGACCATCTGGTCATGGTCGGTGAAGGGGATCACCGGGGCGACCGGGCCGAAGATCTCCTCGCGCGTGATCGGCGACAGCGGGTCGACCCCGCCAAGCACCGTGGGTTCGTAGAAGAAGCCTGGGCCGTCGATGGCCGAACCGCCGGTGGCCACCGATGCTCCGGCACCGACCGCCGCGCCCACCAGGCTGCCGATCGACTCGATGGCGGCCGGGTTGATCATCGGGCCGCACGAGACACCCTCGTCCAGTCCGTTGCCGACCTTCACCTCCCCCATCGCGGTGGCGAGCGCCTCGGTGAACGCCGACGCGATCCCGGCCTCGGCGAAGAACCGGTTGGCCGCGGTGCAGGTCTCGGCGGACTGGCGCATCTTGGCGACCATCGCGCCCTCGACTGCGGCATCGAGGTCGGCATCGTCGAACACGATGAAGGGGGCGTTGCCACCGAGCTCCATCGCCACCTTGAGCACTCGGTCCGCGCACCGACGCAGGAGCACCCGACCGACCTCGGTGGACCCGGTGAACGACACCATGCGGGTGGCCCGGTGCTCGGTGGCGGCATCGAACCACGAGCCGGAGTCCAGGGTCGGCACGACGTTGACCACGCCGGGCGGCACGCCGGCCCCCTGCAGCAGGTCGGCCACGCGCAGGGCGGTCAGCGGCGTCTCCTTCGGGGGCTTGATCACCACGGCATTGCCGGCGGCGAGGGCCGGCGCGACCTTGCGGGTGATCATCGCCGCCGGGAAGTTCCATGGCGTCACCATCACCACGACGCCCACGGGCGGGTGATGCACGATGATCCTGTTCGCACCCGATGGCGCCGTTCCGATGGAGCCGTGGAGCCGCACCGCCTCCTCGCTGTTCCAGCGGAAGAACTCCGCAGCGTAGGCGATCTCTCCCCTGGCGTCGGCGAGCGGCTTGCCGTGCTCGCGGGTGATCAGCCCGCCGAGCTCGTCGGTGTGATCGACCAGCGTCGCCCAGCAGGCTCGCAGGATCTCGGCGCGCTCGCGAGGCGGGGTGGCGGCCCAGCCGGCCTGTGCCAGGGCGGCCGCGTCCACCGCGGCGGTGGCGTCGGCGGGTGTGCCGGCCGCGACGGTGGTCAGCTGGTCGCCCGTTGCGGGGTCGAGCACCGAGATGCGCTCGCCGTCGGCCCCGCCGGTCCAGGACCCACCGATGAGCATCTGATCGCGCATGTCAGCCTCCGAGCTTCGGGATGGAGTGGGTGTCGAGCGCCACGGCGATGTTCTTCGTCTCCATGTAGAAGTCGAAGCTCCAGTCGCCGCCGTCGCGTCCGATCCCCGATGACTTGGTACCACCGAACGGCGTCGGCAGGTGCCGTACGTTCTGCGAGTTGACCCAGATCATGCCCGCCTCCAACGCCTGGGCGACCCGGTGTGCTCGACCGACGTCCCTCGTCCACAGGTAGCCGGCCAGGCCGTAGTCCACGTCGTTGGCGATCTTCACCGCATCGGCCTCGTCGGTGAAGGGGATCGCCGTCAGGACCGGCCCGAAGATCTCCTCCTGCGCGATCCGCATGTCCGACCGCGCGTCGGTGAAGAGCATCGGGGCCACCCAGGTCCCGCCCTCGGGGGCGTCGGCCCAGGGCGTGCCCTCGATCACCGTGGCACCGTCCTCGCGGGCGATCTCGAGGTAGCTGCAGACCTTGTCGTGGTGGCGGGGATGGATGAGCGGCCCGATCACCGACGAAGGGTCGAGGGGGTGGCCGACCGGTACGTTCCGCATCTTCTCGGCGACCCGCTCCACGACCTCGTCGTGGATCGACTCCTGGATCAGCACCCGGGACGAGCTGGTGCACCGCTCGCCGTTGAGGCTGTAGATCATGAACACCACGGCGTCGACCGCCCGGTCGAGGTCGGCGTCGTCGAAGACGATCACCGGGTTCTTCCCGCCGAGCTCGAAGTGGACGCGCTTCAACGTCGGGGCGCCCTGCGCCTGGATCATCGAGCCGGTCGCGGACTCGCCGACGAAGGCGATGGCCTTGATGGCCGGGTGTTCGGTGAGGCTCTTGCCGGCGGTCTCGCCCAGCCCGTGGACCACGTTCAACACGCCGGGCGGCAGCCCGGCTTCGAGCGCCGTCTCGGCGAGCAGATGCGCGGTCAGCGGGCTCCACTCCGCGGGCTTGTGCACGACGGTGCAGCCGGCGGCCAGCGCCGGCGCGATCTTCCACGTCGACAGCATGAAGGGCGTGTTCCACGGCGTGATCACACCGACGGGGCCGATCGGGTGGCGGGTCGTGTAGTTGACATGATCGGCGGAGGGCAGCGACAGGCCGTCGGCCGCTGAGGGGGCGCGATCGGCGAAGAATCGGAAGTTGGCGGCGCCGCGGAGCGCCGCCGCGGACATGAAGCGCATCGTCTGGCCGGTGTCGACGCACTCGGTGACGGCGATCTGGTGCGCCCATTCCTCGATCAGGTCGGCGACGCCGTGAAGGATCCGCTTGCGCTCGGTGCCGGGCGTGGCGCTCCATGCCCCGAAGGCCTCCGCCGCCGCACTGGCCGCCGCGTCGACGTCGGCTGCGTCGCCGGACGCCACGTGGCCGAGGCCGGCGCCGTCGATCGGCGAGGCGTTCTCGAACGTCTCGCCCGAGCGCGAGGGCACGGTTTCACCGGCGATCAGATGGGGCAGCGGTTCCTCGGCGAAGCGGGCGAGATGCTGCTCGGCTGCGGCAAGGTTCTCGTCGTAGGTGTGGGTCGATCCGGCCATCAGGCCCCTTCCGGGTGGTCGGCCACGTGACCCGACGGCGCCTGGTCGGCCTCCATCGCCGTGCGGACGTGGTTTCGGTTGATGCGGAGCTCGGGGTCGAGCTCGGTGAGTTCGATCGACCAGGCGATGGCCAGCGGAGTGTCCGCCAGTGCGGCCTCGGCTGCGTCGAGCGTCTGCTCGATGAAGGAGCGCTTGGCCTCCTGGTCTCGCCCGGGGCCGATCCGACAGTGGATCGCGACGAACGCGAACGACGGGTCGCCCGTCATCGCCCGGTAGTGCGCCCGCTCCGCCGCACGCGTCCGCAGACCGGTGACGTCCGGCAGCCCATGGGCGAGGGCAGCCCGGTGGACGGCTGCGACGAGCTCGTCGACGTCGTGGTGCTCGGCGATGTTGGCGGAGTACTCGATGGTGATGTGGGGCATGCCTGTCCTGGCCTCGCTTCCGACAATATGTTTAACATGTTCACCATTGTCAGGGAAGCCCACGGAGCAGCATCGATGACACGCCTCATCTCCTATTCGGTCGACGACGACAGCCGCTTCGGGGTCGTGAGCGGCGACGGCGACGGCGTCATCGACCTGACCGCCCGCATGCCACACGTGGCCGACATGCAGGCCCTGCTCGCGGGACCCGGTCTCACAGCGGCCCGCGAGTTCGAGGGCGCGACCCCGGACCACGGCCTCGACGCCATTGTGTTCGAGCGACCGCTCCCCTGGCCCCGCAAGATCTTCTGCATCGGCGTCAACTACGGCGGCCGGGCCGCCGAGTACGCCGACAAGACCGACGCCGCCTACCCGTCGGTCTTCCCGCGGTTCCCCGACTCCTTCACCGCACACGAGCGCCCGCTCGTCAGACCGCCGGAGAGCCCACAACTCGATTACGAAGGCGAGATCGTCGTGGTGATCGGCCACCATCCCGGAGGCCAACCCGGCCGCCGGATCCCGATCGCCGACGCTCGCGACCACATCGCGGCCCTGACCCTGGGCAACGAGGGCACGATCCGAGACTGGGTGCGTCACGCCAAGTTCAACGTCACCCAGGGCAAGAACTGGCGGTCGAGCGGCGCCATCGGACCCTGGCTGGTACCGATCGACGAGTTCGGCGACCTCGAGCAGCTCCACCTGACCACCCGGGTCAACGGCGACCTCCGCCAGGACGACACGCCGGCCACCATGAAGTACTCGATCCCGTACCAGATCCACTACCTGTCGACCTTCACCGAGCTGCGACCGGGCGACATCATCTTCTCGGGGACGCCGACCGGTGCCGGCGCCCGCTTCGATCCGCCGGTCTGGCTGGAGCCCGGCGACGTGATCGAGGTCCACGTTCCGGAGATCGGCACGCTGCGCAACACGGTGGCCGACGAGTTCGCACCCGGGACCGCCGAGGCCGGCCTGACCGCACCGGAACCGCAGTGACCTCCGCACCGATGCGGCCGTTCGACGCGTCGCTCCCGATGGCCCTGCTGCAGGCTCGGGAATCGGCCATGCGGCTCTTCCGGCCGCTCCTGGCCGAGCACGACCTGACCGAGCAACAGTGGCGAGTCCTCCGCGCGCTGACGGCCACCGACATGCCGGTCGACGCGGGCGAATTGGCGGCACGCACCTTCCTCCTCGCCCCGAGCCTGTCCCGCATCCTCGCCAACCTCGAGGACCGCGACCTGATCGTCCGAGCGGTCGACCCCGACGACCAGCGCCGATCCCTGATCGCCCTCAGCGCCGCGGGCGCGGCCCAGGTCCGGGCGATCGCGCCCGAGTCCGAACAGCGCTACACGGCCATCGAGACCGCGTTCGGGGCGGACCGGCTGGCCCGACTCCTCGACGAGCTCCACGACCTGGCCACCCTCGACCTCGAAGCCACCCCCCAGGAGGCATCCCGATGAGCCACCACCCCTCCCACCGAGAAAGTGCCCACGTGGGTCTGACACCGAGTGGGCACTTTCTCGAACGGCGGGTCCGATGCCACTGACAGATGACGCCGTCCGAGCCGAGGCTGCGCTGCTCGACCAGGCCGAGGCCACGGCGACCCAGATCCGCCAGAGCACGTCGGTCCACGCCGACATGACGATGGACGACGCCTACCGGGTCCAGGCCGCGTGGTTGGACCGCAAACTGGCCCGGGGCGAGCAGCTGGTCGGCCACAAGATCGGCCTGACGTCCCGGGCCATGCAGGCCGCGATGAACATCACCACACCGGACTCGGGGTTCCTCACCAGGGACATGGTGTTCGAGCCCGACTCGACGCTCGACGCCGCCCGGTTCTGCGACCCGAAGCTGGAGATCGAGCTCGCCTTCGTCCTGGCCACCGACCTGGCGGGCGCCGACCTCACCGTCGACGACGTCCTCGACGCAACCGACCACGTCTCCCCGGCGGTCGAGCTCATCGCCGCACGGTCCTTCCGCAAGGACCCCGACACCGGCCGGACGCGGACGGTGATCGACACCATCTCGGACAACGCCGCCGACGCCGGGATCGTCTGCGGCGGCCGACCCGTGGGCCCGCGAGAGGTCGACCTCCGCTGGATCGGCGCACTCGGGTACCGCAACGGCACGATCGAGGAGACCGGGGTCGCGGCGGGCGTGCTCGACCACCCGGCCGCCGGCATCGTCTGGCTCGCCCGTCGCTACGCCACCCAGGGGCTGACCCT
>JBCCFK010000234.1:0-7454 GCA_039029775.1 Actinomycetota bacterium | reverse complement strand
TGGGCGTAGAATTGAGTGGGTTGCGCTGGGAATGCCGAGGGACAAGGGACAAGTAGCCCGACCCGTATCGATCGTCGACAGGCTTCGCAGTCGCGCGGGCGAGGACCTCGTCGACCATCGACGACAGGTCCGGCCGCTGGGCGGTGACCGGCGGGACGGGGTCGTTCAGCTGGCGGTGGAGCAACGCGGCCTGGGTCTGCTCCTCCGGGAACGGCAGCTGACCGGTCAACGCCTCGTAGACCACGATCCCGAGCCCGTGGATGTCGGCCTGTGGTCCGACGGGTTCACGGCGCAGCTGTTCGGGCGAGGCATACGCCGGCGACCCGGCCGAGAGCAGGGCTTCGGGATCGTGCCGGGTGGAGTTGTCCACGGCGATGCCGAAGTCGCCGAGAAAGTAGTTCCCCGCGCCGTCCAGGAAGATGTTCGCGGACTTGACGTCGCGGTGGACGACGCCGGTCTGGTGAGCGACCTCCAGTGCGGCCCCGACCTGGCCCGCCAGCGCGACGCATTGCTGGGCGTCGAGCCGATGCCGCACGAGCTCGGACTCGAGCGTGCCGCCCCGCAACCACCGCATCACCAAGAACGCGGCTCCGGGCTCGCGCCAGTAGTCGTAGAGCGGCACGATGTGGGGATGCTCCAGGCTCGCCACGAGGTGCGCCTCCGCCTCGAACCGCCGGATGAACTCGGGCCGGTTCGCGAGTTCGCTCCGGATCTGCTTGACCGCCACCTCACGACCCAGCGATGGCTGCACGCCCCGATAGACGATGCTGAAAGCGCCGTCACCGATCCTCTCGGCGATCTCGTACCCGCGGACCGATCTCGTCCCCGCCGGCGGCGCGCGGAGGTCGTCCTGGCCCGTGGCCACGCCTGACTCCAGCTCGGCGAACTCCTGCGAGGGATCGAGACCCACCGCGTTCAGTGCGTCTCGATGTCGCGCGGCAGCCCTGAGCGCCTCGGCTTGCCGACCCGAGCGGTAGAGCGCCAGCGTGAGGAGTTCGGCGACACGACCGCGGAGCGGGTCGTCGTCGGCGAGACCCTGGAGCGTGGCTATCACCTCGTTGTGCGCTCCGAGCTCCAACCGCGCGGCTGCGCGTTCTTCGGCGAGCACACTGTGGAGCGCTTCGAGCCTGGCGACCTCCGCCTCGGCCCAGGGACGGTCTGCGAACTCTGCATAGGGCCGGCCTCGCCAGATCGTCGCCGCCTCGTCGAGCACGGCGAGAGCGCTCCTTGGCGCGTCCGCGTCGGTGGTGGACCCGGACGCGATCAGGCCCTCGAATCTCGAACTGTCGAGCTGGCCCTCCAGGAGGGCCAGTCGGTAGCCGGGCGCTTCGGTGACCACCACCCGATCGCCCTCCACGCCGGTGTTGGTGAGTGCTCGACGGAGTCGCGACACGTACGTGCGAATCGCCTCGACGGCGTTTTCCGGCCGGTCGTCGTCGTCCCAGACATACTCAGCGAGCGCATCGAGCGGCACGACCCGACCCGCGTTGACGGCGAGTACGGCGAGCAGTCGACGCTGCCGAGAACCGCCGACATCCACAGAGGCGCCGTTGACCCGTGCGTCCACCGAGCCGAGCACCCGAACCTCGAGTGCCCCTTCCCACCCCGTCGTTCTGACCATGACGTCAACTCTCCCGCGATGGCATTACAGCCGCGAAACACCAGCTCATGCCAGGGATCGAGCCGTGACGCGCGGCCCGAGCAAAGGTCCCCCTGGTTCTGCGCCGAGGGCCGTCGGGTAGCGATCGGCGTCCCGGTACTGTCGGGACGTGACCGACTACGACATCCACTTCCACTTCGATCCGGTCTGCCCGTTCGCGTGGCTGACCAGTCGCTGGGTCGAGCAGGTGGCGTCCCAGCGCGAGTACGCCGTCGACTGGCGGTTCATCTCCCTGCGGATCCTGAACAAGCACATCGACTACGACGCCCACTTCCCGCCCGAGTACGAAGCCGGCCACAACGCCGGATTGCGCATGCTGCGCGTGTGTGCTGCCGCCCGCGAGGCACACGGTCGCGCCGCGATCGGTCCGCTGTACACCCAGTTGGGCACGAGTGTGTTCGACACGCCCCGCGCCGACGACGAGGAGGGGCGACGCCGGGCGATGGGCACACCCGAGCACGTCGGCCCGCTCCTCGAGGCCGCCGGGCTACCCGCGTCGCTGACCGACGCGCTGGAGGACGAGTCGTGGGACACCGTGATCGAGGCGGAGACCGATGACGCGCTGCGACGGACGGGCAAGGACGTCGGTACGCCGATCATCCATTTCCAGCCGCCCGAGGGCGTCGCGTTCTTCGGTCCGGTGATCTCCCGGTTGCCCGGTGACGAACAGGCGGTCGAGCTCTGGGATCACGTCGTCGCGCTCGCGTCGTTCCCGGGCTTCGCCGAGATGAAGCGGTCGCTGCGCGAGCAGCCGCAGCTCCGTGCCTTCGGGGTCGAGCCCGGCGACGTGGGCGTCGAGGAGGACTGGCACGGCGGGAGCCGGCGTCTGAAGAAGTGAGCCGTCGCGGCGGCGGCGCTACGTCGTGAAGACCGGATCGATCCGGTCTCGGCGGCTCGGGACGTAGTTCCCGGCCATGTCCTCTCCCCAGGGGTCCTGACGGGTCCAGTCGACCCGCAGGATGCGCTGCTGGATCCGCCACACGCCGTCCTTCGGTGTGAGGGTGTCGATCCATCTGCCGTTGAAGGTGTGCAGGATCCTGCCGCCGTCGGTCTGTTGCACGTGATACGCGAGCACGTAGCTCTCCGCGACGGCGGAGTCGCCGCGGAAGTCGATCAACGTGTTCGTCACCCGGTGCTGCGTCGCGAGGTACGCCGACTTGAGCTTGGTGCAGGCGTAGTCGGCGAACACCGGTGCCGGCTGCGGGTCGGGCGAGCCGTAGTCGATGAGTATGCCGTCCTCGTGGAAGGCGGCTTTCACCGTCGCGGCGTCGCAGCGGTCGATGCCGCGTGCATAGGTGTGGATGGCGTCGGTGATGGCGGCGCGCGCCGAGAGTTCCTCGAGGTCCATGGACCGACGTTAGGCGACGGTTCGCGCGCGGTGTGCCGAGCGTCACTCGTGTTCTGTGATGTGTGCGACAGAGCTGCGCATGGGCGGATGCGCATGATGCCGACATCAAGCGATCGGGTGTCCGCCGATGCGGGCGGCGGGCACCACTCTCGATCCGTCACCATCGCAGACCCAGTTCCCCCGGGCGAGCGACGGCGGATTTGGATCAGGGCTGCCCGACTCCGGACCCCAACTCCGGAGACGGGCAGTCCGCATCCGGCCGGTGCGCCCGGGTCATCCCCTCCCCGGAGGCGACCCGGGCCGCCCGCGTCCGGCAGCTCGATATGAGACACCGCAGACCAACTAGGGTCCCCGTCATCCGGGCCGGACCCGGGACCGGAGGTGAGCATGTACTCGACGATCGTGGTGGGGACCGACGGATCGGCGACGGCGAGTGTGGCCGTCGCCCGCGCCGGTGAGCTGGCGAACCTGTGCGGAGGGACGGTGCATCTCGTCCACGGCTGCGGCAGCGCGGTGATCGCCGACGCGAGCATGATGGCGGTCCCGGTGACGATGTCCGACGAGGCGATCGGTCGTCTCGAGGAGGAGCTCAACACCCAGGCGGAACCGCTTCGCAGCCAGGGTGTGGAGGTCGTGGTCCACGTCGAGACCCAGTCGGGTCCCGAGGCCGTCCTGGGCTATGCGGAGAGCGTCGAGGCGGACCTGATCGTGGTGGGCAACCAGGGCATGACCGGCAAGCGCCGTTTCATTCTCGGTTCGGTGCCCAATGCCGTCAGCCACCACGCCCCGTGCTCGGTCCTGATCGTTCGGACCAGCTGATGGATCTCAAAACGGCGCTGGCCTGGGCCGCCGACCGCAAGCACTGCGTCCTCATCACCATCAGGGGCAATGGGCGACCTCAGTCGTCCGATGTCGTCTACGCCGTCATGGGTGACGAGATCCGCATCTCGGTCACCGGTGATCGGGCGAAGACCCGCAATCTGGCGCGGGACCCGCGGGCGGTCATCCACATCACCGATCCGGCCTCGTGGTCCTACCTGTCGTTCGAGGGCGATGTCGAGCTCACGCCGATCACCACCGCCGCCGACGATGCCACCGCCGACGCCCTGGTGGACGTCTACCGGGCGGTCGCCGGCGAGCACGACGACTGGGCCGACTTCCGCCAGGCGATGATCGACGAGGGCCGTCAGGTCGTCGTCTTCACACCGACGAAGGTCACCGGTCAGGTCCACTGAGCGCGGGCGGTCGCCGCCTCGCACCGTCAGCCGAAGATGGCTCGAATCTCGTCGGGAACGCCGTGGTCGAGCTGTGAGACGTGACACGACGCCGGTTCGCGGTCGGGTCGCCAGCGGCTCAGTCGGGACACGCCACGGAACCGGCCGCCCGTCGCGTGCTCGTAGCGGACCTCGGCCACGAGGACCGGCGCGATCGGAATCCAGCTCATGTCCTTCTGCGCGTTCCACCGGTTGGGGCCGCCGGGCATGCTGCCGTCCGCCGTCTCCGCGGTCTGGCTGGCCCAGCCACCCCACGGGTGCTCGGCGATGTCGTCGAGATGGAGCTCGGACAGCTTCTCGAGCAGCAATGGCCGGTCGGCGGCCTTGAAGCTCGAAGCCACGCCGACGTGGCGCAGGTTGCCGTCGTCGTCGTTCGCGCCGAGGAGCAGGGAGCCCACGCCGTCTCCCGACTTGTGGATCCGGTAGCCGGCGACGACGCAGTCGGCGGTCTTCTGTTGTTTCACCTTGAACAGGACGCGCTTGTCCTCGACGTACGGGCCGTCGGCGGGCTTCGCCATCACGCCGTCGAAGCCCGCACCCTCGAAGCGTCCGAACCACTCCTGGGCGATGTCGCGATCCGTCGTGGACTGCGTGAGCAGGAACGGGTCGGTGAAATCGGCCGCCACCTCCTCGAGCATGCGGCGCCGCTCGGCGAACGGCTCCTCCATCAGGTTGCGGTCGCCGAGGCTCAGCAGGTCGAAGGCCACGAAGCTCGCAGGCGTGGCCTCCGCCAGCATGTTCACCCGGCTCTCGGCCGGGTGGATCCGCTGACCGAGTGCGTCGAAGTCGAGGCCGTCGGGGCCGGGGACGACCAGCTCGCCGTCGATCACCGCTCGATCCGGGAACTGCTCCCGCACGGGCTCGATCAGCTCGGGGAAGTACCGGGTGAAGGGCCGCTGGTTCCGGCTGCCGAGCTCGACGTGGTCACCGTCGCGGAAGACGATGCAGCGGAAGCCGTCCCACTTCGGCTCGAAGATCAGGTCGCCGTCCTCGCCGGGCGGGAGCTCGTGGACCGCTTTCGCCAGCATCGGCTTGACCGGTGGGGTCACCGGTGCCAAGTGAGCACCTCGCCCTCGCCCGACAACAGCAACGAACCCGGGAACACGCGAAGACGCCACGGCATGAGCCGCAGCACCGCGAAGTTCTCCGAGCTCGGGCCGTCGTCCCACCCCGGGATCATCGCCGGGTCATATCCCAGCGGTGCCGGCGCGTGCTTGAACATCTCCCAGACTCGCGTGCAGGTGAACTCGTCGAACGCCCACTCCGCCTCGCACTCGGCCTGGCAGGTGTCCTGTGTCGGCGCCCAGTACGACACCGACACGTTCCGATTGTGGCTCAGGTGGCTGCGCTTCACCGGCGTCGGCCCGGTGCCGATCCAGCCGATCAGGCCGGTGCCGTCCCACTCCCAGATCGGGTGCAGGACTCGGGACCGCGGGCGGCCTTGGGGATCGGCCGTGGCCACCGAGGCCCACACGATTCGGTGGGCCATCTCCACGAATGCCGGTGCCACATCTCCCAGCGCCATGTCCGAGTCTTGCACGAGGGTTCGGGAGGCGCCCGTCGGCGTTGCTGTCCTACGGTTACCCACGCCGAACCGGGAGTCCCAGGGAGGGCCCAGTGACCGACATCCGCCCGTTCACGATCGACATCGCCGACGAGGATCTCGACGACCTCAAGCGTCGGATCGCGGCGACCCGCTGGCCCGAGGCCGAGTGCGTCGACGACTGGAGCCAGGGCATGCCCCTGGCCTACACGCGTGAGCTCGCGGGGTACTGGGCCGACGGCTACGACTGGCGCGCCGCGGAGGCCGAGCTGAACCGGTTCCCGCAGTTCATGACCGAGATCGACGGCCTGGACATCCACTTCATCCACCAGCGCTCGCCCCACGAGGACGCGTTTCCGTTGCTGATCACCCACGGGTGGCCCGGGTCGGTTTATGAGTTCCACAAGATCATCGACCCGCTGACCAACCCGACCGACCACGGCGGCCGGGCCGAGGACGCGTTCCACGTCGTGTGTCCCTCCATCCCCGGCTACGCGTTCTCCGACAAGCCGTCCACCCACGGCACCGGCGTCGAGAGCATCGCCACCATGTGGGACGAGCTGATGGTCAGGCTCGGCTACGAGCGCTATGGCGCTCAGGGCGGCGACTGGGGCTCGGCGATCACGACCCAGATCGGTCGGGAGAACCGCGGTCATTGCGCCGCGATCCACGTGAACATGCCGCTGGGTCGCCCGACCGAGGAGGCGCTGGCCGATCCCACCGACGCGGACAAGGACGCCATCGCCGCCCAACAGGAGTACCAGCTCTGGGACTCCGGCTACTCCACCCAGCAGCGCACGAGACCGCAGACGCTGGGCTATGGCCTCGTCGACTCCCCGGTCGGGCAGATGGCGTGGATCGTGGAGAAGTTCTGGAAGTGGACCGACAACGACGGCAGCCCCGAGGACGCACTGACCCGCGACGAGATGCTGACCAACGTGATGCTGTACTGGCTGCCCGGTTGTGGGGCCTCGTCGGCTCGCCTCTACTGGGAGAGCTTCGGGGCGTTCGGCGACCGCAGCCCCGTCGAGATCCCGACCGGCGCAGCGTCGTTCCCGCGGGAGATCATCAAGTCGCCGCGCAGCTGGTGCGAGGCGTCGTACAACCTCACCCACTGGACCGACATGCCGCGCGGCGGCCACTTCGCGGCGTTCGAACAGCCCGAGCTGGTCGTCGATGACCTGCGCGCGTTCTTCGGGACCATCCGGTAGCCCGGCTCCGAAGTCGGGCACTGCTTGACCTCGACCCCGGTCGAGGTTGGATGATCGGGGTATGCAGCGACTGCTTCCCCCTCTGCTGTTCCTGCCACTGCTGGTGGCCTCGGTCGTCGTCGGCCTGGTGGTACCGGTCCTGGGTCCGACGACGTGGGCGATCCGAGCCCTCGGGGTGCCCGTGGCCGCGGTGGGACTCACGCTCAACCTCGGCGGCGCCGGCCTGTTCAATCGCATCGGCACCAACGTCAAGACCTTCGACGACCCCGGGCGCCTGGTGACCGGCGGCCCGTTCCGGTTCACCCGCAATCCGATGTACCTCGGGTTCACGTCGATGCTCTGCGGCGCCGCACTGCTCGTCGGCACGCTGACCGCGTGGATCGGCGCGGTGGCCTTCTTCGTCGCCGCGAACCTCTGG
>JBCCFK010000233.1:0-7474 GCA_039029775.1 Actinomycetota bacterium | reverse complement strand
TGAGCGGCCCTATCTTGCGGTCGGGCCAGCCGACCGGAATCAGACTGCCGATGTGCACGTCGTCGGGGATTTCGAGGTTCTGGCGTATGACAGGCTCGGCGGTGCCCTGGAACGTGGTGAACACCGTGCCGAGCCCGAGCGCCCGCGCGGCGACGATCAGGTTCTGCGCGGCGGGGTAGATCGATGACCAGACGAACGACTCGCGAGGCGCCTGGTACGGGTAGACGGTCTTGCCGCAGACGAGGATCAGAACCGGGCACGTCTTCAACGTGCGCACCAGGTGCTCGGTCCCGTCGAGCATCAGTCGATGCGTCCGGTCGGGTCGCTCCATCGCAGCGACGCGATCGGCCATCACGGCTTCGATGGCGTCGCCGATGGCGGCCTTCTTCGCCTGGTCGCGGACCACGACGAAATCGCGCCCTTGGGAGTTTCCCGGGCTCGGTGCCCAGGTGGCCGCGGTGATGATCTGTTCGACGAGGTCGTCGTCGACCGGGTCGGGCTTGAGGTACCGCATGGCCCGATTGGTGCTCAGCGCTTCGAAGACGTCCATGGTGCAACTCCTAGGCGGTCGAGCCGCCGTCGATGACGAGCAGGTGGCCGTTGACGAACTCCGCCAGGTCCGAGACGAGGAAGAGCACACCGCGGGCGATGTGGTCGGGCTGGCCGGCGAGTCCGACCGGGTTGGCGGCGATCCGCGCTTCGATGTCGAGCCCTCCCTGTTTCAGGGGCTCCATCTGCTCCTGGACGCCCGGGGTGTCGATGATGCCCGGGGCGATGGCGTTGACGCGGATGCCCTGCGGGCCGAGTTCGTGGGCGTGCGCCTGGGTCAGCGAGACGACGGCGCCCTTGGACGCCGAGTAGGCCGAGATGTTGGCGCCGCCGCCGAGCGCGGCGATCGACGCCATGTTCACGATGGCGCCGCCCCTCGGCATGCGGGCGGCCGCCTCGCGGGTGGCGCTGAACTGCGCTCGGACGTTGACGTCGAGCATGCGGTCGACGAACTCGTCGGTGACCTTGGACACCGGGCCGGTGGTTGGGTAGATCCCGGCGTTGTTCACGAGGATGTCGAGGCCGTCGTTGCCGGCCGCGGTGTCCACCGCCTGCTCGAGCTGGTCCGCGTCGGTGATGTCGCAGGGCACGAAGTCGGCACCCATCGCCGCAGCCACGTCTGCGCCCGTCGGGTCCATGTCGGCGATCGTGACGTGTGCCCCGGCCTCGACCAGCCGTCGTGCGCACGCCGCACCGATGCCCTTGGAGCCTCCGGTGACCAGGGCCCGTCTGCCGGACAGGTCGACGAGGTCGGTGAGTGCGGGCATGTTCATGTCAGCTCCCTGGGGCGGGTCGAGTCGGGGCGGTCTCGGCGAACAGCGCGTCGACCATGCGGTCGACGTGATCTTGCACGAGTGCCGGGTCGGCGTCGAGCGCCGACAGGGAGTCGACGTGGGCCAGCCCGAGCAACAACAGATAGAAGGCCTTGATGCGGTCGACGGTCTCGTGTGCGTTGGTCTGCCAGAGCGCAGTCCGTTCGAGGTGCCACTCGGCCAAGAGGGAGGTGAGGTCGGTCTCGCGGCCTGCGGTCAGGTGCAGTTCGAGGAGGAGCCGCCGCGTCGGCTCGAACCCGGGGGAGAGCCAGCGACGGGCCGTCTCGCTCGGGTCCTGACCTCCCACCGCCGACCCGCGCAGTGTGGTGTCGAGACTGTGCCGGGCCGCCTCCATGAGCAGGTCCGCCTTGCCGTCGAAGTGCTTGTACACGGCGGGCCCCGAGATCCCGGCTCGTTCCGCGATCTCGGTGATGTTCGCCTGCCCGAAGCCACGCTCGACGAAGACCTCGATCGCGGCGGCGATCAGTCGGTCCCGCGTGGGGATGGCGTCGGCGCTCTTCGGCGGGCGGCCGGTTCGTCGGGAAGGCGCTTGCGCGGTCATCGGCAAGAAAGTTAGTCTGCTCTCACTTTTCGCTGCAAGCACAGAACGGGGTTGGCATGGCTGACGACAGCGCCGACGACTGGGACTTCTTCTCCGAGCGCTTTCGCGCCGATCCGCACAGCGAGTACGCCCGGATGCGTGAGGAGTGCCCTCTCGCTCATGCGAGCGAGCCGTACGACTGGTGGGCGGTGACGCGCGAGGAGGACGTCAAGAAGCTCCTGCGCAAGCCGAGCCTGTGGACCTCCGAGCACGGGCCCGGCCTGGCCTACGCCGGCGGTGGTGTGCTCGTCAGCGTCGACCCACCCCAGCACACATCCGACCGTCGACTCGTCCAGAAGGCCTTCGACCCCGACGCCCTCCTCGCCATGGAACCCGAGATCCGATCACTCGTGCACGACGAGATGGACACGTGGATCGGTCGAGGCGAGGGCGACCTGATGGAGCTCCTCGCGACGCCGGTCCCGCTCATCGTCATCGCCTGGCTGCTGGGACTCGATCCCGACTACTGCCGTGAGATCCGCCCTCGGGCGGACCAGGTGATCGCCAAGCACGCCGACGAGCAGACCGCTCGGGCCGAACAAGGTGACCGCCGCGACCCCGATCGGGAGGACGAGATCAACTACTTCATGCGGATGCTCGGCGAGCGACGACGGATGATCGCCGAGGGCGTCGAGCTCCCCGAGGACACCCTGACAGCGTTGCTCACCGCCGAGTTGGACGGCCGTGTGCTGACCGACGGCGACGTCTTGGGGTTCATGGGGTTCCTCTTCATCGCCGGCAGTCAGACCACCACCCAGATGATCGGCAACATGGTGTGGCGTCTCCTGCAGTTTCCCGAGCAGATGGAGCTCGTGCAGAACGACCGCAGCCTCATCCCGAACGCCGTCGAGGAGAGTCTGCGCTTCGATGCGCCGGTTCACGGACTCTTCCGGACGAACACCCGGGAGACCGACCTCCACGGCGTCACCCTGCCCAAGGACTCCAAGGTGATGTGCACGTTCTTTTCGGCGAACATGGACCCCGGAGCGTGGGACCATCCCGAACGCTTCGACGTGACGCGCGAGCTCGAGTCGCTGAAGAAGCACTGGGCGTTCGGCAAGGGCATCCACTACTGCATGGGCGCGCCGCTAAGCCGGATCGAGGGTGCGGTCGCGCTGGAGGCGATCCTCGACCGGATGCCGAACCTGCGCCTGACGGGCGAGCCGACGTTCATCTCCGCGCCTGTCCTGCACGGCGTCGAGTCGTTGCCCGTCGCCTGGGACCCGGCGTGATGGCAGGCGACGAGCGGCTGCCGGGGGAGAGGCGCTATCCCCACGTCTTCCAGCCGCAACGGATCGGCGGCGCCACGATCCCGAACCGCATCGTCCGCACAGCGCACTCGACCGGGACGCTCGGCGACGATCTGATCGCCTATCACGAGGCCAGGGCCAGGGGTGGCGTCGGTCTCGCCATCATCGAGATCGCAGGCGTGAGCACCGACTCGCCGACGGGCATACCCGTGTACTCGGACAAGGTGCTGCCCTGGTACGAGGAGCTCGCCTCGCGGATGCACACGCACGGGACGAAGGTGTTCCAGCAGCTCTGGCACGGCGGCATCACCAACACGCGCGGCGAGCGGCCTGCGGGCCCCAGCGCCATCCCGAACGCGATCGTCGGGGTGACCCCGCGCGTGATGACCATCGGCGAGATCCAGGGCCTGGTCGAGGCCTTCGCCCAGGCGGCACGCAGGGTCGAAGCGGGCGGCCTCGATGGGATCGAGCTGCACGCGGCCCACGGGTATCTCCTCGGCTCGTTCATGTCGCCGGCCACCAACGTCCGCGAGGACGACTACGGGGGCTCGCTGGAGAACCGCGTCCGGTTCACCCGTGACGTCCTCCGTGCGATCCGTGCCGAGGTCAGCGCCGGGTTCCCGGTCGGGATCAGGATCTCGGGCGACGAGTTCATCGAGGGCGGGATCGACCACATCGAAGCTGAATCCATCGCACAGGAGCTCGAGCCCGACATCGACTTCCTCGACGTCTCGATGGGCACGTACTGGAGATTCCACAAGTTCCTCTCCACGCTCGACGAGCCCCTCGGCTACGAGTTGGAGAACAACGAGAAGATCACCAAGGTCGTCGACGTCCCGACGATCGTGACGGGCCGCATCATGACGGTCGACCACGCCGAGCACATCATCGGCACGGGCAAGGCGGACATGGTGTCGATCGTGCGGGCGATGATCGCCGACCCCGACCTGGTGGCGAAGGCCCGCGAGGGTCGAGAGGTCGACATCCGCCCGTGCATCGGGACCTCGATGGGCTGCGTCGCCCAGTTGATGACGGTCGGCCGGATCCAATGCGTCGTGAACGTGGCTGCGGGAGCCGAGACCCGCGTCCCGTTCGAGACACCCGGTCCCGCAGAGGTGAAGAAGAAGGTGCTCGTCGTGGGCGGCGGGCCGGCCGGGCTCGAAGCCGCTCGCACGGCGGCGCTCCGCGGCCACGTGGTCGATCTCTACGAGATGACCGGCGAACTCGGTGGCCAGGTGCGCATGGCCGCGTCGGTTCCGCCCCGGTCGGACCTCGAGGCGATCACGAGGTGGTTGGCCGACGAACTCGAGCGACTCGGAGTCGGCGTCCATCTGCGCACGCCGGTCGACCCGGATCTGATCATCAGCGCGGCGCCAGACGAGGTGATCATCGCCACCGGCTCGACACCCAAGCCAGCCGGCTTCCAGTTGTCGTCGCCCACGATTCCGGTGCCCGGCGCGGACCTGCCTCATGTGTCGACGAGCTGGGAGGTGCTGGGCTTCGGCGGCAGGGCGCAGGTGGGGGCCAACGCGATCGTCTACGACGACACGGGAACCTTCGAGGCGGTCTCGGTCGCCGACAAGCTGCTGGCCGCCGGCTGCGCGGTCACGATCATCAGCCGCCACGAACAGCTCGGTGCGAAGATCCCGTACCCCGCAGCGACCGTGGAGGCGAGTCGCGAGCGCCTCTTCGCCGAGGGTGTCGACTTCATCCCGGCCATGGCGCTCAGGCGCATCACCGAGTCCGATGTCACCGTCTACGGCCTCGGCCTGAAGGCCGAGCGGACCTACGAGGCCGACACGGTCTGCATCGTCACCTTCCACGACCTCAACGACGAGCTCGCGACCTACATGGCCGACGAGCACCTCGACGGAGACTTCAGGGTCCACGTCATCGGCAACGCTGCGGGTACCGACACCATCCACGCCGCCATCCGTTCGGCCTCGAAGGTCACGCGCGGGATGTGACCGGCAGGGTCAGGCGGACTCGGCGATCCCGTGGTCGATCGCCATGTGGTCGAGGAGCTCCTGCATGCCCTCGGGCGGCCGCATCCCGGCCGGGTCGTAGGAGGGTCGCATCGCCCGCCCGATCAGCCGCGGGGCGATGTACGCGCTGAGGCGAAGCAGCATCGACGCGAATCGGCGTTCGTTGCGGCGGCGCCGGCGCTTTGGCAGGTCGGCCCAGTCGCGTTGGGCCATCTTCCAGGCCAGCGGAACGCTGTAGACGAACAGGTGCATCGTGGCGGACCAGAGCCCCCGGATGCGGGTCGGGTAGTGGTCGTACAGCTCCTTGTACGCGTAGTTGCAGACCGTTCGGTGCTCGAACTCCTCGCTCATGTGCCAGAGCCAGAGCGCATTGGTGGGATCGGACCAGTCGCTGAGCCCGAACTCGTCGCCGTGCTCGAACATGAACACGCCGACGAACGGGGCCACGGTCTCGAAGCCCTCGCACCACGCGAGGCCGAACCGGTCGCCTCGCTCGCGCAGCTTCCCGTAGTACTCCTCGAGCTTCGGCTCGGCGTCGGCGAGCTCCTGGTCGTATCCGTACCGGGCGATCATGCGATTGAACAACACGTGGTTCGCGTTGTGGCGGCGCTCCTGGTAACAGAAGTCCGCCATCTCCCGCCGGAGCTCCGGCATGGACTCGGGGATGTCTTCCAGCGCGCCGTCGACGCAATCGACCAGGAAGCGCTCCAGATAGGGCAGCAGCGTGGATATGGCGTTCACCAGGTATGCGAACTGCTCGTGGCGCGGGTTCCAGCGCGCCTCGCTGTCGGCGAAGTCGAGGCGCACCTTGCGGCGTTGGGGGCTGGCGTCGGCGGCTGTGTTCGTCGGTGTGCTCATCGGTGTCACCTCCGCGTGACGGTGACGGGGAGACCCCCGTCGAGGATCACGTTGAAAACGTACGTCGGGCGGAGCTCCCAGTCAGGCGCGGGATGCAGGTGGTACCGGCGAAGGAGGAGACCGAGGACGTAGGTGGCCTCCATGTAGGCGAAGTTGATGCCGATGCAGACTCGCGGCCCGCCGCCGAACGGCAGGCTCTGCCAGCGGTTGCGGCCCGCGTTCTCCGGCCCGAGGTAGCGCTCGGGTCGGAACTCCTCGGGTGCGTCCCAGAGCGACGGGTCGCGGTGCATGACCCAGGTGCTCATCGTCACCATGGTCCCGGCCGGAATCGTGTACTCGCCGATCGTCTCGTCGCTGGCGAGTTGGCGCGGGATCAGAGGATGACCCTGGAGTCGCAGGCCCTCGTCGAACGCCGCCTTCAGGTAGGAGAGGCGCTCGTAGTGGTCGAGGGTCGGCAGCTCGTCGCCCAGCTGGTCGGCCGTCTCGACCATCGTGGTCCAGCGGTCCGAGGTCAACGCCGCCGCGAGCGTCCAACACAGCCCGAAGGACGTGGTGTCGAAGCCTGCGATGAAGAGGGTCGTGGTGTTGTTCCGCACCTCCTCGTCGGTGAGCTTCGACCCGTCCTCCTCGTATTCGGAGTCGACGAGGAGCTGGAGCAGGTCGTTGCGCACGACGCCGCCGGTGCGGCGCTCGGCGATGATCCGGTAGATGATCTCGTCGATGCGGGCGAGGGCGGCCAACCCCTCGGCTTCGTGGGGCACCGGCGTGCCCTCGGGCTCGAACGCCGTCTTGATGAGCCCACCCTTCCACTTCGAGATGTGGGCGTAGTCGCCGATCATCGCCTCGATCTCGCCGTCTCGGAGCGAGTCGGAGAACATCGCATGCATGAGGACGCCCATCGTGACCGACGGCATGAAGTGCATGAGGTCCACGACCTCGCCGGAGTCGGCGTACCGGTCGAGCCCGTCGAGCCCGCGACTCGCTCCCTCGGCGATCAAGTCGGACAGGCCTTTCAGGTGGCCGTGGGTGAATAACGGGCTCACCATCGAGCGGGTGCGGCGCCACTCGTCGCCGCTGAGGATGCTGATGCCGGCGCCCTGGGTCGGCTCGGTGCGGCGGTGGAGCGGACCGCGGCTGAGGTGGCCCTTCATCACCCGCTCGCAGCTGTCGGGGTCGGCGGTCAGGACCATCGGCCCCGCCTGGCTCGGCATCTGGAAGGGGTCCCCGTAGGTCTCGAAGAGGCGGGGGAGTGCCACGAGCGGGTCGTCCTTGAACGCCTGGAGGTCCTCGGCGCTCGGGGTGGGCGGTCGGGTGTCGGTCATCGGTCGACCTCCAGGTCGGCGAAGTAGGAGGAGAGGCCGCAGCGGTCGGCCAGGCCATAGCCCGTCTCGCCGTCCCACTCCCAGCGGATGATCGACT
>JBCCFK010000232.1:0-7482 GCA_039029775.1 Actinomycetota bacterium | reverse complement strand
GTCGCGGTCATCGTGATGGTGCTGCCCCTCCATTTCACACGAGGCCACGTGCTGCCGGCGAGCGACCCCACCGAGGAGGTCGGCGTCGTGGTCGATCGTTTCGTGGAGGAGGCCAGCTGGTCCGCTGAGGTGGTCGACATCACCACCGAACGCGCCGACGAGGGCCTGGTCGTGGAGATCGTCATCACGGACTCGCCGCTGATGCCCGACGCCGAGGACGTCGCAGCACACCTGGCGGACGAACTCGGCCAGACCGTGGCCGTGACCATGCAGGTGGTGCAGGTCGAGACCGACCGCGCCACCGTCGACGAAGAGGAGATCGAAGAATGATCGGGCGGCTGCCCCTGCCGATGAACAAGAAGACGGCGGTGGTCGCCGGCGTCGCCATGGTGACGATGGTCGCTTCGCTCGGCGCCACCATGACCGGCGCCGTCCGTCCGGTACGCGCACGGGGAGGCCGCTTCTACCGCCCGACCAGTGGGCTGGTGTGGCAGGCGCCCCGACATGCGTTGCGGCCGCCCCGCGAGATGACGATGGTCGACGCCATGGCCATGCTCGAGGTCGGCTCGCCCGAGCCCGTCGACCCCGGTTCGGTCCAGCCCGCGACCGCTAGGGTCGGCGCCGATGAAGACGGACTGGAACCCGATCCTGCGCCAGGAGTTCGCCAAGCCCTACTGGGCTGAGCTCCAACAGTTCGTCCACGAGGAGCGCACCGGCCACGCGGTCTACCCGCCCCACGACGAGGTGTTCGCCGCGCTGCACCTGACGCCGTACGAGTCGGTCAAGGTGCTGATTCTCGGGCAGGACCCCTACCACGGACCCGACCAGGCGCACGGCCTGTGTTTCTCGGTCCGCCACGGCGTGCAGGTGCCGCCGTCCCTGGTCAACATCCACAAGGAGTTGGCGACCGACGTCGGGGTGACGACGCCGGGGCACGGCAATCTCGAGGAATGGGCGCGCCAGGGAGTCCTGCTCCTGAACGCCACGCTGACCGTTCGTGCCCACAAGGCGGCGTCGCATCAGGGCAGGGGCTGGGAGACCTTCACCGACGAGGTGATCCGGGCGGTGGACGCCAAGACCGAGCGGGTCGTGTTCATCCTCTGGGGCGCGTCCGCGCGCAAGAAGAAGGCGTTCGTCGACGGCTCGAAGCACGTCGTCATCGAGTCACCGCACCCGTCACCGCTGTCGGCCCATCGGGGCTTCTTCGGCAGCCGGCCCTTCTCGCGCGCCAATGACGCGCTGGCCGACGCGGGGCGGGAGCCCGTGGACTGGTCGTTGTCGGCCTGACTTCTCAGGTGCCGTAGCGGGCGACGCCCTCGCCGTGCTTGTCGATGAACAGGGCGAGCACCTCGCCATCGTCGGCGTGGCGGCCCGTGCTGTGCTTGGAGTACAGCAGGTCCCCGTCGACGGTGACGTCGAAGATGCCCTTGTCGCCGGTGACGAAGGTCAGCGACTCGATCACGTGCTGATAGTTGCTCAGCAGATCAGCTGCCGCGCTCACGGCGCGGGCCGAATAATCTCAAGGGACGCAGTAGGCGATCTCGATCTTGTGCATGACCCGAGACTACCGCCGCGGTGGTGCCAGACTGACGGCCCCATGGGTGACTTCTTCCAGAACGGCGTCATCACCACGCTGCACGACCTCGGCAACCGGCCGCTCGACGACCTCGAGTCCGACCTGCGGGCGTGGGGCGAGCACCGGCCGATGGCGCTGGTGATCCCGGCGCTCGCCAGCGAGCTGGACGGCGCCGGGTTGCCCGGCATCGTCGAGGTCCTGTCCGGGGTGGACTTCCTCGAGGAGATCATCATCGGCCTCGACCGAGCCGACGAAGCCGGGTTCGAGCGAGCCAGGGGCTTCTTCGACGCCCTGCCGACACCGCATCGGATCCTCTGGAACGAAGGGCCCCGCCTCCGCGCGGTTCACGAGGAGCTCCTGGAGCGCAACCTGGCGCCCCTCGAACTCGGAAAGGGTCGCAACGTCTGGTACTGCATGGGCTACTTCCTGGCATCCGGACGCTCCGACGTGCTGGCGCTCCACGACGCGGACATCGTGACGTACTCCCGTTCGATGTTGGCCCGACTGCTGTATCCGGTGGCGAGTCCCACCTTCGGCTACGCCTTCTGCAAGGGGTACTACTTCCGCGCTGGCGACGACCGCCTCAACGGGCGGGTGGCCCGACTCCTGGTCACGCCCCTCGTTCGGGCGTTGCGCCAGACCATGGGTCCCCACCCGTACCTCGACTACCTCGACAGCTTCCGGTACCCGCTCGCCGGCGAATTCGCCATGGACGCGGACGTCGTCCGGGGGCTCCGGATTCCGGCTGACTGGGGACTCGAGATCGGCGTCCTGAGCGAGGTCTATCGCAACTACACGGCGAGGCGCGTGTGTCAGGTCGACGTCGCGGACGCCTACGACCACAAGCACCAGGAGGTCGGGGCCGACGATCCGACCAGGGGGCTGCACCGGATGGCCATCGACATCTCCAAGTCGATGGTGCGCAAGCTCGCCATCAGCGGCGAGGTGTTCTCGCCCGGCGTGTTCCGGACTCTGAAGGCGACCTACTACCGGATGGCGCTCGACATGGTCGACCAGTACCTGCACGACGCGGAGATGAACGGCTACTCCGTCGATCGGCACCGCGAGGAACAGCTGGTCGAGCTGTTCGCGCAGGCGATCACCACCGCCGGCGACGACTACCTGTCGCGGCCGATGGAGCTCCCGTTCATGCCGTCGTGGACCGTCGTCCTCGACGCGCTGCCCGATGTCTACGAGATGTTGACCGATGCCGTCGAGGCGGACAATGCCTGATCGGCGAGCCCGTCAGGCATTCGTGATCCAGACCGACTGGTAGGGCTCGAGGTCGATCGTGGCCTGGCCGGGGTGCAGCTGCGTGCCCGAGATCAGGTCGCGCCAGTTGTCGGTGGTGATCAGGTTGAGGGTGTGGAGGTCGAGCTGCGTGTGGTCGGCCGTGCAGTTGTGCACGGCGAAGATGCTCTGGGTCCGATCGCGGCTCTGGCGCCAGAACGCGAACAGGTCCGGTCCGAGCTGCAGGGTGAACTGTGTCGCCCCGGGGTCGAAGGCCGGCTGATCGGACCGGATCTCGAGCAGCCGCAGGAGCTCCGACGATGCACGGCCCCGCGGTGAGGTCTCGTCGGCGAGGACGTCCACCGCATCCTCGAGGTGTACACGCGCTCGCGTGATGTCACGGCGCACGCCTGATCGGTCGGCGGACTCCCGGTCGTTGCTCTGCGTCAGCAGGCTGTTGATCCACACGGCCGGGATGCCCTCGACGCCGAACATGATGGCGTGTGCGCACACGAACTGGGCCGGCTCGAGAAGGTCCCACAGCGAGACGTTGAGCTCGTAGGGGCGCGGCCCGCCCGGTGCGTCATAGGTCCCGTGCAGCCCGCCGGCGTCCTCCGCGCAACCGACGAGCAGCGAGATCTCGTCGTCGCTCAGCAGTCCCTCGGCCGGCCGGACGCCGATGCCGTCGTGGGACGCGAGGAAGTTGAGGTAGGTGCAGCCAGGCGGGGCCGGCGGCATCTGCATCATCCAGCTCCGCAGGCGGTCGGCGCGACCGCTGAGGAGGGCGTCGACGATCAGCGGCGGGAGGCTGAAGTTGTAGATCATGTGCGCCTCGTCCCGGTTCCCGAAGTAGCTCAGGTTCTCCTCGGAGGGGACGTTTGTCTCGGTGACGATGCAGACCTCGGGAGCGCGGGCCGCCAGGAGCGTGTGCCACAGCCGGATCACCTCGTGGGTCTCGGGCAGATGGATGCAGGAGGTCCCGAGCTCCTTCCAGAGGTAGGCGACCGCGTCGAGCCTGACGAAGCGGGCGCCGTGGGAGACGTACCGATCGAGAACACGGATCATGGCGAGCAGGACGTCGGGATTCCGGTAGTCGAGGTCGACCTGGTCCGCCGAGAAGGTGCACCACGCATGACGCGTCCCGGCCGCGGTCTCGTAGGGGTGCAGCAGCGGGAGGTTGCGAGGGCGAACCACCGAGGAGACGTCGGCGTCGACCGCAGCGGTCATGAAGAACGATCGTCCGGGCTCGGTGTCGGCCAGGAACTGCTGGAACCATGCCGACTGGCTCGAGGCGTGATTGCAGACGAGGTCCGCCATGAGGTCGACCGACCGGCCCAGGGCGTCGAGGTCGTCCCAGGTACCGAGCGCCGGGTCGACCGCGTCGTAGTCGATCACGCTGAAGCCGCGGTCGGAGCTGTAAGGGTTGAACGGCAGGACGTGCACGACCGAGATGACGGGCGCCAGATGCTTCGCCACCAGCTCGTCCAGCACCTGCAGCGGTGGGCGCTCGCCGTCGATCACGCTGTCGCCGTAGCTGATCAGCACCGCGTCCGAGCTGGTCCACCGTTGCGCGGGCGGCTCCGGAGTGGACGCGTCGATGCCGGCCGCTGCGATCGCGGCCGGCACCAGCGCATCGAGATCTGCTCCCGGATACAGCTTCGCCAGATGCGACCTGACCCGCTCGGCGAGGGCGTCGTCACTCACGCCGCGCAGGGTATCGGTCGTTGTCCCGTCTGCTGCTCGGCGGCGGGAGTGTCGTTGCCGCAGCGCTATTGGAGCCGCGCCGCCGAGATGCGGGTCTCACAAGCGGTCGCGGTGTCGGGGCCCGTACCGCCATCGCACACGTCCGTGCCGCTGCCGCCGTCGAGGGTGTCTCCGCCGCTGCCACCGGTCAGCTCGTCGTCGCCGCCTCCACCGGAGATCTCGTCGCGGGCGGAGCCGCCGTGGATGTCGTCGGCACCCGTGCCGCCGTCGATGGTGTCGCGACCCTTGTTGCCCCGGATGTCGTCGCCGGCGGACCCGCCGCTGATCTCGTCGGCGCCGGTGCCGCCCCGGATCGTGTCACGACCCTTGTTGCCGCTGATGACGTCGGCTGCGGAACCGCCCTCGATGTTGTCGGCACCCGGGCCGCCACTGATCGTGTCCGTGCCGGAGTTGCCGCGGATCGTGTCGTCGCCGCTGTTGCCCCAGAGCTCGTCCGCCCCGGGGCCACCGACGACGAGGTCGTCGCCGGGCCCGGCGCACACCAGGTCGTCGCCGCCGAAGCCGCGGATCTGGTCGTCGCCGCCGAGGCCGACGATCACGTCGTCACCCTCGGTTCCCAGGAGCACGTCCGCGCCCTCTGTTCCGACGATGGTGGCCTCGCGGCCCTTGCAGAACACCGGATCGGGATCGGGGTCGGGGTCCGGATCTGGATCGGGGTCCGGATCGGGATCGGGGTCCGGGTCCGGATCGGGGTCCGGGTCAGGCTCGGGGTTGACGGTGATGGTGATCGCCGCAGGAGCGGACATGTCGCCGTCGTCGTCGGTCAGGACGTAGGTCAGGTTGGTCGTGCCGTCGGCGGTGGGGGTGCCGGAGAGGACGCAGTCGGTCTGGGTCACCCCGTCGGGCAGCGTGCCCGTGATGGCCGCCGTGGTCGGCTCGTCGGCGAGCGTGTCGTTGGCGCACAGGTCCAGGTTGATGGCGACTCCGAAGTCGGCCGTCACGCTGTCGGCCACCGCGACGGGCGCCGGATTGTCGGTGATCGTCCAGTCGAAGTCGACCATGTCGCTGTCCAGGCCCTGGGTCGCCGTGATCGTGGCCGTCCCGGTGCCTGCGGTGGTGGGAGTGCCGGAGATCACGCCGGTGTTCGGGTCGATCGACAGACCCGCCGGCAACCCGCTGTCGGACCAGGTGATCGCGCTGCCGTCGCCGCCGGTGGTCGTCATCTCGAGGTCGTCGATCGGGTCGCCCTGACGATCGGTCTGGTCGCCGACGGCGCCCACGGTGATCGGTCCGACGTAGATCGTGAACGACGCGCTGCCCTCGAGGCCCGTAGCGGGCGACGCGGTGACCACGACGGGCCACGTGCCGTCCGCCGGTGTCCCGGTGATGCCTCCCGTGGCGGTGTCGAAGACCGCTCCGGTCGGCAGGTCGGCGGCGCGCCACGTGATGGCGGACGTGTCGCCGCCCGTGGTGCCGAAGGTCAGGGCGAGGGGGTCGCCGCTGTCGATCGCGAGCGAGCCGGTCGGCCCGGTCACGCTGAGCGGCACCAGCGCGTCCTCGGTGAAGCCGAGGGCGTAGGAGAAGATGTTGAGCGCGGCGTCCTCGTTGACAGACCGGAAGATGCCCTCGTCGGTCGTGAGGATCACGTGCCCGAGTCCCCAGTCGCGGACCGCGACCACGGCGTTTCCGTCGCCGTCCTCGTAGATCGGCGTCCAGTCGGCGTCGCCGACCAGGCCGGGTGCGTTGCACGTGCCGTTGTCGACGGTGCTGCAGCCCAGATTGCCGAGTGTGCCGAACGGCGTCATCCCCGTGATCGTCCCGAAGGGGCCCGTCACGATGTCCGCTTCCGGCGCGGTGAGACCGGCCACCGGCGTCAGCACGGGCGCCGGTGTGATCGAATCCGAGTCGACTTCGGAGACGGTCGGCGCGCCGAAGAGGGTGCCGAGCTCGTCCGAGAAGCTCGCGTCCTCTGTCAGGATGATCACGCCACCGCGGTCGACCCACTCGTCGATGGTGTTGATCTCGTCGGTCTCCCAGAGCTCGGAGAAGACCCAGCCGTCGAAGAAGATGTCGACATCGCTGAGGTACTCGGCCGTCACCCGCTCGGCCTCCGGTTTGATCGACAGCGAGGTCACGACCTCGGTGCCCGACGGACCGAAGTTGTCGGTGTCGAGCAGCGCTCCCTCCATCGCCGAGAAGGTCAGGGTGAACAGGGTCCCGGCCTTGCCGGCCGCGATGTTCGGATCGGTGACCGGAGCGGCCGCGGCCGGTACGGCCGTGAAGGGGATCAGCAGGGCTGCGATGAGCGACATCGCGAGCGCGGCCGCGAGGGCACGCGCCCGAGCCGTCCGCGTGCGCACGGGGGTGGAAACAGACTTCGCCATGGGGACGGTTGTAGGCCGCGTTGTTCCGGACCGACCTGGGTCGTTCGGACCCAGTTCGCCGACCTGGCGTTCACGTCGTCGGACGGCGTCGACGGCACCGCGGGACGTGGTGTCGAACCGGGTCGTATGACCCGCGAACGCGAACCGACACCCCCGAAGGGGTGCCGGTCTTGCGACGTGACCTCGCTTGGCTCAGAGACGCGCTCGGTGGTGTCCGATGCTGTCTCGTCGAGACGCGCTCGGTGGTGTCCGATGCTGTGTCTCTTCGGGATCTGACGGTTGTCAGATCCCGATTCGCTGCGCCAGGAGCTCGCGGTGGTAGGTGGGGTCACCGAACAGGAGCTCGGAGCTCTTGGCACGCTTGAAGTACAGGTGTGCCGGGTGCTCCCAGGTGAAGCCGATGCCACCGTGGATCTGGATGTTCTCGGCGGCGGACTGCTTTCAATAAAGCCTGCTCATAAGCATCCCGTTCAGCGCTAAGGTTCTCCAGCTCATCTGTTTCATCTGCGTACGCAACCAGAGTATTTCCACCGCTTAGAATAAGGCCGTCGAGTTTGAGCGTTTTCCAGATATCGTCTACAGAGCCAG
>JBCCFK010000231.1:0-7578 GCA_039029775.1 Actinomycetota bacterium | reverse complement strand
CGCAGCTACCACCTGGTACTCGGTCCCGATCGAGACCGTGCGATCGCCGGGCGGGCCGACGAGGCCGACGTCACCTTCAGCATGGACGAGGCGACCGCTCGCGAGATCAGCAGCGGCGAGATCAGCACCGAGGAGGCCTTCATCACCGGCAGGCTCGACATCGACGGCGACCCCGGACCCCTGATCGAGGCGTACCGGGCCCAGCGGGGCGATGCCTGAGCTCCCCGACGTCGTCGTGTACCTCGACTCGATCGAGCGCGACGTCGTCGGTCACACGATCGAGCGGATCGACGTCCGCGGCATGGCGGTCCTGAAGTCGTTCGACCCGCCCGTCATGGAAGCGCACGGCAAGAAGGTCATCGGCACGCGCCGACTCGGCAAGCGCCTGATCTTCGAGCTCGAGGACGACCTCTTCCTCGTGATCCACCTGATGATCGCCGGTCGGCTCTTCTGGACGAAGAAGGACGCCAAGCCGGGCCGGGACGGCCTGGTGCTGATCCGGTTCGCTCACGGCGCGCTGATGTTGCGCGAGGTCGCCAAGAAGAAGCGCGCCCGCATGTGGCTCCACCGCGGCGAGGAGTCGATGCTCGAAGAGCACGACCGCGGCGGCGCGGAGCCTCTCGAGATCTCCCGCGACGAGTTCGGCGAGCTGCTGACGGCGGAGAATCGCACCCTCAAGCGAGCGTTGACGAACCCGCGCACGTTCTCCGGCATCGGCAACGCGTACTCCGACGAGATCCTGCTCCACGCCAAGCTCTCGCCGGTGAAGCGAACCCAGCAGCTCAAGGAGGACGAGATCGACCGCCTGTACGAGTCGGTCCGCTCCACGCTGAACGACTGGGTCGAACTGCTCCGCGCCGAGACCGGCGAGGGCTGGCCGGCCAAGGTCACGGCGTTCCGTCCGGAGATGGTCGTGCACGGCAAGTTCCGCGAGCCGTGCAGCGTCTGCGGAACCGAGGTGCAGCGCATCGCCTACGCGGAGAACGAGGTGAACTACTGCCCGCAGTGTCAGACCGACGGCAAGGTCCTGGCGGACCGCTCGCTGTCGCGGCTTCTGAAAGAGGACTGGCCCCGCACCGTCGAGGAGCTCGAGGGCTTCCGATCGTGACCGGGCGGGTCGGGGCGATCTGGGTCAAGCGAGCACACAGGGGCCCCATGGACGGGGTCACGGAGGCGACCGTGGACGAAGAGGGCATCGTCGGCAATGCCGACCGCGGCGGGCGGCGGCAGGTCACGCTCATCTCGGCCGAAGCCTGGGCTGCGGCCTGTGACGTCCTTGGTGAGGACGTGGACCCCGTCACCCGGCGCGCCAACCTCCTGGTGTCGGGAGTCGACCTGGAGGACACCCGCAGCCGGCTCGTCCGGGTGGGCGAGGTCGCGCTGGAGGTCACCACCGAGACCGTGCCGTGTCGGCTGATGGACTTCTTCCACGAGGGGTTGATGGGGGCGCTGAAGCCGGAGTGGCGGGGCGGGGTCTCGGCCCGCGTCGTGACCCCCGGGCTGATCCGCATCGGCGACCCGGTCCACCTGGCGTGACGCGCACCGGACGGCGACTCACCGTCCTCTCGCTGGCGACGGCGCTGGCCGTCCTCACCGCATGCGGCACTAGCGACGATCCGGCGTTCACTGCCGACCCCGAGCCGCCGGCGGAGGAGGACACGACCGCCGTCACCGGCGGGCGCGACGAGGCCGTCGTCGAAGCGATGGGACAGGAGGCCCTGGATGCGTTGGGCCTCAGTCCCGCGGAACTCTGCGCGACGGTCGCCCGTTGGGAGGACCCGGGGGTGAACGCCATCGTGTTCCTGCAACCGGATGCCGCAGCCGCGGAAATCGCCACGGTGGAGGGCGCCGTCCGCGCTCTGGACCCCGATGCGAAGTACGTCAGCCAGGAGGAAGCCTTCGTCGAATTCACCGAGGAACTGTTCGCCGGCAACGACGCGCTCCTCGAGTTGGTCACGCCGGACCTGCTTCCAGCGAGCTTTCGCATGGCGATCCCGGACGACGAGGTCGGCGCTGCTGCCGACGAGCTCGAGGCGCTGCCCGAGGTCCGGCGTGTGCTCACCGAACGTCCGGTGTTCAGCGAGCAGGTCGACGCGGCCTGCGACGGGTGAACGTCAGCCGCAGTCGACGGTCACGCCGGCGGCCGAGATCCGCTCGGGGGCACGGAAACGGATGGCCTCCGCCGGATCCTCGGCGAGTGTGAAGCTGATCTCGGACCCCGGTGGTAGCGCGGTCGGATCGGAGACGACTTCGCCCGTGGTGCACACGACGTCGTCGGTCGGCACCTGGAGTTCGACCTCGCGACCGATGGTGAGTGGCTCCTCGCCACTCCCGCCGCTCAGGGCCTCGGAGCCGTCGACGGGCCCGACTGCGATGGGATCGTCCAGCCAGACCCTGACCAGCCAGTTCTCGAAGGGGTCGAATGCGAGGATCTGACGACCGTTGACCAGGCCGGACAGCTCGTCGCCGACCTCGACGGGGACGGCATCGAGCGGACCGTCGAGTTCGAGGAACACGTTGGCTCCCACCGCGAAGTCGAGACCCGGGGAAGGCCACATGTCGACCACGGCATCCATCGCGCCGGTCGGGGGGAAGGTCTCGACCAGGTACGGAGCGAAGCCGGCCGAGGCGACGCGGGTGCGCGCCGACCCGGCCACCAGGCCGACGACGTCGGGCACGGTCCCCGTGGCGAGCCCCTGGCCGATGTCGCCGACCGTGAAGGTGAGGTCTCGCCGGTCGCCGAGGTCGGTGACGGTGCCCGACAGGATCTGGACGCGTTCCACGGCGGGCGTGGGGCTCGGCGACGGTGTGGGCTCGGCCGACGGCGTGGCCTCCTCGACCGGTGTTTCGGTCTCGGTGGCCGCACCACCCTCCAGGCCCGGATCGAATCCGTCGCTGGAGCACGCCGCCGCGACCAACACGAGCGCGACGACCGAGGACCGGAGCCGGTACCGCCGTGTCATGTGCAGGTCCCGACCGTGAGTCGGGTCAGATCAGACCGAGGCCGGCGACGGTGTCACGCTCTGCGACCAGCTCGTCGGCCGACGCGTCGATCCTGCCGCGACTGAAGTCGTCGATGTCCAGGCCCTGGACGATCGAGTACTGACCGCCGGCGCAGGTGACGGGGAACGAGGAGATGATCCCTTCCGCGACGCCGTAGCTGCCGTCGGAGGGGATGGCCATCGAGACCCAGTCGCCGTCTGGGGTGCCGAGGGCCCAATCGTGCATGTGGTCGATCGCCGCGTTGGCGGCCGACGCTGCGGAGGAAGCGCCACGGGCCTTGATGATCGCGGCACCTCGCTGCTGCACGGTGGGGATGAACTCGCCCTCGAGCCAGGCCTGGTCGTCGATGGCCGAGGCCGCGGTCTGGCCGTTGACCTCGCAGTGGAACAGGTCCGGGTACTGCGTGGCCGAGTGATTGCCCCAGATCGTCATCTTCTTGACGTCGGACACCGCCACGCCCAGCTTCTGGGCGACCTGCGTCTGGGCCCGGTTGTGATCGAGGCGCGTCATCGCCGTGAACTGGCCCGGGTCGATGTCGGGCGCCGAGGACTGCGCGATGAGCGCGTTGGTGTTGGCCGGGTTGCCGACGACGAGCACCTTGATGTCGCGGCTGGCGTGGTCGTTGATCGCCTTGCCCTGGGGGCCGAAGATGCCGCCGTTGGCCTCGAGCAGGTCGGCGCGCTCCATGCCGTCCTTGCGGGGCATGGCCCCGACGAGCAACGCGTAGTCGGTGTCCGCGAAGGCGACGTTGGCGTCGTCGGTCTTGACCACGCTGTCGAGCAGCGGGAACGCGCAGTCGTCGAGCTCCATGTGCACGCCGTCGAGTGCGCCCAGCGCCGGTGTGATCTCGAGCAGTTGCAGGATGACGGGCTGATCCTCGCCCAGCATCTGACCACTGGCGATTCGGAACAGCAGGGCGTAGCCGATCTGACCGGCGGCGCCGGTGACGGTCACGCGAACGGGGCTCTTGCTCACGGGGGGTCTCCTGATTCTCGGAAGGACGCATCGAGGCTACCCGGGCCGACGAAGGGAGACGGATCTGTGAACCCAAAAGCGCGCGCACTTTGGGTTCACAGATTCTCTGGAGGGGTCAGGGAGTGCCGGACGACTGACGCGTGTTGCCGATCCAGGTCTCGTAGAGCCCCGCATAGATCCCGCCGGCGGCCACCAGATCGTCGTGGGAGCCGTGTTCGATCAGCTCCCCCTGGTCGAAGACGAACACCAGGTCGGCCCGTTCGGCAGTGCTCAGCCGATGAGCGATGGAGATGGTCGTGCGGCCGGCGGACAGCCGTTCGAGGGCCGAGGTCAGCGCCACCTCGGTCTCGGCGTCGACTGCGGACGTGGCCTCGTCGAGGACGAGGATGCCGGGGTCGGCCAACTGGGCTCGGGCCAGCGCCACCAACTGACGCTCGCCGACCGACAGTGCCTCTCCCCGCTCGCCCACCTCGGTGTCGAGCCCGGCGGGAAGACCGGCGAGCCAGTCGCCGAGGCCGAGCCGATCGAACGCGTCGAGGACCTCGTGTTCGGTGGCGCCTTCTCGTCCGTACGCGACGTTGCGGCCGAGTGTGGTGTCGAACAGGAACCCGTCCTGGGGCACCATCCGCAGCGCCGAGCGGCGAGAGTCGGGCGCCACGTCCCGAAGATCGACACCCCCCACGTCGATCCGGCCGACACCGGGATCCGCCAACCGGACGAGCAGCTTGGCCAGCGTGCTCTTCCCGGACCCCGTCTCCCCCACGATCGCGACGTTCGCGCCCGCCGGGATGGTCAGCGACACGTCGTGCAGGACGGGACCGCCCTCGCGGTACGCGAACGAGACGTCGACCACGTCGACCGACAGAGGACCACCGGGCAGCTCGGCGCCGCGGTCGGGCTCTTCGACCTCGACCTCGACGTCGAGCACCTGGAGGATCTTCCACCAGCCAGCGAGCGCAGTCTGGGTCTGATCGAGGATCTCGCCGATCTCGGCGATCGGGTTCAACAGGATGGTCACGAGGAAGAGGAACGCGACGAGCTCGCCCGAGGACAGGCCGAGGTCGTCGCCGAACCAGACACCGACGCCCACGACCACGCCGAGCGCCGCGGCGGCGAACGCATCGGTGATCGGAGCCAGCCAGGCGAAGAACTTGAAGGCGTGCGCCTGGCTGGCGAACTGGGCCTGGTTGGCGTCCTCGAGTCGCTGCTCCACCACCGGTCGATACCCGTAAGCGCGGATGACGCCGGCACCCTGGACCGCCTCGGAGGCATGCCCCATCGTGCCGGCCACCCTCGTCCGCACGTGTTCGTAGGCGAGGAACTGGCGCTTCTGCAGCCGGCTGAGGATGGGGATCAGCGGGATGTAGACCACAACGGTGACGAGCGTGAGCACCCAGTTGTAGGTGGCCATCACCACGAGGGTCACGACGATGACCACGCTGTTGATCGCCCATGCCATCGCGCCCCACTGGGCGAACTGGGTCAGCGTCTCGATGTCGCTGGTCACTCGGGCGGTCAGGACACCGGTCCGACTCCCGACATGGTCGGCCAGGCTGAGCCGGTGGATGTGCGAGAACGTGCGCTGCCGCAACTCCATCAGCATGTTCTCGGCGACGCGGATCAGCCGCATGTAGGTGAACCGCGACAGGATGCCGACCCCGGCGATGACCGCGACGGCGATCAGGCACGCCCCGTACACGAACCCGGGTCGGTAGCCGTCGTCGCCGCGGACACCCTGGTCGAGGATCTGCTGGATCAGGACGGGGATCACGAGACGGCCGGCCGCCATGCACAGCGCCATCACCATCGTGATCCGGAAGCCCCTCCGCAGCTCGGGCGAGATCTGGACGCCGCGGCGGAGGACCGTGAGCGCGCCGATCTGGTCACCCTCGGCATCGAGCGACCCGGGGCGCTCGTGGACCGCCGTCACGATCCGGCCTCCGCCTCGTAGGCCTGCGCGAGCGCCGCGTACGCCGGGACGGCCATCAGCTCCTCGTGCGTCCCGGTGGCGGCGACTCGGCCGTCGGCCAGGAAGACCACCCGATCGGCGAGGCGGATCGTCGACAGGCGGTGGGCGACGATGATCAGGGTCAGGTCGAGTTCCTTCCGGAGGTTCTCGAGGATCCGCGCCTCGACGACCGGGTCGACGGCCGCCGTGGCGTCGTCGAGGAACACGACCCGCGGGCTGCCGGCCAGTGCCCGCGCCAGGGCGACGCGTTGGCGCTGGCCGCCCGAGAGGGTGACGCCCCGCTCCCCCACGACGGTGTTGATGCCTTCGGGCATCTGCTTCACGAACTCGAGCGCTCCGGCGAGTCGCAACGCCTCGGCTGCGTCCTCGTCGGTGATCGGGCGCGACAGGACCACGTTCTCGAGGATGGTGTCGGCGAAGAGGAACGTCTCCTGGAACGCCATCGCCAGTGTGGACGTCCGCTCGGCGGTGGTGAGGTCGGCCACGGGGACCCCGCCGATCGCCACCTCGCCGTCCATGACCGGATGAAGCGCGGCGAGGGTGGCCGCCAGGGTGGACTTGCCGGTGCCCGTGGCACCGACGAGTGCGACCGCCTCGCCCGCGTGGATGTCGAGGGTGACGTCCTGCAACACCGGCGTCTGGTCATACCCGGCCTGCACGCCGGAGAACGAGACTCCCACCGGGCCCGGGGCGAGCGTGCGCTCCCCTCCGGCAATAGGCGGGGCCGGTACGTCGAGGACGCTGTCGACCCGCGCCAACGCCACGACGGATCGGGGGATCTCCTCCAGGAAGAAGCCGACGATGCGCATCGGCAGCGCCAGGATCGAAAAGAGCGCCATGGCGCCGACGAGATCGCCGACCGAGATCGAGCCCCTGTCGACCAGCCAGGCGCCGAGCGCCAAGAGGCCGATGATGCCGAGGTTCGGCAGGGCGTCGATCGCGGGCTCGAACAGCGCACGCAGACGGCCGACGGCGATGCGCTGATCGCGGAGGGCCGTGGCCGCGGTCCGGAGCCGGGCGACCTCCGCGTCCTCACGGCCGAGGGCCTTGACCACCAGGACGCCGTCGAAGCTCTCGTGCGCGATCGACGAGACCTCGCCCACCCGCTCCTGGGCGAGGGCGGCCGGGCCGTGCACCTTGCGGGTGTAGTAGTGGTTCATCAGCCCGAGCGTCGGGAACAACACCAGCGCCACCAACGCCAGGAGCGGGTGGATCAGCAACAGGCTCACCAGCGAGATCAACACCAGGACGACGGTGGCGACCGAGAACGCGAACGGCATCAACATCATCGACGCCACCGTGATGTCGGCATCGGCGTGCGCCAGCAACTCCCCCGTCGGGCGCGACTGGTGGAAGGACAGCGGGAGACGGAGGTACTGCTCGAACAGCTGTCGACGCCACACCACCTCGGTCCCGAAGCGGGCGCGCGCGAGGTAGTACCGGCGCACCACGGCGCCGGCCCCGCGGAAGGCCCCGACCGCGCCGATCAGCGCGATGCCCGTCCACACCCGGTTGTCGGACACACCGCCCTCGTCGAGACCGGGGACGATCACCTCGTCGGTGACCCACCCGAGCACCCGGGCCAGGGCCACGGCAGCGACCGAGAAGACCACGGCGCCGACGATGGCGAT
>JBCCFK010000230.1:0-7619 GCA_039029775.1 Actinomycetota bacterium | reverse complement strand
CGATTCGGTCGAGGCGCTCGGGCACTGGCCCGGGTCCGTCCGGGCCGGGGTGATCGCTGCGTCCGGTGCCGCCGCGTCCGACCTCGCCGACGTCGCACTCGACATCGTCGCCGCTGTCCGGTCCTCGGTGGACGACTGCGACGATCCGCATCTGGACGACCTCGCAAACGTCGCGGTCGTCGCCCACCTCGCGTCAGGCGATCTCGGCGCTGCGCTCGACGAGGCGGCGCACCTCACGGCCGACGGCGGCGACGTCACGACCTGGCCGGAGCTGATCGCCGCGACCGCGGACGACGTCGACCACTTCGCACCGGTCCTACAGCTGGCGCTCACCGGCGACGGCGCGGGCTTCATCGAGGCCACCCGACAGACGCTGCCGGGCGAACACGCCGCGATCACGTGCCTGTCGTACCTCGCCGCCGGTGGGACGAACGCCGAGGCGGTCACGACGGGCATCGTGACCGCAGCCGTCCACGGGCGTGACGACGTTGCCGAGCTGTTCGTGGAGCACCTCGACCTCGTCGAGGAGACCCAGCTCGACGGGATCGTGTCGGTGCTCCGAGGTGGTGGCCATCAGGCCGTTGCCGACCGACTCACCCACGCCATGAACTGAGGATCCATGACCGGCGCATCCGATCTCCCGTTCGTCCCGACCGAGCCTGCCCTCTACGCGGCCAGCGTCATCATCCCGCTGTTCAACCGCGTCGATCTCACCGTGGCGTGTCTGCGCGCACTCGCCGCCAACACGAGCGACGTCGACTACGAGCTCGTGCTGGTCGACAACGCCTCGACCGACGAGACCGGCGACCTGCTGGCCGGGCTCGGCGGCGACGTGAAGGTCATCCGGAACCAGCAGAACCTGGGATTCGCCACCGCCTGCAACCAGGGGGCACGCGCGGCGTCGAGCGACCGGCTCGTCTTCCTCAACAACGACACCGAGCCCTGGCGGGGCTGGCTGCCGCCGTTGCTGGCATCGCTCGACCAGGAGGACGTGGTGGCCGCCGGGTCACTCCTGCTGTTCCCGGACGGGACCGTGCAGCACGCGGGCGTCGTGATCGTGCAGAACGACGGCGAGCCACCGTTGCTCGCGATGCACCACCCCTATCAGGTCGACCCCGGCCATCCCCTCGTGCAGCGTGCCCGCGACGTGGCCGTCGTGACCGGCGCCAGCTTCGCGGTCGACCGGCACGCGTTCTTCGGGGTCGGTGGATTCGACGAGGGGTACTGGAACGGTTTCGAGGACGTCGATCTCTGCCTGCAACTCGGCGAGGCCGGCGGACGCATCCGATACGAGCCGGCGTCGGTGGTGACCCACCACGAGTCGGCCAGTGGTCCCGAGCGCTTCCGGCGCACCGACGAGAACACCGACCGCCTGATCGAGCGGTGGCTCGGTCGGGCGACACCCGACCTCTTGATCGACGGCGACGACCGCACCCACGTGCATCCCGACGGCTTCCTCGCCGCCCATCACACGCCCTCGGTGGTCTGAACGGCTTCCTTCGCCCTCAGGCCACGGCCGGTACCGTGACGCTTGAAGCGGCCCTCGCGCTGCCGATGGTCCGTGCGTAGCCCACCCAGGAGCCGCGGTGTCCAGCTCTCCCCAACTCGTGTCGGTGGTGATCCCCGTCGGATCCGTCGACGACCTCCTGCCGCTACAGCTGTCCGCGCTCGAGGCTCAGACCTTCGGTGGTCGCTGGGAGCTGGTGTTGAGCTGCAACACGGACGACCCGACGGCGATCGACGCCCTCACCGCACTGGCGGTCGACTTCTCGGCTGCCGAGGCCCGCGTCGTCGACTCGTCCGATGTCCGATCCGCGTCCCACGCACGCAACGTCGGCGCTCGAGAGGCGGCCGGTGACCTGATCGTGTTCTGTGACGGCGACGACGAAGCCGAGCCGGACTGGCTCGCGACGATCGTGTCGGCCACCGGTGAAGGCGTCGCCGTCGGCGGCCACCTCGCCGAGGAGCGCCTCCAGGTGGTGGGGCAGGAGAACTGGCGGCCGCCCGCCACGCCCGGCGCGCTGCCGTCGTACCTGGGCCACCCCTATCTCGTGTCGGCGAACATGGCCGTGTCGGCCTCGGACTTCGACGCGGTCGGTGGCTTCGACGAGAGCCTGCTGCGCGGCGAGGACATGGCGATCAGCTTCGCCCTGGCCGACCACGGGGTCGAGCTGCGCTACGAGCCCGAGGCCGTCATTCACTATCGCCACCGCAAGGGCCTGCGGAACATGCTCCGCCAGCACTACCTGTACGGGCGGGGCATGAGCCAGATCATCCTGCGAGGTCGCCTCCCCGAGGGTGACCAGGGCTCGATGTTCCGCGCGAACGGTCAACGGCCCGAGAAGCAGAGCCTCGTGCATGTGCTGCGTCGCGGCTCGATCGCGGCGGGCCGACTCGTCGGCATCGCCGAGGAGAAGCTGGGCCGCAACCGCTGACGCCTGCCGCTGCGTCGCCCGGCAGACGCTCCGGGATCTGGGCCAGACTCGGTCTCGTTCGTTCGATGAGGGGGAGGACCATGGCGACCTTCGTGGCCAAGATCACGATCTACGAGGGCAAGGAAGCCGAGTTCGAGGAGGTCGCTCGCATGATGTACGAGGCGACCAACCGGGAGCCGGGCTGCCGACGCTACGAGTACTGGCGAGGCGCGGAGCCACGGTCGTACTACTGCCTGGAGTCCTTCGACGACTACCTGGCCTTCATGGAGCACCAGACCAGCGACCACCACGAGGCGCCGGACTTCCGGTCGCTGCTGGAGTCGATCGAGCTGGAGTGGCTGGACCCGCTCCAGGGTGCGTCCGACCTCGGCCCGACGATGCCACAGGAGCTTCCCGATGACGTCGACGACCTGACCAGGTCCAAGGCCGACGGCCATCCCCTCGTCGTGCAGGCCTGGTGGCAGGCCCTCCGCGACGGCTGAGGCGCCCCGAAGGTGCATGCGCCCTCCTGCGCCCGGTCCTCGCCGACGGGCCGGTGGGAGGCCGCGTCGTCGGGCGCAGAAGGACGCCGACCGATCAGCTCGTCCGGGCGTCGATCGACGAGACGAGCTCGTCCAGAACGGTAGGGATCCCTTCTATAGCAGATCAATCTTGCTTCACCCACTCGTCGTCACCGACTCACAATGTCGATGGACGCGAAAGAGGCCCGAGCCGGACGGCTCAGGCCTCGTGGAGAGCGGGTGACGGGAATCGAACCCGCGTTCTCAGCTTGGGAAGCTGATGTTCTACCATTGAACTACACCCGCAGGTGGCGCCGACTCTAGCGGTTGACACCTCCGACGGGCACAGCGGAACACCCCGACGACGTGGCCAAGCGACGCAAGCATCGAGGGCCCAGGCCCGATGATCCATGCCCCTGTGCGAGCGGTGTGTCGTTGACCACATGCTGCGGTCCGATCGTGGCCGGAACAGCTCCCGCCACGACAGCGGAGGCATTGATGCGGTCGCGGTACACCGCCTATGTCCTCGGCGACGTCGCGCACCTGAGGCGTTCGTGGCACCCCGAGACCCGTCCGACGGATGTGACCCTCGTCGCGGGCCAACGGTGGACCGGGCTCGAGATCCTGGGCACGGTCGGCGGCCAGGCACTGGATTCGAACGGCGAGGTCGAATTCGTCGCGCACTACCAGGGCCCCGAGGCAGCCGGTTCCTTGCACGAGCACAGCCGGTTCGAGCGGGTCGACGGTCGGTGGGTCTACGTCGATGGTGATGCGTCCGGCGTTTGAGGCTCGGCTCAAGGTTCTCCCGGAAAGCGCCGATCGTTCGAAGGGTCGTTGACGTTCCGCTGACGATCGACTGATATCGAATCAGGCTGAAGCGGGACAGCCGGAAGGAGAAACACGATGGCGGGCACGAATTGGTGCAAACGCGTCGTCCTCGGAGCCGTTGCCGGAGCGCTCGCCCTTGGGCCACTCGCCGTGGCTGCGGGAGCGCAGGACGACGGAGATGACGTACCGGCGGCGACGCCGGAAGCGGTGTTCGAAGCGCTGCAGTTCTATGCGGATGAGATCTTCGGGCAGGACCTCGACGGGGACGGCACGCCCGATGTCGTCGACACCGACGGCGATGGCATTCCCGACATGGCCTCGGTCGACGAAGGCGATCCCGGCGAGCGTGACATCCAGCCGGGCAACCCGTTGTTCCTAGCCGAGATCACCGACGACCTCCAGGCGGTCGGCGTCAACACGATCGTGGAGAACACCGAGGGCTCCGAGCTGCGGGGCGACTGCGGCGGCCTCGCGATGTCCTTCGACGGTGACGGCCAGATGATCGACATGGCGATCGGAATCCCGTCCCGTGAGGGCGGCGGCCCCGACGGGCAGCTGATCGACGCCTTCGGCGACAACTTCGGGGAGCGGGCGTTCACCACCGGCAACCCCTTCATCGTCGACGAGACGGTCGTGTACATCGGCACCCTCCCTCGCAACGGCGACGGCGCGCTGGAGCACAACTGGACGATCAAGACCGCAGGCATCTCCCTCGACAAGGGCGGTGACCCCAACGAGAACGGGAAGAACCGAAACGCCGGCGAGGTCGACGTCGGATCGGTGCCGGACTTGCTGCGCCCCGCCGGGATCTTCCCGGTCAAGGGGGAGCTCACATCCCAGAACGGGCTGTTCTGCATCGCCGACGGTTGGATCAAGTTCGAGGGCGGCAATCCGCTGTTGAGCGCCCCCTCGGCCGTTGCAGCCGTCTTCGGGGGAGCCGGCATCATCGGGCTGCTGTTCAACTCCCGTCCGGCCATCACCTGGAAGGCGTGATCATGACTGCGACACAACGCGGCGTCCGTGTGCAGCGCCACCCGATTCGGGGCGGGTTCTACGGACTGCTCCTCGGCATCAGCGTTGCCATCTACCTCGTCCTCTTCGCGGTCACCCCATTCCGCATCTCGACCCTGGTGACGATCGTGGTCATCGGTGTGGTCGTGGGTGTGCTCTGGGGCGCGTTCGCACCAGCGAAGAAGGGCGAGGGCCCGAATCCGAACGAGCACGCGTTCGGATCGGTCTTCACCAGCTCGGCCGATCAGGGTCCGCCACCGACGTACGAGGACACCTTCGGTTCGAAGGTCCAGGCGGCCGACGACGGCGCGTTCGGTGCTGGTGCCGAGGCCGACGCATCGGGTGAGGACGCCGCCGCTGACGGCGGCGGTGACGCCGACGGCGACTGACCGTCTCGGACAGGGGTAGGGCGAGGGCCCTGCGGGCTAGGGCGGATCGCTCGTCGACCGCAGCGCGATCAGGTCTCGAAACGCGCCGGTGATGCCCTTGACGGCCTCGTCGAGGAGTTGACCGCCGTAGCCCGTGTCGTCGACATGGATGATCAGCGGCAACGTCGAGCTCATCCGGGCCGATGCCATCAGCACCAGTGCCGCCTGGTCTTCATCGGCGAGGATGCCACCGAGGTCGGGCACCGCGTCGGTCAACATCGGGGCGAAGGAACGGTCCGGGATCGGCCGGAAGCCGAGCTCGGCCCAATGGGGGTTCTGGATGATCCAGGCCGCCAGGCGTTCGAAGGCCGCCTTGCGCCAGGCGGGATCCTCGGGTTGGCGTGCGGTGCCGCCCGCCGTGGCGCGGATCATGTCGCCCCGAGCCCTCGACGCGAGCTCGTCGGTCAGCGCGCCGATGCCGCCGACCGTGGAGTGGACGGTGGACTTCCCGTAGTTGGTCTCCGCCGCCAGCGATCGGATCGTGAGCGCGTCCAGCCCGCGGTCGCGGACGAGTCGCTCCGCCGCATCCACCAGGACGTCGCGAGTTGAGGGCATTGCCGCCTACCCCTTGGGGTCGAATGTCGATGTGTCGCCTGTACGTCCCAACCGAACTCTACTTGAATCGCAGAAATCCGCTCGGACCGGTAAACGGTCGGTGACGGAACTCCGAACACCGTCCCGACGCCGCGTCCCCGCGCCCCTTTTCCGCGGGATGACACGCGTGTAGTTTCGGACGCCATGGCGAAACTGCGTTTCTTCTTCGGCACGATGGGCTCCGGAAAGAGCACCCAGGCCCTCCAGATCCGCCACAACATGGCGGCTCGGGGGCTCGGCGTCCTGCTCACGACCCAGCTCGACCGCCAGACCGGCAAGGTGTCGAGCCGGTTGGGGGTCGCGGCCGAGGCGGAGATCGTCGATCCGCAGGTGGATCTGTTCGCGATGGCTCGGACGCAGGTCGAGCGCGGGGGCCTCGACGCGATGGTCTGCGACGAGGCCCAGTTCTCCGAGCCTCGCCAGATCGATCAGCTCGCCAGGGTCGTCGACGAACTCGATGTCGACGTGTATGCCTTCGGTCTGCTCACCACGTTCCAGGGGGAGCTCTTCCCCGGGACCAGGCGGCTGCTGGAGCAGGCGGACGAGCGCAGCGAGCTCCAGGTCGAGGCGAGGTGCTGGTGCGGCGAGCGTGCCACCCACAACGCGCGCCTCGTGAACGGTGTGCAGGTGTACACGGGTGCGCTCAAGGTGGTGGGCGACACCGCCATCGACGAGCCACAAGAGGCGCCGGAGGTCACCTACGAGCTGATGTGCCGCAAGCACTGGCACGACGGGCTGAGGGCTGCGCAGGGCGACCAGCTGGATCTGCTGGCCGACATCGACGAGTCGGAGCCGGCCGAGCCGCTCTCGGTGGTCTGACCGACACCAGCTCTGTCACCATGGTGTCCATGACGGACACCACACCGCGCGCCACGTTCACGAGGATGGACGAGTCCACCGCAGAGGACTGGCAGATCATCGTCACCAACCTCCGCGAGCACGCGGAGACGACCGTGGCCGATCGCGTCCTGGCGCAGCTCGGGCATCTCGAGGGAGACCACGGTGGGTTCGCGGTCGATCGGCTCACCCACAGTCTGCAGACCGCACATCTGGCCGAGGTCGACGGCCGTGACGACGAGTACATCCTGTGTGCCCTCCTGCACGACGTCGGTGATGTCCTGGCCCCGTTCAATCACCCCGAGATCGCCGCCGCGATCCTCAAGCCGTACGTCTCGGCCGCGAACCACTGGATGGTCCAGCACCACGGGACCGTCCAGGGCTACTACTTCTGGCATCACATCGGGATGGACCGGCACGCGCGGGACGCGCTGGCCGATCACGAGTTCTACGACCACACGGTGGAGTTCTGCGCGAAGTACGACATGCCGGCCTTCGATCCCGATGGCACGACGCCGCCGCTGTCCCACTACGAGCCGCTGATCCGTCGGGCGTTCGGTCCCCAGCCGACCCCCTGACGACCCGGAACCGTCAGTTTTCGCTGATGTAGTCGCTGAGGTCGCGCCGCGATCGTTTCCACACGCCCGGCACCGGTCCCTCCCGGCGGCGGATGGTCGGATCTTGGCCCGCGTCGGCTGTGAGCCAGGCCAGCTCGTCCGGTTCGTTCCACGCAGGCGTGGGTGCGGTCGGGTCCACAGGGGCGCCGACGTGCTGGAGCTCCGGGACCGGTCGGTCCGCCTGCTCGTCGCTCTGCGGGGTGTCGGATGTGACCGACGCGGACGACCACGACGGTGCGGGCTCGTCGCTGCCCTCGAACGTCTCCGCGAGACCGTCTCGTGCTGCGTGCGGTTCGAACACGGGTGCGGGTTCGGGCGGTAGTTCGAAGACGGGTGCGGGTTCGGGCGGTGGTTCGAAGACGGGTGCGG